>JACOUE010000055.1 GCA_016178045.1 Chloroflexota bacterium
CTCATGTTTCGAGGGGCTCACCACGAGCGGGCGGGGACGTTGCTGCGGCGCCGGAAGGTGGTATCGAGCCCGTCCACGTCCGCATCGGCCTCCACACGGGAGAGGCCATCAAGGAAGCCGACGACTTTTTCGGCAAGAACGTGATCCTGGCCGCCCGCATCGCCGATCAGGCCGGCGGCGGCCAGGTCCTGGTCTCCTCCCTGCTAAGGGAGCTCACCCAGAGCGCCGGCGAGTTCACCTTCGACAAGGGCCGCGAGGTAGAGCTGAAGGGGCTCTCCGGCCTGCACCGCGTGTTCGAGGTGGTCTGGCAGGACGCCTCCTGACCTGCTGGTCGTAGGCCGCGCTTACTCTTGACAGCGCCTTGCCTGGGGCCTACACTACGGTAGCACACACGTTCGAGGAGGGCTATGGCTGACCCCCTTTCCTCCTTCCACCCAGCTATCCGCGGCTGGTTCCAGCGCCGCTTCGCCGCCCCTACCGACGCCCAGTCGGCGGGCTGGCCCTCCATCCTCGCCGGGCGCGATACGCTCATCGCCGCCCCCACCGGCTCGGGCAAGACGCTGGCCGCCTTCCTGGCCAGCATCGACCGCCTCTGGCGGCGCGCCGAAGCGCGCGGTCTCGAAGACGCCATCGACGTCCTCTACGTCTCGCCCCTCAAGGCCCTGAGCAACGACATCCAGCGCAACCTGGAGCAGCCGCTCGAAGAGATCCGCGAAGTGGCCCGCGAGCTCGGCTGCCCCGAGGCCGACATACGGGCCATGGTCCGCACCGGCGACACCCCCCAGTCCGCCCGCCAGGCGATGGCCGCCCGCCCGCCCCACATCCTCATCACCACCCCCGAGTCCCTCTACCTGATGCTGACGGCGGAGCGAGCCCGCGAGACCCTGCGCGACGTGAAGACGGTCATCGTCGACGAGATCCACGCCCTGGTCCGCGACAAGCGGGGCAGCCACCTGGCCCTGTCGCTGGCCCGCCTGGACCACCTGTGCCGGGAGCGGCCGGCCCGCGTCGGCCTGTCCGCCACCCAACACCCCATCGAGGAGACGGCCCGCTTCCTGGTCGGCGCCGACCGCCTCAAGCCGGACGGCTCGCCCGACTGCGTCATCGTCGACCTGGGCCACCAGCGCGATATTGATCTCGCCATCGAGGTTCCCGCCACCGACCTCCAGGCCGTCTGCTCCGGCGACCAGTGGAAGGACATCTACGAACGCCTGGCCGCGCTCATCCAGTCGCACCGGACCACCCTGGTCTTCGTCAACACGCGCCGCCTGGCGGAGCGCGTCGCCCACCACCTGGCGGAGCGCCTGGGCGAGGAGCAGGTCGCCTCCCACCACGGCAGCCTCTCCAAGGAGCGCCGCCTCAGCGTGGAGGAGCGCCTCAAGGCCGGCGAATTGAAGGCGCTGGTGGCCACCGCCTCCCTGGAGCTGGGAATCGACATCGGCACGGTGGACCTCGTCTGCCAGATCGGCTCGCCCCGGAGCGTGACGACGTTCCTCCAGCGGGTGGGCCGCTCCGGCCACGCCCTGGGTCTCACCCCCAGGGGCCGCCTCTTCGCCACCACCCGCGACGACCTCGTCGAGTGCGCCGCCCTCGTCCGCGCCGTCCGCGCCGGCCGCCTCGACCGCGTCGAGCCGCCGGCGGCGCCGCTGGACATTCTCGCCCAGCAGGTCGTGGCCGAGTGCGCCTGCGAGCCCTGGCCCGAGGACGGCCTGTTCGACCTCGTCCGCCGCGCCGCCCCCTACGCCTCCCTGGACCGGCGCGGCTTCGACGAAGTGATCGAGATGCTGAGCGAGGGCCTGGGCCCCACCCGCACCGGTCGCTATTTGCACCGCGACCGCATCAACCGCGTCCTCCGCGGCCGGCGCAACGCCCGCCTGACCGCGCTCCAGTGCGGCGGCGCCATCCCCGAGGTGGCCGACTACCGCGTCATTGCCGAGCCGGAGGGCACCTTCGTCGGCACGCTGGACGAGGACTTCGCCATCGAGTCCATGGCCGGCGACATCATCCTGCTCGGCAGCACCTCCTGGCGCATCCGCCGCATTGAGGCCGGCGTCGTGCGCGTGGACGACGCCGGGGGCGCGCCGCCCTCCATCCCCTTCTGGCTGGGCGAGGCGCCTTCCCGCACCCTGGAGCTGTCCGAAGAAGTCGCCCGCCTCCGCCGCGACCTCGCCGGCCGCCTCGAGGGTGAAACGTCCGCATTCGGCGGCTGGCTTGCCGGGGAGTGCGGCCTCGAGCCCGCCGCCGCGGAGCAGCTCGTGCAGTACGTCCGCGCCGGACGCGATTCGCTCGGCGTTATCCCCAGCGACACCGACGTCGTCTTCGAACGCTTCTTCGACGACAGCGGCGGGATGCAGCTTGTCGTCCACGCCCCCTTCGGCGGGCGGATCAACCGCGCCTGGGGGCTGGCGTTGCGCAAGCGCTTCTGCGTCATCTTCGACTTCGAGCTCCAGGCCGCCGCCAACGACGACGCCATCGTCCTCTCGCTGGGGCCCCAGCACAGCTTCCCCCTGGAGGACGCCTTCGGCTTCGTCCGCTCCAGCACGGCAAGAGAGGCAGTCAGCCAGGCGTTGCTCGTCGCGCCCATGTTCAAGAGCCGCTGGCGCTGGAACGCCACCCGCTCCCTGGCCGTGCAGCGGCAGCGCGGCGGCAAGCGCGTCCCCACCCCCATCCAGCGGATGCGCTCGGAGGACCTGCTGGCCGCCGTCTTCCCCCGCCTGGCCGCCTGCCAGGAGAACGTCACCGGCCCCGTCGAGCTGCCGGACCACCCCCTCGTCCGCCAGACGCTGAACGACTGCCTGTACGAGGCGATGGACCTGGTCGGCTTCGAGCGCGTCCTCCGCCGCATCGAGGAGGGAGAGGTCCGCCTCCACGCCCGCGACACAACCGAGCCCTCGCCCATGGCCCACGAGATCCTCAACTCCAAGCCCTACACCTACCTCGATGATGCTCCCCTCGAAGAGCGCAGGACGCGGGCTGTGAGCCTGCGCCGTACCCTACCAGAAAGCGCCCGCGACCTCGGCGCCCTCGACGAGCCGCGCGACCCCGACGAGCTGCACGAGGCGCTCCTGGGCCTGGTGGCTGTGCGGCCGACCGCCGCCGCCGGCTGGCAGGAGTGGTTCGACGCCCTCGCGACGTCGGGCCGGGCCGCCGTGGCCCGATTCGGAGGCGGCGAAGCGCTCTGGTTCGCCGCCGAGAACCTGCCGCTGGTGCAGGCCCTCCACCCGGAGGCGCGCATCGACCCACCTCTGGCTCTGCCCGACCACCTTCGCCGCCCCGCCGACCGCGAGGAAGCGCTGCTGGCCCTCCTCCGCGGCCACATGGAGGTGCTGGGCCCGGTCACCGTGGAGGCGCTCGCCCGGCGCGTCCTCCTGAGCCCCGGCGAGACCGCCTCCGCCCTCGCCCGCCTGGAGGGCGAGGGCCTGCTGCTCCGCGGCCGCTTCACCCCCGGCCTGTCCGGGGAGGAGTTCTGCGACCGCCGTCTGCTGGCCCGCATCCACCGCTACACCCTCGACCGCCTCCGCCGCGAGATCGAGCCCGTTACCGCCCAGGACCTGGTGCGCTTTCTGCTGCGCTGGCAGCACCTGGCGCCCGGCTCGCACCTGGAGGGGAAGCGGGGCCTGCTGGAGGCGGTGGCCCAGCTTCAGGGGTTCGAGATCGCCGCCTCCGCCTGGGAGCGCCACATCCTCTCCGCCCGCATCCCTGAGTACCGCCCGTCCTGGCTGGACGAGCTGTGCCTGTCGGGGGACGTGGCCTGGGGGCGGCTCTCCCCGCGCCGGGCGCCGGCCAGCGGGAACGGCGCCCGCGCCGCCTCGCCTTCGTCCTCGACGCCGGTGTCGCTGGCCCTGCGCACCGACCTCCCCGGGCTGCTCGCCGCCGTCCGCGACGGCGAGCAGCCCGCGGAGCCGGAGGTCGGCCCCGCCCGCGACGTGCTCGACCTGCTGCAGGCGCGCGGCGCCCTCTTCTACGACGACATCGTGGAGGCGACGCGCCGCCTCCCCTTCGAGGTGGAGCGCGCCCTCTGGGAGCTCGTCGCCCGCGGTCTTGTCACCGCCGACGGCTTCCAGTCCCTCCGCGCCCTCATGCGCACCAGGTACCGGCGGCGTCTCAACAGCATCCGCCGTCGCGCCCCCTTCACCGCCCGCAGCCTGGTGGCCGGGCCGCCGGAGGGCCGCTGGTCGCTGCTGCCCGGGCCTCCGCCCGATGAGACCTCCCTCTCCGACGGCCTGGTCGAAGCGTGGGCCGGACAGCTACTGACCCGCTACGGCATTGTCTTCCGGGACATGGTCCAGCGGGAGTCGTTCGCTGTCCCCTGGCGGGACGTCCTCCGCGCCCTGCGGCGTCAGGAGGCCCGCGGCCTCGTCCGCGGCGGCCGCTTCGTCGGCGGCTTCTACGGCGAGCAGTACGCCCTGCCCGAGGCCGTCGAGGGCCTGCGGCAGGCGCGGCGGCGGGAGAAGACGGACGAGCTCATCCGCGTGAACGCCGCCGACCCCCTGAACCTGGTCGGCGTCATCACCCCCGGCCCCCGCGTCCCCGCCGTCCCCACCAACACCGTCATCTACCGCGACGGCGTTCCCGTCGCCTCGGAGGAGGGACGGCGGACGGTGGCGCGGGCCCAAGGGGCGGAAGAGGCGCTGGCGAGCTTTAGAAAGCGTCTGCCCGGCAGATAGAGGTGGGGATTGACAAATGGCGGGCGCTAGCCCTATCATTCAGCCCGCTATGTTCACCTCCGTTCCGCAGCAGCTCCCCGTCTTCGGAGCGCAACTGCGCAGCGGGCTGACCATTATGTCCGGAGCGCGGAGGCCGATTGGGGTAGGGTAGGTACAGGGAGGAGCAGACCAAAGGCCCCCGCTTCCGGAAGGAACCGGGGGCCTTTCAGTTGTGGACGGATGAGGTAGCGACGATGCTCATCACACCCATACAGGAACGACAAGTCGAAATATCGGACGAGATCCGCCGGCTGGCGGAGGAGCACGGCTGGCCGCTCGACCTCGTGCGGTGGGCCCGCCAGCTCGGCTACCGCGATTCACAGATCAGGTGGTGGATTACCGAGCGTGGCTTCAAGCCCGAGGAAGTGCGCCAGGCGCTGGAGCGGCGACAGTCGCTCATGACCGGCACCATGCACTCGCACGAGGCCAGCTGGCTGGACGAAGACGCCCTGGCCGACCTCTTCGCCAGCTCGCCGGAGGAGATCGGCGACTACGAGGTGACGGTGGAGCGGAGCCCTTACCCGTTCGCCCAGTTCCGGCTCCAGGAAAACGCCAGCGTCATCGTCATCGACGACCAGGGCGTCCTCCTGGCCTGCGGCGCCTCCTCCGCCCGTAACGCCATCGTGGCCGGTAAACGGATCGCCGTGCTGTTCATCTCCAGCTATCGCGTGCGGCGCGAGCTGCGGGGACGGCACCTGAGCCGGATGATCCAGGAGGGGCCGGGACGATGGGGTATGCCCATCGCCACCGGCGCCTACTACTTCGTCCGCTCCCAGAACTTCGCCGCCGAGAAGTGGGCCCGCGCCCTCAACCCCGACATGGTCGACAGCCAGCCCGAGCGGGAAGGGGACGTCCGTGGCCTCCCCATCCACATCACCCACTTCGCCGCCGCGGATACACGTGAGCGCGGCGAGGGCATCCGCGCCGCCCGCCGTAGCGACATCCGCGCCTGCGTCCGGCTCATCAACCGCACTCAACGCGGGCTGGACCTGTTCCGTCCCTACACCGTCGACTTCCTCCAGGGCCGCCTGGACGACGTGACCTGGGGACCCAGGCCCGACTGGTGGATACCGATCTACAGCTGGCCGGACTACTACGTGCTGGAGGAGGACGGCCGCATCGTAGCCTGCGCCGGCCTCTGGGACCGCGGCGCCCACGTGCGCGAGGTCTGGCGGCACAAGGAAAACGGCTCCGTCCAGATGTTCGACCCGACGGCGGTGATGGACTTCGGCTACGCCGCGGGCCGGGAGGACGCCATGGAGCGCCTCCTCCGCTACCTGCTGCGCCTTTCGGCGGAGAAGGACAGGTCGGGCATGCTGGCGCCCCTCCAGTTCCTGCCCGACCTCTACGAGCGGCTGGCCGGCCTCCGCCACCGTACGGAGACCCGCTCGCTGGGCTGGAACGTCTGGGACGAGAAGCTCCAGCACCTGAAGCTCACGCGTCCCTACACGGACCTCGCCTACTGGTAGGGGGAGTTGATGACCTGGAGCAAGTGGCTCGATTCGCTGCGCTGGCCTAAAGTCGGCGAGGAGCTGCTCGACATCCTCTGCCCCTACCTCCGCATCGACACCACCAACCCCCCTGGCGATGTCGCCGCCGCCGCCGGCTACCTCCAGGCCGCCCTCGAGCGGGAAGGGCTGCCGGTCACCCGGCTTGACGCCGCGGCCGGCCAAGCCAACCTGGCGGCGACCCTCAACCCGGGCAGGGAGCCCTGCCTCGTCCTCGCCCATCACATGGACGTCGTCCCCGCCGTACGCGAGAACTGGTCGTTCGACCCGTTCGGCGGCGAGTGCCGCGACGGCTTCCTGCTGGGGCGGGGGACGCTGGACATGAAGGGGTTCGGGGCCATGCAGCTCCTGGCCTTCCTCCTGCTGGCGCGGGCGGAAGTCCCCCTGGCCGGCAGCCTCCGCCTCCTGGCCACCGCCGACGAAGAGGTCGGCGGCATCGACGGCGCGAAGTGGCTGGCCGAGAACCACTTCGACGAAGCCGGTGGCGACTACCTCTTGACCGAGGGCAGCTTCGGCAACCTCACCCCGGCCGGCCGCATCTACTACCCGACCCAGGTGGCGGAGAAGGGCGTCAGCACCGTGAAGCTGGTCACCCGCGGCAAGGCCGCCCACGCCTCCTCTCCCTCCGACGACAACGCCGTGGTTCGGATGGCGGCCGCCCTCTCGCGGCTGGCCGTCCACAGCCCCGCGCGGCAGGCTACCGACATCGTGCGGACGTTCCTGAAGGCCGTCACCTGGCGCTTCCCCGGCCTCACGCCCGAGAAGGTGGACGCTATGGACGGGGAGACGATGCACGAGCTGCTCGGCTCCTTCAAGGAGTCGAAGCGGGCGCAGGTGATGCTACGCAACACCTACACCGTGACCATAGTTAAGGGCGGCGTCGCCGAGAACGTCGTCCCGCCCTATTGCGAGGCGATGGTCGACTGCCGCACTCTCCCCGGCGTCTCCAGCGACGAGCTGTTGGAGGAGCTGGCGTCGGTGCTGGGGCCGGAGGTGGAGATGTCGCTGGCAAAGGAGAGCACCGGCACCGAGTCCCCCCTCGACACGCCGCTGTATCGCGCCATCGAGGAGACCGTGCGCAGCGTGCGGCCGGAAGCGTACGTGATGCCCATCCTCACCCCCGGCGGCACCGACTGCAAGCACTTCCGCCCCCGCGGCGTCGTCTGCTACGGCCTCGTCCCCTTCGAGCTGGCAGAGGGCGAAGACGCCGGTATCCACGGCGCCGACGAGAAGGTCTCGATCGAGAACCTGAAGCGGGGCATGAAGATACTGCTGGGCATCATCTTGAGGACGATAGGCAAGGACTAGAAGCAGCACCGCATGTTCGAGCGACGCACGTACGACGCCCTCGAGGCCCCCCGCGACGGCTGGCGCTTTCGCGTCTACCGCCGCATCCTCTCGCACATGCTCCGGTTCTGGCCCGGCATCGGGACGGCGCTGACCTTCACCCTTTTCAGCTCCCTGCTGGCGACGCTGACCCCCTGGCCGGTCAAGTTCCTCATCGACGGCGTCCTCGTCGGCGACGTTCTCCGCCTCCCCTTCGGCATCGACTTCTCCACGGACTCCACCGGCGAGCGCATAACCGCCACCGCCCTCCTCAGCCTGGCGTACGTGCTGACTACCGGCGGCTCGGCCGTCCTCGCCTCCCTCAGCTTCTACGTAGTGGCGCGGACGGCCCTGGTGATGATCCATACCCTGCGCACCACCCTCATCGAGCACATGCGCGGCCTCTCCCTGCGCTGGCACGCCAGCCAGTCCCTGGGCGACATGATCTGGCGCGGCATCAACGACGCCCGCGCCATCCAGGAGGTCCTGCTCTACGGCATCCGCAGCTGGGGGACGCTCGGCTTCCGGGTCGCCCTGATGGTCGCCTTCATGGCGGTGCTGGACCCCCTCCTCACCCTTGTCGCCATGGGGGTGATGCCCTTCCTTGTCTTCACGATCAGAGCTTTCACCGGCCGCATCCAGAACACCTCGCTGGTGAGCCGCGAGTGGATGAGCAGGCTGACGGCGATGATCGAAGAGTCGATGGCCTCCATCCGGGCGGTGAAGGTGTTCGGGCGGGAAGGCACCGAGCAGTCCCGCTTCGAGGAGACCAGCCATTCGTTCGTGAAAGCGCAGCTCCGCTTCCGCCTGGCGGAGCAGCTGCTCTTCGGCTCCACCGTCGTCATCACCGGCGTGGGGACGGGGTTCGTGCTGGGGATCGCCGCCGTCCGGGTCAACGCCGGCGACCTCTCCGTCGGCTCGCTCTGGATCTTCATGAGCTACATGCAGAGCCTTTACCAGATGATCAACGAGATCATGATCTCCTACGGCCCCTTCCAGGACGCCGTCGTCGGCGTCGGCCGCGCCTTCGAGGTGCTGGACGAGGTGAGCGACATCCAGGACGACCCCCAGGCCGTGCCCGTCACCAGGTTCGAGAACGGGATCAAGTTCGAGGACGTCCACTTCGAGTACGAGCCGGGGCGGCCGGTGCTACGCGGCGTCAACCTGGGTATCCGCCCCGGCGAGAAGGTGGCCATCGTCGGCGCCACCGGGAGCGGCAAGACTACCCTGCTGATGCTCATCCCCCGCCTCTACGACGTCACCGGGGGCAGTATCACCATCGACGGCATCGACGCCCGCGGGATAAAGGTGACCAGCATGCGCGAGCTCATCGCCATGGCGCCCCAGGAGGTCCAGCTCTTCTCGACCACCGTGAGGGAGAATATCCTGTACGGCCGGCTGGACGCTTCGCAGGAGGAGGTCGTGGCGGCGGCGCAGGCGGCCCGGGCACTACTACCGGCTGTACCGCCGGCAGCTGGGGGAAGAAGAGATCGAATACCAGCTCATCTAGAAGAGGGCCCCTTCCACAAGGGGGGGAGGATTCTGGGCTCCCGTCGCCCTCTGGGAGAGGGTTAGGGTGAGGGCCAGGCGGTGGGGGTCGGGACGCTCCCGTGCACCCCCCGGGCCGGGGGGCTTTTCGACCCCCACCGCCCGAGATTGGCCTTCACAGTTGTCAGCGCGGCCGCCAGGGCCTAAAATCCGCTCGTGAAGCGGAACGAGTCGTACTTCGTCCTCGCCTTCACCGCCTCCGAGCAGGCCTCGCGCCTCCGGTCGGCCAGCACCTCCACGGCCTGGTCCTGCCGCGCCGCTGTCCGCCGCGGCGCCGCCCACGGCCGCAGAAGTGTCAACGCTCCAATCGTCATCATCGGTAGCCGTCCCACCTGCATCATCGCTCATCTACCTCCTTTCCCTGGCCCCAGAGTAGCGCCACTCGGATACGGCGGATGTGCGCGGCGTCACACTTTTCCCATGAACGTGGTCACAGGCGGCACGGAGGGGGCTTGTGGCTGACGCCCTCGAGCTGCTGCGGGCCGTCCCCTTCTTCGCCGCGATTGCCCCGTCCGACCTGCGGGCCCTGGCGGACACCGCCAGGCGGCGCCGCTTCGCCAAGGGGCAGACCATCTTCCACAAGGACGACCCGGGGAACGCCTTCTACCTGATCGAGGAGGGCGTGGTCCAGATCTACGAGCCGAACCCCGAGGGACGCGAGCTGATCGTCGCCATCCTCGGCGGCGGCGACTTCTTCGGCGAGCTCTCACTGCTGGACGGCAAGCCGCGGGCGGCCAGCGCCCTCGCCCTCCAGGACGCCATCACCCTCATGATCCTTCGCGACGATTTCGTGAAGTTCGTCCACTCCAACATGGAAGCGGCCCTGGCCATCCTGGCGGCCGTCGCCCAGCTCCTGCGCCAGTCCGACGAAGTGGCCCAGGACCTTGCCTTCCTGGACGTCCCCGGCCGGCTGGCGAAGAAGTTGCTCGACCTGGCCGAGTCCCACGGCCGCCAGACACCGGACGGCATCGTCCTGGACCTGCCCCTGACCCAGGAGACGATGGCCCGGCTGGTGGGCGTGACCCGCGAGAGCCTGAACCGCCACGTCAGCCTCTTCCGCCGGCTGGGCCTGCTCCAGATGGAAGGCAAACGCTGGCTGATCGCCCGCCCGGACGAGCTCCGGCGCCGCACGGCCCCGCGCTCGCGCGTGTACGAGTCGGCGTCCAGCCCGCACTCCGCCAGCGCCCGCTCCCAGCGCGACCAGTCGAACTGCTGCCGTTCGGCTTCAACCCGTGCGCCCAGCCGCCACGCTCGCTCTACCGCCGCGCCGAGGTGGCGGTCGCCGCGGGCCAGCACCCCCTCTAGCAAGGCCCGCTGCGGGTCTTCCACCGTCACCTCAACGCCCCGCCGGCGGCAGGCGCGCCGGAACGCCTCCTGGTTCTCTCTCAGCTCGTCCACCGCGGCCTGAGGTGCCCACTGGAAGGGCGTCCACGACCGCGGCACGAAGGCGGCGGCGCTGACCCGCACCCGCGTCCGCCCGCCGTGGCGCCGCCGCCCCGCCTCCTTGACCCGGGCCGCCAGGTCTGCCGTCGCCAGGGCGTCCTCGAGGGCCTCCCCCGGCCGGCCCAGCCGGAAGGAGAGCCTCACGCCGTACCAGCCCCGTTCGAAAGCCGCCTCCGCGGCCGTCAGTACCTGTTCGTCCGCGACCGCCTCCAGGTCGAAGGCGATGGTGCGCCGACGCGGCTCCGGCGTGAGGGCAGCGGCCGCCGCCACCGCGGCGGCGGCCGGGGGAAGCGGCGGCAGGACGACGGTGGCGTGCCCTCCCAGGGCCGGGACCAGCGCCTCCGCCACGTCCCCCAGCCGCGAGTGGTCAACGCCGCTTAGCGCGATCTCCCCGTACCCCGTCGAGGCCAGCAGCTCCCTCGCCGCCTCTGCGACCTCAGCGGGCGGCCGCTCCAGCACCGGCCGCCGTACGGCGAGTGGGCCGGTACCGGCGCCGCGGCTTATCTCGAGCGGCAGCGCCGACCGCAGCGTCTGCACGAAAGGGACGACCGGCTTCGTCGGCGGCGGCGGCAGCGACTCCAGCCAGCGGGCTGCGACCCGCTCCGGGGCGCCCGCCGCGGGCTCCACCATGACCGCCCCGTCCTTCCCGTAGCGCACCTCGTACAGCGAGGGGACGTACAGGCCGGGCAGGCGCGCCAGCTCCCGCAGCAGTCCCGCCTTCGCGCCGCCCCCCGGCTCCTTCCATCGCCGTAGCAGGTCAACGATGTCCGGCAGGAGCGCCTCCGGGTCGCCCAGGGCGAAGGCGTCGAGGAAGTCGGCCAGCGGCTCGGGGTTGAGCGGGCCGACGGGGCCCCCGTTGAGCCCCAGCAGCAGCGGCAGGCTGCCTTCCCGCTCCGCCGACCGCAGCGGCAGGCCCGCCAAGTCCAGCAGGTTCACGACGCTGGCAAAGGCCAGTTCCGACACGAGCGGGAAGAGGACCAGGTCGAAGTCCGTGACAGCGTGCCGCGACTCCAGGCTCCAGAGACCGAAGCCGCGGCCGCGCATGGCCGCCTCCATGTCGGGCCAGGGGACGTAGCTCCTCTCGCACAGCACGTCGGGCTCCAGGTTCAGCAGGTGGTAGCCGATGGCCATGGTCAGGTCCGTGGCTCCTGCTTCGTAGACGTCGGGGCAGGCGAGGACGGCCCGCAGGGGCGCGGCGTCCCACTCTTTGCCGGCGCTGTTCCACTCGCCGCCCGTGTAGCGGGCGGGCCGGCTGACCTCCGGCAGGACCTGCTCGATATCGACGGTCGCCAAGGCTGCTCCCTTCATCTCGTGCCGACAGTAAGCCATCTTAAGGGCGGCCGGCCGCCGCCGTAAACAATCGATAACTTTTGACTCAACAACGCGTTGACATTGATGAGACGGCAGGTTAACTTTGCCGTTGGAACTGAATACCGACGCCGAATCCGCCTCTGGCGGAACGGGGGACCCAAGGATTGGGGTGAATCTCCGACCAGTCGGAGTAGGCTAACTCCTTCGGCCGAACCCGTCAGCTAACCTCGTAGGCGTGAGAAGGAGAGGCTAGTGAATCGACCTCAAAGGGGGCGAGAGGGTAGCCTCTCGCCCCCTTCATCGTCTGGCGAGGCGTACCCGAAGGGAGACGGATGGCCGCCCTGGACAGCGTGGAGACCATGAGCCTGCCTGAAAAGCAGGCCGCCGAGGCGAAGCGGCGCGGGCCGCCTCGCCTCGAGGTGGCCCTCCTCCTAGGCATCGCGGTCATCATGACCGCCTTCACGGTCGCCTTCTTCTACTTCGGCGCCGACGTCAGCGAGCTCAGGACCTACGGATACGCCGGCCTCTTCCTGATCAACCTCCTGGGCGCCGCGTCCATCCTGCTCCCCTCGCCGGCGGCGGCCAGCGTCTTCGGCGGCGGCGCCTTCCTCCACGATTTCCTGGGCATCCCCGCTTTCTTCTGGGTCGGGCTCGTCGCCGGCCTGGGCGAGACCATCGGCGAGTTCACCGGCTACGCCGCCGGCTACGGCGGCCGCGTCATCGTCCAGGACCGGCCGGAGTACGCCCGCGTCCACCGCTGGATGGAGCGGCACGGCGTGATCACCATGTTCGTCATGTCCGTGATCCCCAACCCCCTCTTCGACCTGGCGGGCGTGGCCGCCGGGGCCGTGCAGATGCCCGTCGGCCGCTTCTTCGTCACGGTTCTTGTAGGTAAGGTGATCAAGGACTGGTACATGGCCGCCCTGGGCGAACTGGGCATCAGGCTGGTGGGCCTGTAGGGGGATGCGGGGATGACGGCGGCTACGGACACAGCGCAGCCTTCTTTCGGCCCGCACCGCCGGCGCGCTGGCGCTAGCTTTGCAACTCTTCCAAGCCAATGCTATACTTCCGCTGCAATCATATGAGCGTATCTATCGAAACCCGACAGAAAGGAGGTGCGCCCATTACCCGGCTGGGTTTGCCAGCGTTTGGTGGGGAGGAATTATCCCATGTTTGTCAATGGACTTATCGTTCTTATACGTATTGTAGGCGCCATATTCTTCGGCTTCATCGGCCTTCGCACCGGGCAGGCCCTGGCTGAGGGGGACACCGGCCTTACCCGCATCATCTTCTGGGTTGCCCCGCCCGTGGGCTTCACCATCTTCGGGGCCATGGCCACCCCCCTCGTGCTGCTGCCCCCCATCCGTAAGTTCCAGGAGTGGGCGCAGCAGATCAAGCCCATGCAGATGGTGCTGGGCATCTTCGGCCTGATCGCGGGGCTCCTTGTGTCCGCCCTCCTCACGCCGTGGCTGGTCACCCTCCCCGGCGTCGGCGGCTTCCTTGCCCCCCTGGTGATGAGCTTCCTGCTCGGCACCCTCGGCGTGGCCGCCCTGGTCAGCCGCGAGGAGGAGTTCGCCGCCTTCCTGGGGCGCTATCTGCCCGGCCTGGCGAAGACGGGGTGGGGCTCGCGCGACATCGTGATCGACACCAGCGCCATCATCGACGGCCGCATCACGGACGTCGCCCAGACCGGCTTCCTCCAAGGGACTCTGGTGGTGCCGCGGTTCGTCCTGGACGAACTGCGGCACATCGCCGACTCCCCGGACGCCCTACGGCGGAACCGCGGCCGCCGCGGCCTCGAGGTTCTCGGCCGCCTTCAGAAGGACGCGCCGATTCCCATCCGCGTGGCCGAGGAGGACTTCGAGGACGCCAGGGACGTGGACGCCAAGCTCATCCGCCTGGCCAAGAAGCTCAACGCCCCCATCCTGACCAACGACTTCAACCTCAACCGCATCGCCGAGCTGGAGGACCTGAAGGTCCTCAACGTCAACGAGCTGGCCAACGCCGTCAAGGTGGTGGTCCTGCCCGGCGAGGAGATGGCGGTGCGCATCATCCAGGAAGGGAAGGAGATGGGCCAGGGCGTCGGCTTCCTGGACGACGGCACGATGGTGGTGGTCGAAGGTGGCCGCCGCTACCTGAACGAGCAGCTCGACGTCATCGTCACCCGCGTCCTCCAGACCATGGCCGGCCGCATGATCTTCGCCCAGCCCAAGGGCGCCTGATGGAAGGAAGAAGGAAGGAGGAAGAAGGAAGGGGGGCGAGGGGCACTTCTTCCTTCGACCTTCTTCCTCCTTCCTGGAGGTAGGGGCCGGTGGAGGTGGGAGCGGTCATCGCCGCCGCCGGCAGGAGCGCGCGCATGGAGGGCCCTTCGACCCTTCGGCTTCGCTCAGGGCAGGCTGTGGACAAGCTCTTCGCGCCGCTGGCCGGGCGGCCTCTGCTGGCCCACACGCTGGCGGCGTTCCAGGCCTGCTCCCCGATTGACCGCATCGCCCTCGTCACGGCGGGCGAGAACGTCGAGAAGGCCCGACGCCTTATCGCCGACGCAGGCTTCGACAAGGTCGCCGCCGTCTGCGAAGGCGGGCCGCGGCGGCAGGATTCGGTCCGCGCCGGCCTCGACGCCCTCGGCCCCTGCGAGTGGGTAGTGGTGCACGACGGGGCCCGGCCGCTGGTGACCCCTGAGCTCATCGAGCGGGGGCTGGAGGCGGCCCGCGATACCGGCGCCGCCGTCGCCGCCGTCCCCTGCGCCGACACGGTGAAGGAGGCGGACAGGCAGGGGCTTGTCCTGCGCACGGTGGACCGCAGCAGCCTGTGGGTCGTGCAGACGCCCCAGGTCTTTCGCTACGATCTCCTCCGTGGCGCCCACGACCAAGTGACCGACGACGTCACGGACGACGCCGCCATGATGGAGGCGCTGGGGCACGCCGTCCGGCTGTACCAGGGGTCGCGCTTGAACCTGAAGGTGACCACGCCGGAGGACCTCCGCCTGGCGGAGGCCGTCCTCGGCCCCTAAGGACTCATCGACAATGCGTGTTGGCATCGGCTATGATATTCACCGACATCAGGAGGGAAGGCCCCTCATCCTGGGAGGCGTCACGTTTCCCGGAGAGAGGGGCCTCGCCGGTCACAGCGACGCCGACGTCCTCCTCCACGCCATAATCGACGCCGTCCTCGGCGCCGCCGGCCTGGGGGACATCGGCCGGCACTTCCCCCCGGACGACCCGGCCTACCGCGACGCCGACAGCCGCGGGCTCCTGGCGGAGGCGGTAAAGCTGGTGGCGGAGGCAGGGTACCGGCCGCAGAGCCTGGACGCTACGGTCGTCGCCGAG
>JACOUE010000031.1 GCA_016178045.1 Chloroflexota bacterium
GCACCGCGGTCATCTCGTCGCGCAACTCCCCCACGTCGACAAGGCCAGACTCCGCGATGCACCATTGACCGTGCAACAAGTGATAGAGGACATTCTACCTGCGACGTAAAGGCGGTCATTCTAGCTGCGACGCGACACTGGTGCCGCTCGCGGAGCTCCTCGGCGGCCACGCCGTCACTCGTAGCGGATGAGGGAAAGCACCCGGTACTCCTTCAGGCGCTCGCGCCCTCCCAGGCCGGCCAGTTCGACCAGGAAGGCGAGGGCGGCGACGCGGGCGCCCAGCAGTTCCACGAGCTTCGTAGTGGCGATCGCTGTGCCGCCGGTGGCGATAAGGTCGTCAACGATGGCCACGTTCTGGCCGGGGCTGAGGGCGTCCTGGTGGATATCGAGCTCGCTGGTGCCGTACTCAAGGGCGTACTCTACCGACATCCTCGCCGCCGGCAGCTTGCCCGACTTTCGGACGGGGATGAAGGGCACGGCCAGCTGGTAGGCCAGCGGCGCGGCGAAGATGAAGCCGCGCGACTCTATCCCCACCACCGCCTCCACCCCCAGGCCGCTGAGCTGGTCGCGGAACCAGTCGATGGCGTACTGGAAGGCGGCCGGCTCCTTGAGCAGGGGAGTGATGTCCCGGAAGAGGACGCCCGGCTGGGGAAAGTCGGGCACGTCGCGGATGAACTGCTTGAGGTCCAATTGCCTCCCCCGGCCAGTATAGCCCGCTCCCTGAAGCCCCGCCAAACGCGGGGCGCTTGACCGTGCCGACGTCGGGCGGGCTAGAATGGGGCGACGCTCCATAGGAGAGGAAGAGATGGCGCCATCCCTCAAAGCAAAGGTCGCCGCCGAGATAGACCGCCGCCGCGACGAGCTCATCGCGCTGAGCCTGAAGCTGCACGCCAGCCCGGAGGTCGCCTTCCAGGAGGAGAAGGCGGCCGCCTGGCTGAGCGACTTCCTGGAGGCGAACGGCTTCTCGGTAGAGCGGGGCATCTGCCAGATACCGACGGCCTTTCGCGCCACTTACGGCAGCGGCAAGCCGCGCATCGCCTTCCTGGCGGAGTACGACGCCCTCCCCGGGATCGGGCATGGCTGCGGCCACAACGTAATCGGCACGGCCTCGGCGGCGGCCGGCATCGTCGCCAAAGCCGTCGCCGACGAGAAGGGCGGCACGGTGCTGGTGATCGGCACGCCAGCGGAGGAAGCGGCGGGGGGAAAGGTGTACATGGCGGCGCGCGGCGCCTTCGACGACCTCGACTGCGCCATGCTGGTCCACCCCGGCAACCGCGACTCGGCGACAAGCTACGCCCTCGCCTGCATCGAGCTGGACGTGGAGTACTTCGGGAAGGCGGCCCACGCCGCCGCCCGCCCGGAGGCCGGGGTCAACGCCCTGGACGCCATGCTCATCGGCTTTCAGGGGGTCGGGCTGCTGCGACAGCAGCTGCGGGACTCGGCCCGCGTCCACGGCATCATCACGGACGGCGGCCAGGCGGTCAACGTAATCCCCCACCACACTGCGGCCAGCCTCCTCCTGCGCGCGGAGGCGGACGACTACCTGGAGGTGGTGCGGGAGAAGGTCTTGGCCTGCTTCCAGGCCGGGGCGGAGGCCGCGGGCTGCCGGCTGGAGTACCGCTGGGGCGAGGAGTCCCGCTACAAGGCGATGCGCACCAACCGGGCGCTGGCGGAAGCGTTTAAGTCGAACCTGGAGTCGCTGGGACGGCGGGTGGTCGACCCGGAGTCGCGGCGGTCGATGGGGAGCACGGACATGGGCAACGTCAGCGCCATCGTCCCCGCTATCCACCCCACCGTCGCCATCGCGCCGCCGGACATCCCTATCCACACGGAGGAGTTCCGGGAGATGGCGGCGAGCGAGGCGGGCCATCAGGGCCTGCTGGACGCGGCCAAAGCGATGGCGATGACCGCCGCCGACCTGTTCAGCGACCCGAAGCTGCTGAAGAAGGCGTGGCAGGAGTTCAAGGCGGAGTGAATCCAAGACCCTTCAGGGTGTGGTTTCTTAACCCCCCGCGCCTTCGTTGACCGAGGATAGCAGGACGTATACAATTCCAGGTGCCCCGACCTGCCTATCGACGGGCAGTGTCTCGGGGTTTGTTTTGTGAAGGCGGTTTCCTGCGATGACGTCGCCCGAGGAGATGGCGAAGGCCTACGACCCGGCCGGCACTGAAGGTCCCATATACCAGCTATGGCTGGACGGCGGCTACTTCACCGCTCGAATCGACCCCCACAGGGAGCCGTTCTGCATCATCTATCCGCCGGCCAACGTCACCGGCGAGCTCCACCTGGGCCACGCCCTGGTGGACACGATCGAGGACTGCCTCATCCGCTGGCACCGCATGAAGGGCGAACCCACCCTCTGGCTCCCCGGCGTCGACCACGCCGGCATCGCCACCCAGAACGTGGTGGAGAAGGAGCTGGCCAAGGAGGGCGTCAGCCGCCACGACCTGGGACGGGAGAAGTTCCTGGAGCGCGTCTGGCGCTGGGTCGGCCAGTACCGCCGGGTCATCACCCACCAGCACTTCCGGCTCGGCTGCTCCCTCGACTTGAGCCGCGAGCGGTTCACCATGGACGAAGGGCCGCAGCGGGCAGTCCGCACCACCTTCGTCAACCTGTACCACGACGGTCTCATCTATCGGGGCGAACGCATCATCAACTGGTGCCCCCGCTGCCAGACGGCCCTCTCCGACCTCGAGGTGGAGCACCGGGAGCACGACGAGCACCTCTGGTACGTGCGCTACCCGCTGCTGGACGACGCGGGCAACCGCACCGACGAGCACATCGTCATCGCCACGACGCGGCCGGAGACCATCGTGGCGGACGTGGCGGTGGCGGTGAATCCGAAGGTGAAGCGCTGGCAGAAGGTGGTCGGGCGTACGGCCCTGCTCCCCGTCATCGAGCGCCGGATCCCCATCATCGCCGACGAGGCCGTCGACCCCAAGTTCGGCACGGGGGCCCTGAAGATCACCCCGGGCCACGACCAGCTCGACTTCGAGATCGGCGAGAGGCACGGCCTCCGCGCCATCGTCGCCGTCAACGGGGACGGCACCATGAACGCGGAGGCCGGCCCCTACGAGGGGATGGACCGCTTCCAGTGCAAGGAGGTCATCCTCCGCGACCTGGAGCGGCTGGGCCTGCTGGAGAAGACCGTGCCCCACCGCCACGCCGTCGGCCACTGCGAGCGCTGCGACACGATGCTCGAGCCGCTCATCAGCAAACAGTGGTTCGTGCGGGCGGGGCCGCTGGCCAAGCCCGCCATCGAGGCGGTGAAGAGCGGGCGGATCAGGATCATCCCCCGGCGCTTCCTGCGCGTCTACCTGCATTGGATGGAGAACATCCGCGACTGGTGCATCTCGCGCCAGCTCTGGTGGGGCCACCGCATCCCCGTCTGGTACTGCCAGGAGTGCGAGGCCGAGGTGGTGCCGCCGCGCGACAAGCCCTTCGAGGACCCGCGGGAGTGCCCCCGCTGCGGCTCCGGGAAGCTGCGCCAGGATGAGGACGTGCTCGACACGTGGTTCTCGTCGGCGCTGTGGCCCCACTCCACCCTGGGCTGGCCGGACGATACAGAGGACCTGCGCTACTTCTACCCCACCTCCGTGCTGGAGACGGGGTACGACATCCTCTTCTTCTGGGTGGCCCGCATGATCATGATGGGCCTCTACAACACGAAGGACATCCCCTTTCACTACGTCTACCTGCACGGCCTCATCCGCGACCAGTACGGCCGCAAGATGACCAAGAGCCTGGGCAACGTCGTCGACCCGCTGGAGTCTATCGATAAGTACGGCTGCGACGCCCTGCGCTATACGCTGGCCACCGGCGGCGCGCGGGGCAACGACTTCCGCCTGACGGACGAGAAGCTGGAGGGCGGGCGCAACTTCGCCAACAAGCTTTGGAACGCGTCGCGCTTCGTGATCCAGAGCATCGGTGGCGAGAGGCTGACGCTCCCCGAGGCGGCGAAGGCAAAGCTGCGGCAGGACTGGGCACTGGAGGACCGCTGGATCTACTCGCGGGCGATACGCGTGGCCCGAGAGGTGAACCGGCGGCTGGGCGAGTTCCGGCTGAACGAGGCGGCCCGCCTCCTGCACGACTTCTTCTGGAGCGAGTACTGCGACTGGTACATCGAGATGGCGAAGGTCCGCCTGAAGGAGGGAGACCGCTCGCCGCTGTCGGTGCTGGCCTCGGTGCTGAGGGACGTCCTGCTGCTGCTGCACCCGTTCATGCCCTTCGTCACGGAGGCGGTCTGGCAGCACCTCAGGTCGCGGCTCGAGGAAGCGCCGGAGGCCGCTGTCGTCGCCGCTTACCCGCAGGGGACGGCCGAGCCCGACCCGGAGGCGGAGGCGAGCATCCAGGTGGTGATGGACGTGGTGCGCGCCATCCGCAACATCCGGGCGGAGAGGCGGGTGGACGCCTCGCGCTGGGTGGAGGCGTACGTGGCCGCCGACGAGGCGCGCCCGACCGTCGAGGCGGCGCGGCCGGTGGTGGAGACGCTGGCTCGGGTGAGGCCCCTCCACATCGTGGAGAACGGCAGGCGGCTGCCCAAGGACAGGGTGGCGACGGCCGTCCTGAGCCAGGGCCAGGTGGCGGTGCCCCTGGCCGGGCTGCTGGACGTGGAGGGGGAGCGGCAGCGCCTTTCCCGGCAGCTGGCCGAGGCGGAGGCGGAGGTCCGTCGCATCGAGGGCAAGCTGGCGGATGGGCAGTTCCGCAGGAAGGCGCCGGCGGCGGTGGTCGCCAGGGAGGAGGAGCGGCTGGCGGCGGCGCGCTCGCGGCGGGAGGGGCTGAGCGGGCGGCTGGCGGAGCTGACCTAGGATGCAGGCATGCAGGTGTAGGGACAGAGCTGAAGCTTCTGTCCCTACCAGATAGTTGGGCGGCAATAAACCAAGCGAGGGCTTTGTTTATTGACACTCGGGACCCCGTCTGCTACCATCGATTGTGGCAAACGGAACAAATGGCCTTCCCCTTTACTAGCGTCTCCAGGAGCGTGAGGCGGTGATAACGGACTTCTTCGCGGACTACGTGGCCGTCCTCGTCGCCGCGATCCTGGGGTTCGCACTGGTGGGGACCGCCCTCATCGCCAACCACATCCTCTCCCCCCACCAGGAGTCGCGGGCGAAGGCCCTCTCCTACGAGTGCGGCATGCTCCCCATCGGCCGCAGCCGCACCCAGGTGCACGTCCGCTACTACCTCTTCGCCATCCTGTTCCTGATCTTCGACGTGGAGGCGGTGTTCCTCTTCCCCTGGGCGGTGACGTTCCTGGGCGTGGGGGAGGCGGCGTTCTACGAGATGGTGTTGTTCATCATCGTCCTGGGGTTCGGCCTGCTCTACGCCTGGAAGAAGGGCGTGCTGAACTGGCGGTAACGAAAGGCTGATATGAGAGACGAGACGATCATCGAAGTGCATGAGGTGCGGGACGACCCGCGCGAGGCCATCTCCGACGTCATCCCGGACGATCTGCGGCGCGACATCAAGAGGCTGAAGGCGGCGCCGGCGATCACCGGCCAGGGCAAGGCGCCCTACCGCTCGCTGCTGCCGGGGGTCATGCAGTTCCCTGCCGACTGGATTATCGCCTGGGGCCGCAAGAACTCCCTGTGGCCGCTGACCTTCGGGCTGGCCTGCTGCGCCATCGAGATGATCTCCACCTACATGGCCCGTCACGACCTCGACCGCTTCGGGATCCTGCCCTGGCCCTCGCCGCGGCAGTCGGACGTGATGATCGTTTCGGGGACGGTTACCAAGAAGATGGCGCCGGCGGTGAAGCTGTTGTACGAGCAGATGCCTTCGCCCAAGTGGGTGATCTCCATGGGGGCCTGCGCCACCAACGGCGGCCCCTACACCCGCTACGACCGTGTCCTCCAGGGGGTCGACAAGATGATACCGGTGGACGTTTACGTGCCCGGCTGCCCGCCGCGGCCGGAGGCGCTGATGGACGCGTTCCTGGCCCTCCAGAAGAAGATCATGGAAGAGCGGGGTAAGATCGGCCGCTGAGCGATGGTTGAGGAGCGAGGCCGCACCCCCGAAGCTCCCGTAGCCGAGCCCCCTCCCGGCTCCATCGCCGACACTTTCCGAGAAGTCCTCCCCGCCGTCGAGTTCCAGGCCGCGCAGACCGCGTGGGACGTCGCCCTCACCGTGCGGCGGGAGGACCTCCATCGGGTGATGGAGACGGCGAAGAGCGACGAGCGCCTTGCCTTCGACTTCCTGCGCTCCGTCTCCGGGGTCGACCACATGGACCAGATGGAGGTGGTCTACCACCTCTACTCGTTCAAGCACGGGCATTCGGTGGCCATCAAAGTCCCCTGCCCGTTCGATGACGCCCGCGTGCCCAGCGTCAGCCACCTCTGGCAGACCGCCAACTGGCACGAGCGCGAGACGGCCGAGCTGTTCGGCATCGTCTTCGACGGCCACCCAGACCCGCGGCCGCTCCTGACCGAGGAGGGGTTGGGCTACTACATCCTCCGCAAGAGCCACCCCCTGGCCGAGATCGAAGAATGGCAGGAGGACTACCTCGAGGCCATCGAGGAGGCGCGCAGGCAGATGGCAGCCGCCGCCGGCCAGGAGCCTGTCGTCGACGAGCGGGCGGCGAAGATCGCCCTGGCCCAGGCCAAGGCTGAGGTGATCAAGAAGGCGCGGGCGGAGGCGCGGGCCCAGGGCCTCGCGGGCGAGGAAGAGAAGGCGGCGGTGCAGGCCGCCCTCAAGGCGTTCGAGGAGGAGCAGGTGGCGAAGGCGGCCCCTCCGGCCGCCGCTCCCGCCGCCCCCGTCGACGAGCGCGCCGCCAAGATCGCTCTGGCCCAGAAGAAGGCGGAGGTGATCAAGAA
>JACOUE010000040.1 GCA_016178045.1 Chloroflexota bacterium
TCTCGACCGGCCGGTGCGGATCGCCCTGCTGACGGGGAGCCTCAAGGCGGCGGACAAGGCCGCCGCCCAGGACGCCGTCGCCCGCGGCGATGCCGACATCGTCGTCGGCACGCACGCCCTCATTCAGGAGGACGTCAGCTTCGCCCGCCTGGGCCTCGCCGTCATCGACGAGCAGCACCGGTTCGGCGTCGTGCAGCGGGCGGCGTTGCGGGAGAAAGCCGACATGTCGGCTCACGTGCTGGTGATGACGGCCACGCCCATACCCCGTACCCTGGCCCTCACCGTCTATGGCGACCTCGACATAAGCGTGCTGGACGAGATGCCGCCCGGCCGGCCGCCAGTCAAGACCTACCGCCTCCGCCCGGAGCAGCGCCAGAAGGCGTACGACTTCGTCCGGAAGCAGGTGCAGGCGGGACGGCAGGGCTACGTCATCTGCCCCCTGGTCGAGGAGTCCGAGGCGGTGGCGGTAAAGGCCGCCGTCCAGGAGTACGACCGCCTCCGTGAGCACGTCTTCCCCGATCTCCGCCTGGGCCTCGTCCACGGCCGCCTACCCGCCGGAGAGCGCGACACCGTGATGCGCGCCTTCCGCGACGGCGACCTCGACGTCCTGGTCTCCACCGCGGTGGTGGAGGTGGGCGTCGACGTGCCCAATGCCACCGTTATCCTCATCGAGGGCGCCGACCGGTTCGGCCTGGCGCAGTTGCACCAGTTCCGGGGCCGCGTCCGCCGCAGCGAGCGCCAGGCCTACTGCCTGCTGCTCTCGGACAACCCCTCGCCGGAGGCGCAGGAACGCCTCCGCATCATGGAGACGGTGCACGATGGCTTCCGCCTGGCCGAGGAGGACCTCCGCCTGCGCGGGCCCGGCGAGTACTTCGGCGTGAGGCAATCGGGCCTGCCCGACCTGCGGGTGGCCAGCCTCAGCGACGTCGCCCTCATCGAGGAGGCGCGGCGGGAGGCGACGCGTCTGCTGGAGGAGGATCCCGATCTGTCGCGGCCGGAGAACCGGGCGCTGGGACGGCGGGTGGCGGAGCTCTGGGAGCGCCTCACCACCGAAGTGAGCTGATGGTCGAACCCTCCGCCGACGCCGAGATCACCGTCGTCTCCATCAAGTACGACGGCTCCTTCCACCGCCGCCAGACCGGTTGGTTGATCGAGCAGCGCGGTCCGCTCATCATCCTCCGTCACCGGGCGGGCGTGCCCGTCGAGTTCCCGCACTCCACCTGGGAGCCGGAGACCGATGCCATCGCCCACTACTGGACCGACCGCTGGTACATCATCTACCGCGTGGTGGACGAAAGCGGGTCGGTCATCCGCTGGTACTGCAACTTCTCCACCCCCGCCGAGTTCGACGGCGAGTCCATCCGCTACATTGACCTCGACCTGGACATCACGGTGCAGAAGGACTTCACCTATTACATCCACGACGAGGAGGAGTTCAAGGCCAACACGAAGCAGTTGCACTACCCCCGGAAGGTGGTGAAGGCGGTGGGCACGGCGCTGGACGAGGTGCTGGGGATGGTGGAGCGTCGGGAGTTCCCCTTCGACTAGGCCCGCGTTGACCGTCGTTGCGAGCCTGCCTGCCGGCAGGCAGGCGCCGCGAAGTAATCTCACGAGTCGTTTATTCGGTTCGGGGGAGGGTCTGAGGGCGCGGGATTGCTTCGGGGCCGTTGGCCCCTCGCAATGACACCGGCGTCCGGGAGAGCGCGGCCATGTGCGCATACGCCTCGTATACGCTAGAATCGTGGCGTGACGAATACCGCCCCGACTCGTCGGGGCGGCTCAGGTTTTGGCCGTGACGCGTGGTGAGCTGAGTCGAACCATAAAGCACGACATCGAAGTCCTGGTCGCCGAGGCCGTCGCGAAGGCGCAGGAAGCGGGCGAGCTGCCCGCCCTGGCCCTCCCTGAATCCCCCGTCGAGCGGCCGCCGCGGCCTGAGCACGGGGACTACGCCTCCACCCTGCCGCTGCGCCTGGCCCGGGCCGCGGGCGCCGCGCCCCTGGAGATCGCCGGGATCATCGCCAGGCACGTCCAGCCCACGGAGGCCATCGCCAGCGTGGAGGCGGCGCCGCCCGGCTTCGTGAACTTCCGCCTCTCGGAGGCGTGGCTGGCGGCGCAGGTGGACGCCATCGTGGCCGCCGGCGAATCCTTCGGCGACGTCCCGCTGGGCCTGGGGCAGAAGGTGCAAGTGGAGTTCGTGTCCGCCAACCCCACCGGGCCCCTCACCGTCGCTACCGGCCGCGGCCTCGCCATCGGCGATACGCTCGCCTCCGTGCTCGCCGCCGCCGGCTACCAGGTGGAGCGCGAGTACCTGGTGAACGACGCCGGTACGCAGACGGAGACGTTCGCCTCCACCCTCTATGCCCGCTACCAGCAGCTTTTCGGGCGGGAGGTGGAGGTGCCGGCGGGGGCCTACACCGGCGACTATGTGGTGGACCTGGCCGGCGAGATCCGGGACGACTACGGCGACAAGTTCCTCGACGGCGGCCAGCCCTACCCGCCGGAGGTGCACGACATCGGCATCCAGAAGATGGTGCGCCTGATCCAGGACGACCTGGCCGCCATGGGCGTCCGCTATGATGTCTGGTTCAGCGAGCATTCCCTCTACCAGTCCGGCACCTACGAGAAGGCGATGGCCCTCCTCAAGGAGCGCGGCTTCGTCAGCGAGAAGGAGGGCGCCGTCTGGTTCGCCTCCTCGACGCTGGGCGAGGACAAGGACAACGTCCTCGTCCGCTCCAGCGGCAGGCCCACGTACTTCGCCTCCGACGTCGCCTACCACTACGACAAGTTCTTCGTCCGCGCCTTCGACCGGGTGATCGACGTGTGGGGCGCCGACCACCAGGGCCACGTGCCGCGTATGAAGGCAGCGGTCTCCGCCCTGGGCGTGGACCCGGAGCGTCTGGTCATCATCATCCACCAGCTGATCACCATCCGCCGGGGTAGCCAGGAGGTGCGGGTCTCGAAGCGAGCCGGCGACATCGTTACCCTGCGGGAGGTGGTCGACGAGGTGGGGCCGGACGCCGCCCGCTTCTTCTTCGTCACCCGCGCCGCCGACTCCCACATGGACTTCGACATCGACCTGGCCCAGCGCCAGAGCGCCGAGAACCCCGTGTACTACGTCCAGTACGCCCACGCCCGCATCGCCGGCATCCTCGCCCACGCCCAGGAGCGGGTGGCCGACTTCGTGGACGGCGACGTGTCGCTGCTCAGCCACGAGGCGGAGCTGGCCCTCATCCGCAGGATGCTCCAGTTCCCGGAGCTGATCGAGTCCATCGCCCTGAGCCTGGAGCCGCACCCTCTCCCCTACTACGCTATGGACCTGGCGACGTCCTTCCACGACTTCTACGAGAAGTGCCGCGTCGTCAGCGACGACGTCGCCCTCTCCAAGGCGCGGCTCAAGCTGGCGGCGGCGGCGAAGCTCGTGTTGGCGCGGGCTCTGCGCCTCATGGGTATGACCGCGCCCGATCGGATGTAGCGATTCCCCTGGGCGTAACGGTTCCTGCTCCTTCGCGTTCCACTAGAGGTATGCGGTACATCCTGTACGCGGCGCTGGCCACGGCCGCGCTCGCCTTCGCGGCGGGATGCGCTGGCGGCGGCGGGCCATCGCCCACCGCCTCCCCCTCCCAGTCGCCTACTCCGCCGCCGACCACGGCACCGCCCGTCCCCGCCAGGCCCGCCGCCTTCGACGCCTACCCCGCAGCGGTCGCCGACTATCTGACGGCCGCCGGCGGCTCCTCCTCCTGCCTCGACGAGCTGTTCGCGGCCTGGGACCTGCCCTCGGACGGCACGCCGTCCTGCGTCGCCGCCGACGTGGACGGCGACGACGAGGACGAGTACGTCGTGCGGTTCACCCGGGAGGCGGAGGACGCGGCCCCTCCGGGCAGCCTGGCCGGCCGCATCGTCGTCTTCGATGCGACGGACGGGGGCTATTCCGTGGTTTATGAGCTGGCGAACGCGACAAACCCGGTGATCTTCGCCGTGGACGACTTCAACGCGAACGGCCCCGCGGACGCGGCCCTGACCACCGAGGACTGCGGCGCCCACACCTGCTTCCTCGCCCTCCACCTGGTCGGTGTGGAAGTCGACCGCTACGTCCTCCTGGTCCGGCCCAGCGAGCGTGATCCGGAGGGCGTGATCTCGGCCCCCGTCGCCGAAAACCAGGTCCGCTTCGAGGACACGGACGGCGATGGCGTACCCGAGCTGCTGTTCCGGGAGGGGGTCATCGGTTCAGCGGGCGCGGGCCCGCAGCGGGAGAGCGTCCGTACCTACAAGTGGGACGGCCGGCGCTTCACCTTCGCCTCGCTGGAGTACGAGCCTTCGGACCTGCGCTACTTCAAGGTGCGCGACGCCGACGAGGTCTTCGCCAAGGGCGACTACACCGGCGCTCTCGCCCTCTACCGCGAGGCCCTCGATAACCCCGCCCTCCAGGACGCGGAGGGCATCGGCGACCCGGCGGAGCTGCTCGCCTACGTCCGCTTCCGCATCGGACTGGCGCAGGCCGCCCTCGGCAACAAGGCCGACGCCCTCGCCGCCCTTGACGACGCTATAGCGGCGGCCCCCGAGACCCTTCACGGAAAGATGACCGTCCGCTTCCGCCAGGGGTACGCCAAAGTCGGGGTGGTCGCGTCGGGCTGCATCGCCGCCCGCGACTTCATCGCTGGCCACCTCGAGGGGTTTGCGAACGCCTGGGACTACGGTTACGCTAACCCCGAGTTCGATGCCGAAGCCGTCTGCCCCTTCTGAGCCCCGTGCCTGATCTCCCCGTCTCCGCCAGCGGCAAGACCGCCGCCGAGGTGGCCCGACTCTGCGCCGCCGAGGCCGGGCGCATCATCCTCGCCGCCTTCGGCCCTCAGCACGAGGTGCAGGTGAAGGGCCGGGGTAACGTCCTCACCGACGCCGACCTCCAGGCCGAGCACGCCGTGCTCGACATCCTGCGCCAGGAGTTTCCCGACCACGCCGTCCTCTCCGAGGAGACGGCGGCCCACGCCCGCTCCGAGGGCTGGATGTGGGTGGTCGACCCCCTGGACGGGACGCACAACTACTCGCGGGGCATACCCTACTTCTGCTTCAACATCGCCCTCTGCCGGCAGGGCGAGCCGGTGCTGGGCCTGACGAGCGACCCGGTGCGCGGCGCGGAGTTCTTCGCCGTCAAGGGCGGCGGCGCCACCCTGAACGGCGCGCCCGTGCGCGTGTCGACGGTCGGCAGCGTGGCCGAGGCCGTGGTGGGCGCCGACCTGGGGTACGAGGACGCACGGGCGGCGCGGCTCCTCACCCTGATCCACGAGCTGTGGCCGGGGATGCAGAGCGTGCGGATCATGGGTTCGGCGGCGCTGGGTCTGGCCTACGCCGCCTGCGGCCGCTACGACCTCTTCGTCCACCACTACCTGTTCCCCTGGGACGTGGCCGCCGGCATCCTGCTGGTGCGGGAGGCGGGCGGCGCCGTCGTCGGCCGAGACGGGGGCGCGGCCAGCATCTACGGCCAGGGCGTAGTAGCGGGGGCCCCGAAGGTGGTGGACGACTTCCTGCGCCTGGCCAAGGGCAAGCCCTGGCGGGACTAGGTCCGACCCGCGGCGCGTACGCGGGCGGTGTCGTTGCTTCGCATAGCAATAGCTTAAGTCCGCCGACTTATCGTGTAACGGTCGCGGCGGTGGCTTCATCTTATGATTGTTGGAGAGGCGGTATCCTCGTGCGAATTGTGCTAATTTTGGCCGCTCCGCTTATCATCCTGGGCGCCTTGCTGGTGATTCCCGAACTCGAATGGGAGGCGCCGGAATTTCACTTTTACGTCGTGTCAGCGGCCTCACTGATGGCGGCATTGATATGCGGTGCTCTAGTTTTGTCGGCTCGCTCTATACGCGAGACGCGGGTACTCTTTCTCGCGCTTAGCTTCATGGCCCTGGCGGTGTTTTTCTCTGTGCACGGTCTCACCACGCCGGGCCATTTCTACGACGAGCCGTATTCTGTGCTGGAGGCGTCGCCGTGGCTCAGCACGTTCACGGGGGGCGGGTTTGCCGTGCTGAGCGTCATCTCGGTTCGCGGTCTCACCGATGACCACGTTGTGCGCTTTTCTGGGGCGGTGTTCGCGATAGCCGCGGCTGCCCTGCTGGCGTTCATGGGCGTGAGCCTGGCCGCCCCTGGCTGGTTGTCCTGGCTGGCTACCGATAGAAATCCGATCCGTTATGCTCTGACTGTGCCTATCGTCGGAATGATGGGCTTTGCCGCCTGGCGCTATTACCAGTCGTACCAGCTGGCGCGGCTTACCTCTCAGCTTGCGATGGTTGTGGGACTAGTGTTGCTGGCCGAGGCTCAAGTGGCGCTGGCCCTCAGCGAACCCTGGTACTGGTCCTGGTGGGAATATCACGCTTTGTTCTTGGCCGCCTTCACGGCAGTCTTGGCAGGTTGGCTTTGGGAGAGTAAGCGTGGCGGTAATGTCCGGGTCATAGCAGAGGCCCTGCTGATGCGTGATGCCTTGGCCCAGCTCAACAGAGGTCGGGATGCGTCCCTGGTCAAGCTTGCCGACGAGATCGAAGCGCACGATATCGCGACCTTCGGGCATGTGGGGAGGGTAGCAGCGTACGCCTTCGTGATCGGCAGGGAGTTGGGGCTCTCGGCGGCGGCTCTGCGTAAGCTGGTGCTGGCGGCGCAGCTACACGATATCGGCAAGATCAGCCTCTCGCCAGGTCTGCTGAAGAAGCCCGGAAAGCTGACTCCAGAAGAGTTCGACCAAATGAAAACCCACACCGTCAAGGGTTGGGACGTGTCGCAGCGGGTGAAGGCCCTGCGCGAGATGGGCGGTATAATCCGCCATCACCACGAACGCTTTGACGGCATGGGCTATCCCGATAGCTTGAGGGGCGAGGAGATACCGTTGGACGCGCGCATCATCTCTGTTGCGGACACATTCGATGCAGTCACCTCCAATCGGCCCTATCGACCGGCGATGACCGTAGCCGATGCGGAGGGAGAGCTACGCCGAGTCGCCGGGTCACAACTGGATCCGCGGTGCGTTCAGGCGTTGCTGGCGGCCCTCGACCGTCAGGAGATACAAGTATCGGCCGAGCCTGAGTCTGCATCAGCCGCCGCAACAGCGGGCTGACATAACTCCCGCGGACGATCAGAAAGCAGCCGCCGGTGCGGAGGGCGCGACCGGCGCTACAGCGTTCTTACGAACCGCCGCATGCGGGCCAGCGCCTCCTCCAGCAGGGCCTGCGGCGTCGCGTAGCAGATGCGGACGTGACCGTGCCCGCACTCCCCGAAGGCGGAGCCCGGGATGACCGCCACCTTCTCCTCCTCCAGCAGCCGCTCGGCGAACTCGACGTCGTCGAGGCCGGTGGAGCCGTGCCTACCGGCAGGCAGGCGGATGGAGGGGAAGGCGTAGAAGGCGCCCCGGGGCTCGGAGCAGGCGAGGCCCATGTCGCGCAGGGCGGGGACGACGAACTGCCGCCTGCGGTCGAAGTCGGCGACCATGCGCTGCGACTCGGCCTCGCCGCTGCGGATCGCCTCGAGGGCGGCGTACTGGCTGGGCGTGGGGGCGGACATGATGATGTACTGATGGACCTTCATCATCGCCTCCAGGAGGTCGGCGGGGGCGCAGGCCCAGCCGACGCGCCAGCCGGTCATGGCGTAGGCCTTGGAGAAGCCGCCCAGGAGGATGGAGCGCTCGCGCATGCCGGGGAGGGAGGGGAAGCAGGTGTGGGGGATGCCGTAGGAGAGGCGGTCGTAGATCTCGTCGGCGATGACGATGAGGTCGCGCCGCGCCGCCACGTCGGCGACGTCGAGGAGGTCTTCGCGGGTCATCTGGGCGCCCGTGGGGTTGGACGGGTAGCCGATGAGCAGGGCCTTGCTGCGCTCCGTTATCCGCGCCTCGATCTCCTCTGCGTGGACGCGGAAGCCCTGCTCCATGCTCGTGGGCACGGGGACGAAGACGCCGCCGGCCAGGATGCAGGCGGGCAGGTACGCCACGTAGTAGGGGTCGGGCGAGAGGAGCTCGTCACCCGGGTCTAGGAGCGAAAGGAGGGCGAGCAGCAGCCCTTCGCTGACGCCGGTGGTGATGATGATCTCGTTCTCGGGGTCGTAGCGGACGCCGTAGAGGCGCTCCAGGTGGCCGGCGACGGCCTGGCGGAGCTCGGGGAGGCCGTAGTTGGAGGTGTAGTGGGTGTGGCCCTCGTCGATGGCCTTCACCGCGGCCCGCGAGAAGGCGTCCGGGGTCACGAAGTCGGGCTCGCCGACGCCCAGGGAGATGACGCCGTCCATGTTGGCGATGAGCTCGAAGAAGCGGCGGATGCCGGAGGAGGGGATGGCGCGCACCTTCTCGGACACAACGTTTCGCTCGATCTTGGGTGGCACCTCGCTCAAGTAGCGCTTCCTCCTAACTCGCTGGCGGACCAGGCGTCGTGTCGGAAATAGTAGCAGAGGCGCAATCTAGTGTCACCTTCTAAAGTGAGAACGAAGCAGCGCCGTTCAGGTTCCTGCCACTGGCGCTCGATCTCGATGACTTCTCGCATAACCCCCTGCCACTCGACGCGGAGGGGGCGCTCCGGGTAGCGGGCACCGGCGTAAGCCTCGACGCGCACCGGCGATTCTTCGGCGCTCACAACTGGCGACCCATGTAACAACCGTCCCTCCCCACCAATCTTACTAGTGGGGACAACTTTCGCTGGAGCCGGGGGATGACCTCCACTACCGCTCATATTGACCTGCTGGAACTGAAGAAGAATGAGCACTCGGCTTTCGTATCCGCACGCCTGATCCTCGTCTCGCTCTTCATCGGCCTGTGGGCCCTGATGTTCGCTATCCGCATGCCGATGCCCTACGGCTTCCTCATCGCCCTGGTCACGGAAGTGGCGGTGCTGGTGGCTTACGGTCAAGTGGCGGCTCGCGCCAGAGACGCTCGACAGATGGATCGGTACCACTATGGGCTGTTGGCGGCCGAGGTCCTGTTTCATACCGCCATGGTCTACTACTTGGGCGGTGTCAGCTGGCTGGGCGCGATCGCCTACATGTACGCCATCATCTACGCTTCGGCTTTCCTCCACCCGCGGGAGGCTGTCGTCTTTACCGGGCTGGTAAGCATGGCGTTTTTGACCATCGTTTCCCTGGACGGGGCGGGGGTAATCCCGCACCAGTGGTACCTGGCCCAGAACGCGGAACGCTACCGGGACGTGCGTTTCCTGGTCACCACCTGCATCGCATTCACCGGCGTGCTGATGACGGTCAGCTTCTGGATGATCCGCATGGGGAGCTACGTCCGCCGACAGCGGGACGAGGCGCTGAAGGCGAACGTCCAGCTCAGCGCGGCGGAAGCGGAACTACGACAGTTGAACGAGGGCCTGGAGCAGAAGGTGCGCGAGAGGACGGCGGCCCTCCAGCGGATGGCGGAGATGGACCCCCTGACCGAGCTGCTGAACCGGGGCGCCATCGCCCGCCGCTGCCAGGAGCTCCTCACGCTGGTCCGGCGAGGCGCGCGTCCCCTCACCGTCATCATCGGCGACGTCGACCGGTTCAAGGGGTGTAACGACCGCGGCGGTCATCTCTTCGGCGACGCCGTGCTGAGGGGCGTCTCGCGGGCCCTGCGCGCCTCCTGTCGCAGCTCCGACCTGGCCGGTCGCTGGGGCGGCGACGAGTTCATCATCGTGGTGCCCGACACAGACTGCGAGGGGGCCCAGAACCTGGTCGCCAGGTTCCAGTCGCGCCTGGACGAAGAGCTGCCGCTCGGACTGGGCGATGCCGCGGAAAGACCGACGGTCAGCTTCGGCCTGGCATCCTACCCCGATCACGGCAGCGGCATGGAGGATCTGATCCGGGCCGCCGACCGCGCCATGTACAGCGCCAAGGAGCAGGGCGGCGGCCGCTGGGAGATCGCGCCGTTGCCGGCCCCTACCGCCGCCGAGAAGCCTCCCGTAGAGTCACGGTATCACCCGGCCTGAGGACGCCGGGCCGCCGCACCACCCCCACGATCCCCCTCCGGCCGTAGGCGCGCTTGGGCACCTGGGGGTGCCAGCACATCAGGTTCTTGCAGGGGTCGTTCTGGCCGGTCACCTCGAACTCCACGCCCGAGGAGAACTGCATCACGTCCCCGGCCTTGAGCCCGCTCAGGTCGCCCAAGCCCTCGACCAGCACGTTCTCGCCGAAGCCGCCGGGCGGGATCTCGGCCCCCAGCTCGCGCGCCAGGTCGTCGAAAACCTCCTTGGCCACCACGCTTATCTGGCGCAGGTTCGTCTCCACCTCCCCCGCCTTCCGGTTGAGGCGCGTCTTCCCGGCGTGGTAGTCGCCGACCAGGCCGAACCGGCCCACGATCACCTCGGGCTCGGGGTTCTTGGGCACGCCGCCGTCGGGACGGCGGCAGACGGCGACGACCGTGCCATGGCGGTCGGTGCTCATAGCGGGGGTCTCCTCTTATGCCATTCCGTGGCCTGCTCGTAGGCGTAGGCCACGCGCAGGACGGTCGCCTCGTCGAACGGCTTCCCAATTACCTGAAAGCCGACGGGGAGGCCCCCGGGGAAGCCGCAGGGGACGGAGATCGCCGGCAGGCCGGCGATGTTCACCGGTATCGTGAAGACGTCGCTGAGGTACATCTGGAGGGGGTCGTCCACCTTTTCGCCGATCTTGAAGGCGGGGGTGGGCGAGACGGGGGCCACCAGGGCGTCGTGGCTCTGGAAGGCGGCGTCGAACTCGCGGCGGATGAGGGTGCGCACCTTCTGCGCCTTCAGGTAGTAGGCGTCGTAGTAGCCGGCGGAGAGGGCGTAGGTGCCGAGCATGATGCGCCGCTTCACCTCGTCGCCGAAGCCGAACTGGCGCGTCTTCTCCATGTTGTCCCACATGTCCTGTCCCTCGGTGTGGGAGAAGCCGTACTTGACGCCGTCGTAGCGGGCCAGGTTCGCCGAGGCCTCGCTGGGGGCGATGATGTAGTACACGGCGAGGGCGTGCGGCGTGGAGGGGAGGGACACCTCGCGGTCCACCTCCGCGCCTAGGTCCTCCATGGTGCGGAGGGCGGCCTCCATGGCGTCGCGGACGCCCTGGTCCATGCCCTCGGGGAAGTACTCCCGGGGCACGCCGAGCCGCAGGCCCCTCAGGTCCGGGACCAGGGACTGTTCGTACTCGGGCACGTCGACCTCGGCGGAGGTGGAGTCGCGGGGGTCGTGGCCGGCGATGCAGCGGAGGACGATGGCGGCGTCCCGCACGCCCTTGGTCAGCGGCCCGATCTGGTCCAGCGACGAGCCGAAGGCGACGAGGCCGAAGCGGGAGACGCGGCCGTAGGTGGGCTTGAACCCCACCACGCCGCTGAGGCAGGCGGGCTGCCGGATGGAGCCGCCGGTGTCGCTGCCCAGGGCGAAGAGGGCCTCGCCGGAGGCGACGGCGGCGGCAGAGCCGGCGGAGGAGCCGCCGGGCACGCGCTCCAGGTCCCAGGGGTTGTGGGTGGGGTGGAAGGCGGAGTTCTCGCCGGAAGAGCCCATGGCGAACTCGTCCATGTTGGTCTTCCCCACCATGACGAAGCCCGATTCTTTCAGCCTCTCGATTACGAAGGCGTCAAAGGGGGGCACGAAGTTGTCCAGGATGCGGGAGCCGCAGGTAGTGCGGATCCCTTTGGTGCAGATGACGTCCTTGATCGCCCCCGGTATGCCCATCAGGGGCGAGGTCTCGTCGCGGGCGAGCCGCCCGTCCGCCTCGCGCGCCTGTTGCAGCGCCTCGTCCTCGCAGAGCGTGAGGAAGGCGCGGATGCGGTCGTCCACCTGATGGATACGGTCGAGGACGGCCCGCGTCAGCTCCAGCGAGGACACCTCTCGGCGGGCCAGGAGCTCGGCCGCCTCGTGGACGGTGAGGGCGTATAGGGGCTCAGGCACGGGCATTCCAGCCCGGGCACTGAAGTGCGCGGCTCGGTTTGCTCAAGCCGCGGACTCCAGTCCGCGGTGCCGTCCCCAAAACGGACATGGGTCGCTATTCCTCCAGCACCGCCCGCACCCGGAAGCAGTCGTCCTCGCGCTGGGGGGCGTTGGCCAGCACCGTCTCCTTCTCGAAGGGCGGCCGCGGGTCGTCTTCGCGCATGACGTTCTGGAGGGGGAGGGTATGGGAGGTGGGCGGTACGTTCTCCGTGTCGACCCGTCGCAGGGCCTGGAAGTAGTCGAGGATCGAGGAGAGCTGCTCCTGGAACCTGGCGATGTCGTCCTCGCTCAGGCCCAGGCGGGCCAGCTTGGCGATATGCTGGACTTCGTCACGGGTTAACGGCATGACCGGTCACCGGGGCAAAAGCGGGGCAATTCGGAAACCATTATATCAGCGGGGCGTTTTACCGTAAGGAGTCTAGTAAAGGCATTGGGTGGGTGTCGTACCGGGGCGGCCGAATCTTTGGCCTTCCTCATTTCGTTGTGTTAAGGAAGGGATCAGCGTTTGGCGAGGAGTCATAGTTACAGGTACAGCCGCGCCCGGCGGGTCATCAGCGCCCGTCGCGCCGCCTCCCAGGTTCGCTGGCAGAAGGCGCTCACCCTGGCGGTGTTCTTCTTCCTGCTATCGTTGATAGGCGCGGGGAGCGCCAGCTTTGCCGTCTACCGCAGCTACGCCAGCAACCTGATACCGCCCGAGGAGGCGATTGTCGAGAACAGCATCGGGACGAGCCTGGCCTTCGACCGCAACGGCAAGCTGCTGTACGAGTACTTGGACCCGTTGGGCGGCCTGCGCAACCCTGTGCCCCTGAAAAAGATCTCGCCCTACCTCATCGCCGCGACCATCGCCACCGAGGACGCCAGCTTTTACAGCAACCCCGGCGTCAACTTCAAAGGCCTGGCCAGGGCGGCCTGGGAGAACCTCACGCCCTTCGGGCCGGGCTTCTTGAAGGGAAGTGGAGGCAGCTCCATTACCCAGCAGCTGGTGAAAAACGTCTACATCAGCCCCGAGGAGCGCTTCGACCGCAAGTTCGAGCGCAAGGTCAGGGAGACGGTTATCGCCCTGGAGCTGAAGCGCCGCTACGATGACGACCAGATCCTGGAGTGGTACCTGAACCAGATCTACTACGGTAACTTCGCCTACGGGGTGGAGGCCGCCGCCCAGCGCTATTTCAACAAGCCCGCCAAGGACCTCACCCTGGCCGAGGCGGCGATGCTGGCCGGCATCCCCAGCGCGCCTGCCTACTACTCGCCCATCATCAAGGGCAACCGCAAGGCCTCCATCGAGCGCCAGCACGACGTGCTGGACCTGATGTGGAGGCACCGGGACGCTATCAAACGCTTCATGGACATAACCCCGAAGGTGATCGAGAAGGCCAAGAAGGAGGAGCTCACCTATCACACCGCGACCTTCCAGATCAAGGCGCCCCACTTCGTCTTCTACGTCGGGGACGTTGTCGCCAACATGTGCAAGAAGGGCCTGTTCGACCCGCCCGGCGACATCCCCTGCGACAAGGTGGTCTTCCAGGGCGGCCTCCGCATATACACCACCCTTGACTACGGCCTTCAGCAGATCGGCGAGCAGACGGTAGAGGAGAGCGTAGCCGCCAACGAGAACCTGTACGGCGGCCACAACGGCGCCCTCGTCGCCATCCGTCCCAAGACGGGCGAGATCCTGACCATGGTGGGCAGCCGCGACTTCTTCCGCAAGGACATAAACGGCCAGGTCAACGTGACCACTCGCCCCCGCTCTCACGGCTCCACCATGAAGCTGTTCACCTACATGACCGGCTTCGAGAACGGCTGGGTCCCTTCGAGCATCGTGCAGGACGCCCCTCTGGTCCTGGACGGCAATCCGGTCAACAACTGGAACTTCTCCTACCAGGGGAACATCACCGTACGGACAGCCATCTCCCAGTCCGTGAACACGCCGGCGGTGCGGAGCGTGCTGGAGCTGGGTGAGGACGAGGTGATCAACACCGCCCACAAGCTCGGCATCACCGACCTCCGCCGCACGGACTGCGGGCCCACCATCACCCTGGGCGCCTGCGAGGTCAAGCTCCTGGACCAGACCTACGCCTTCAGCGTCATCGCCAACAACGGCGTGATGAAGGGGATGCCCAGCGTCGAGAACCTGCCGGACGGCTTCCGCGAGCTCGACCCGGCGTCGGTGCTGCGGATCGAGGACACGGCCCGCAACGTCCTGTACGAGTACAAGCCCGAGGCGGACGAGGTGGTCCAGCCCGCCCTCGCCTACATGTTCACGGACATCGTCTCGAAGGATGGCATCAACTGGAGCCGCCTGACCATCGACCGGCCGGCCGGCACGAAGACGGGGACCAGCGAGGAGTTCCGCGACAACGTGGTCGAGGGTTACACGCCGGACCTCACCGCCGGCGTCTGGATCGGCAACGCCGACGGCACCCCCATGGCGGAAGGCGCCTTCAGCGCCGCCGGCGCCGGCCCCATGTGGCGCAACTTCATGATCCGCGCCCACGAGTACCTGGGCCTGCCGCCCAGGGAGTTCGAGGTGCCGGACGACGTCATCCTAGCCCCCTGCGCCGGGCGGACGGAGGTCTTCGCCGAGGGGGTGGAGGTGACGAAGGTCGGCATCTGTATTCCCCCGGTCACGGTCGTGGAGGGCGAGAATGGTGAGGAGGGGGAGAGGGCGACGGCCACTCCTATCAGGATTCCTGTCTTCCCCCGGCCCACAGCTACCGCTACACCCTCACCGGAGCCGGAACCCACGCGGACCAAGAAGCCCAAGCCCCACGAGAGTCCGGAGGCCACGGCGACGCCCATAGCCATACCTACGGCGACGGCTACGCCCCTGCCCGATGTCAACGGGCCGCCCGGCTTACAGGGGCGCGATTAGCGGTAGTGGTCGGATCCATCTCGTTGGCCCCAGCCCCTTGCAGGTGATAGGCTGAACCTGAGCGACACGGCCTGAAGGCCCGCGGGAAATAGAGTTGGAGAACGAGCCGAACCCTCTTTCCGAGGTGCACCGCGGCCGTCGCCCCGGCGACATCTTCCTGTCACGGCCTCAGTTGCGCCGCATGGTGTTCACCGCTTAGCTCGATCCATGGAGAACAAAGGTCCGCGGTCTTTCATACGCATCAAGCGGTCCCGGGAACGTCCCCGGGAAGGCGGGGGCCAAGAAACTGTTCACGAGGATGCTGCGCCTCCGGAGAGGCAGGCGCCCCTTCCCGGCGAGCTGCACACACGTATCGTAGTCCCGCGCCAGGAGCGAGGCGCCCGCGTTAGGGACCCAGACGCGGACGTTGAGCTGCGTGAGGTTCGCTACGGCTCAGCCTCACGAATGCCGTATCTGAGGATCGTCCCCCGCCGAAGGGAGTTCATCAGGGTAGCTCCCGGCGAGCTGGAAGCCACGAGGCTGGCCAGCCGCCCACGGGACATTGTCGGTCGTTACCTGGCGGACATCAGGCGCGTGGCTATCGGCAGCCCGTTCGCCACTTCTCAGGCCATCCACGAGCGGTTGACCAAAGTCAAGGCGCTTGCAGTCTTCTCGTCCGACGTCCTATCGTCCTCCGCCTACGCGACGGAGGAGATCCTCATTGTCCTGCTGCTGGCGGGATCGGGCGCTCTCCCCCGTGCGCTGCCGGTCGCCGGGGTAATCGCCCTGCTCCTGGCTATCGTGACGCTTTCCTACCGGCAGACGATCAGAGCCTACCCCAGCGGCGGCGGGGCGTACATAGTCGCGCACGATAACCTAGGCCAGGCGCCCGGGCTCCTGGCGGCAGCGGCCTTGATGGTAGACTACGTGCTTACCGTGGCCGTCAGCGTCGCAGCGGGAGTAGCGGCCGTCACCTCGGCAGCCCCCGAACTCCACGACCTTCGGGTTCCTATAGGGGTGTCGATTGTCGGAGTCATCACGGTCGGGAATCTAAGGGGGATCAGGGAGTCGGGAACCATTTTCGCCGCTCCCACCTACTTATTCATCCTGGCAATGGCGACAGTCATCGTCACGGGCCTCGTGAAGGTCGCGGTGGGGGACGCCCCAGGGTCACTCCTGCACGGAGCGCCGCCGCGAGAGACGGTGGTCGCGACTCAAGGACTCACCCTCTGGCTGGTTTTGCGGGCCTTCTCGTCCGGCTCTGTGGCCTTGACAGGGACAGAGGCTATCTCTAACGGCGTGCCCGCCTTCAAGCCGCCCGAGAGCCGGAACGCTCGCACGACATTAACCGTGATGGCCTTCATACTGGGATTCCTATTCCTCAGTGTCACGTTCCTTAGCAGCCGCTACGGGCTCGTGCCCAGCGAGAACGAGACGATCGTGTCCAAGCTCGGACGCGAGATCCTAGGCCAGAACCCTCTGTATTACACGTATCAAGTAGCGACGGCTCTTATTCTCTTTCTGGCCGCCAACACAAGCTTCGCCGACTTCCCCCGGCTCTCGGCGATCCTGGCCAAGGACCGGTTCCTGCCCCGCCAGTTCGCTTTCAAGGGGGACCGGCTGGCTTTCTCCAACGGCATTCTCTTCCTGGCGGGAACGTCATCTCTCTTCCTGGTGGTCTTCGGCGGCGAGGTGACAAGGCTTATCCCGCTGTACGCGGTGGGGGTGTTCGTCTCGTTCACTCTGTCGCAATCTGGGATGGTGAGACATTGGTGGCGACTAAGGGAACCGGGCTGGCGCACAAGCCTGGTGATTAACGGGGTAGGTGCCGCCGCGACCGCCGTCGTCGCCGTCATCATCGCCGGCACTAAGTTCACCCACGGCGCCTGGATGTCCATCCTGCTGATGCTTGCTCTGATACTGCTGTTCACGCTGATACGGCGGCACTACCATTGGTTTGAGGGGAAAATCAGGGTGCCGGAGGATACTCTGGACATTAAGCCACCAGCGAGCGTGCCGCTGGTAAACCTACCGGCACGCCAGCACGTCATAGTGCCCGTGGACGACATTAGCAAGGTCACGATGGCAGCCGTGGACCTTGTCCGCGAGCTCTCCAGCAGGGTTACGGCGGTGCACGTCGCCGACGACAGGGAGGAGGCCGAGCAGTTCCGGGCGCGCTGGGAGAAGATGATCCCCGATATTCCCCTGCTGATCATCGAGTCCCCCTACCGGGCGTTCGTGGCGCCGATCTTGGCCTACCTCGACTCGCTGGAGAGGGTCGAGCCGGACACGGCTATAACAGTCGTGCTTCCCAGGGTCGTCACGCATCGCTGGTGGGAGCGGCTTCTCCACAACCAGGACGCGCTGCGCCTGAAGCCCCACCTGAACAAGAGGCCCGCGGTCAGGACGATCGACTTTCCCTATGAACTGGAGAGAGGCCCTGCCAGCGCCTGATCGAGCTCCTCGACGCTGGTGATGCGGGCGGCCACGCGGACGAACTCCCCCACGGAGCCTGTCTTCTCCCGCAGGGCCTGGAGCTTCGGCCCGATGGGGTCGATGGAGGCGGGGGAGTCGGCGTAGGAGCCGCTGAAGGCGAAGTAGGCCTGGTTGATCTTGCGGATGTAGACGCCCTTCGAGACGAACAGCCGGCGCTTCGCCTCCATCAACCGCTCGGCCCGGACGACCCGCCCGTCGGCGAGCAGCTCCTCCACGTGCCGGCGCAGCGCCCGCATCGCGCTCACGAAGTCGAACCGCGACGCTGCGGGTGGGGCCTGCGCCGGCTCCGGTGAGGGGTAGCGCTCGAACAGCAGCCCCGCCAGCTCCGAGGAGGCGATGTTGGCCACTGTCTCGTTGAGGGTGCGCGTGTCGCGGCTATCGAAGAAGGCGCGGCCCAGGGGGTGGAGGGCCAGATAGTGGTGGACCCACTCGTGGATGACGGTGCCGACGAGCGGCCGGTAGCCGCTGAGCTCCGGCACCACGCTCGGATAGGTGGCGACCCCCTGCACGCTCACCACCAGCGATGACACGCCCTGGGCGTCCACCTCGTCCTCCAGCCGCTCGACCTGCGGGAGGTCGAGCCCGTGCCTGAGCAGGAAGGTGTCGTCCAGCTCGATGCGCTCCCGGGGCGAGACGGCGAGGATGCGGGGCGGGTTGTCCAGCTCGAAGTCCACGGGCGGGAAGACGAACGACCAGCCGTCGAAGAGGGGAGGGCTTATCGTCAGCCCCTGCTCCTCCAGCAGCCGCGTGATGCGGCCCTCCAGGATGTCCTCGACGCGGTTCTCGAGCTGCGCCCGCTCCGCCCGCTTCTCCGCCAGCGTTTCGGCCCCGACCGGCCCGCGGCCTTGCTCCAGGGCGGCGATATCGCGGACGACAGTGAAGTAGCGCTCAACGATGGCGTTCACATCGGCCTCGGAGTCGCCTCGGGCGAAGACGTGGCCGACCTTGTAGAGGACCTTGCCCAGGAAGTGCCGCATCTCCCAGCGGACCACGTTGTACGAGTAGCGGTCGGCGAGGCGGGCGACGGCGCCGCCGGAGGCCTCCCGCTGCATGAGGGCGACGCCGCCCCAGGCGCTCACGGCGACGAGGGCGGCCAGGAGTCCGAGAGACAGGGAGAGGCGGGGGTGCATGGTGACCTGCTCGGGGGCACGGGGCCGGTTACAATTATAGGAGGGCGGTATCTGCGGGAAAACCTAACGTTTACGTTAGTTGCCACCTCCTAGCCCAGGACTTATAATAGCGCCGTTTTCAGGGGCGCAGCGGAGAGGAGGGCCACCGTGAAGTTCGGCACTTTCCACCTCTTTCAAAAGCCGCAGGGCTGGTCCGACGTCGACGTGTACCGCAACGAGCTCGACCAGATCCGGCTGGCCGAAGACCTGGGGTTCGACGCCGTCTGGCTCGCCGAGCACCACTTCCAGTGGTACGGCGTCGCCGCCGACCTGATGGTGATCGCGGGCTGGGTCGCGGCCCGCACCCAGCGGGTGCGCATCGGCACCGCCATCGTCGTCCTCCCCTTCCACCACCCCCTGCGCCTGGCGGAGCAGGCGGCCATGGTGGACATCATGAGCGAAGGCCGCCTGGACTTCGGGATCGGCCGCGGTTACCAGGCGGCGGAGTACGCCGGCTTCGGGATCTCCATGGACGAGAGCCGCGCCCGCTTCGACGAATGCCTGGACGTGCTGCTGAAGGCCTGGACCGAAGAGTCGTTCTCGTACGAGGGCAAGTACTGGCAGGTGAGCGACGTGTCCGTCCTGCCCAGGCCGGTGCAGCAGCCCCACCCGCCGGTCTACGTCGCCTCCTGGATGACGCCTGAGACAATCAAGTTCGCCGCCGAGCGCGGCTTTCCCATCCTGTCCCCCGCCGGCCTGGCCTCCGACCAGATAAAGACAAACCACGAGCTCTACCGCGAGACTTTGGCCGCCAAGGGCCGCGACACATCGAACCTGGAGCTGCCGGCCCTGGTCCACATCTACGTGGACGAGGACGAGGAGCGCGGCCGCCAGGTGGGCATCGAGCACTCGATGCGCTACGGGGCGTCGCTGGTGACCCTGGGGACGCCCGTCCAGAAGGGCGGCCAGCTCTCCGATCAGTACAAGCACTACGCCGAGTTCGGCGACCCGCGCCGCCTCATGAAAGAGACCCGCGAGGAGCTACAGATGTTCGGCAACCCGGACACGGTGGCCCGCAAGATCGAGTGGATGCGCGATGAGCTCGACGTCCACTACGTGATGTGCTGGATGAACATGGGCGGCCTGGAGCAGGAGCGCATCATCAAGTCGATGCGCCTCTTCGCCAAGGAGGTCATGCCTCGCTTCGGCAAGGTGCCGAGCGAGGCGTGACCGCGCCTCCGCTCGATTCGCAGCCCGGCGGCCGCTAACCCCACAGCGTGGGACAGGCTTTAGCCTGTCGCCTGTCAGGCTGAAGCCTGACCTTCGGGGGTTAGGGTGACCGGACGTCATCGGGGCTATCCTTACGGGGCAGCTACAGTGCATAATTCGTAGCGGGCTTCTTCCCTATGACGCGAGTAGCGCTTATCGGCGGCACCGGGCCCGAAGGTCTGGGCCTGGCCGTCCGCTTCGCCAGGGCCGGCGACGAAGTGTTCATCGGCTCGCGCACTAAAGAGCGGGCCGCGGAGGCGGCGGCCAAGGTCAAGGAGAAGGTGCCGGACGCGCGGGTCAAGGGCCTGCCGAACGCCGAGGCGGTGGAGAAGGCCGAGATGGTCTTCCTCACTGTACCTTTCGCCGCCCACGCCGAGACCCTGGAGTCGCTGGCGGAGACCATCGGCGAGAAGATCCTGGTGGACGTGGTGGTGCCGGTGGAGTTCGGGGAGGACGGCATCAACGCCGTCACCGTGGCCGAGGGCTCGGCGGCACAGCAGGCGCGGGCGCTGGTCCCGAAGGCGAAGGTGGCGAGCGCCTTCCACCACCTGGACGCCAGCGACCTCCAGCGCATCGAGCGGCCCATGCAGGGCGACGCTATCGTGTGCGCCGACCACAAGGGGGCCAAGAAGAAGGTGATGGAGCAGGCGGAGAAGATCGAGTACATCCGCGCCCTGGACGGGGGCGGGTTGACCAACTCGCACTACCTGGAGGAGTGGACGGCGCTGCTCCTCAACATCAACAAGATCTACAAGGCCCACACCGGCGTACGCATCGTAGGGGTATAGGCGCGACGTGGCGCCCGAGATTCGCGTCATCGGCCTCACCGGTCTGCCCGAGGTCCGTCCCGGCGACGACCTCGCCGCCCTCATCATCAAGACCGCCGAAGACCAGGGAGCCGGCATCGAGGCGGGGGACGTGGTGGTCGTTACTCAGAAGGTCGTCTCCAAGGCGGAAGGGCGTGTCGTCGTACTGGCGGACGTGACGCCTTCGCCCTTCGCCGAGGACCTGGCCCGCCGGACCGACAAGGACCCGCGCCTCGTCGAGCTGATCCTGCGCGAGAGCCGCCGCATCGTCCGCCAGGAGGGGAGCGTCCTCATCACCGAGACGAAGCACGGCTTCGTCTGCGCCAACGCCGGCGTAGACGCTTCCAACGCCGGGGGCGAAGGCTACGTCTCCCTTTTGCCCGAGGACCCAGACCGCTCGGCCGCCGCCATCCACTCCGCCCTCCGGGAGCGGCTGGGCGTGGAGGCGGCGGTGGTCGTCACCGACACCTTCGGCCGGCCCTGGCGCGAGGGCCACACCAACGTGGCGGTGGGCGTGGCGGGCATGTCGCCCTTCGTGGACTATGTAGGGCAGGCGGACCCGGACGGCTATCTCCTGCGGGTGAGCACGATGGCCGCCGCGGACGAGCTGGCGGCGGCGGCGGAGCTGGTGATGGGCAAGCTCTCGCGGGTGCCGGTGGCGATCGTGCGGGGGTTTCGCTACGAGCGCGGCTGCGGCGCCGCCCGCGACATGGTGCGGCCGCCAGAGCGCGACCTGTTCCGCTGACCGAGATGTTGTCGTAGAGGACTTCTAGACCGACACTGAGCGCTGTGTAGAAAGGAGGCCACCATGTCCTTGTACCTCACCTGCTTCAGTTACACACCCGAGACGTGGAAGGCTATGACCGAGCGACCGGAAGACCGACGGGATATGGCACGAGAGATCATCGAGTCGGTCGGCGGCAGGCTCCAGGGCTTCTGGTACGCCTTTGGCCAGTACGATGGCTATACGCTCTGGGAAGCGCCTGACAATGTCAAGATGGCGTCCGTAGCCCTTGCCCTTTCCTCCCGTGGGGCTATCAAATCACAAGAGACGGTTGTCCTTCTGACCGTGGAGGAGACCCTTGAAGCCCTGAGAGGAGCAGCACAAGTGCCCTATCGTCGCCCGGGTCGAAGCGACTAGAGGCTGACCCCTTGACATTTACGGAGAATACTGCGCTGACTTTACAACCGCAACAAGCGTGGATATACTCGATGCCGCAAACATTAACGTGCACGTAAGGAGGCAGCCATGGCTGGCCCCAACGATCAGGGCGGTCGCCTGGTCGACCACCCGGGCGTAAAGACGTTCCTCGACTACCCTCTCATCCAGTCCGTCCTCAACCGCCGCTCACGCCGCTTCGCCCTGGGGACGGAGATACCGGGCGGCCCCACCAAGTACAAGTCGGCCCATCCGCCGACCCCGCTCGACGAGGTCGAAGAGGCGATCCTGGTCCAGGCCGGCACGGGGCTCACCGGCCTCATCCTCAGCGATCTCCCCTACCTGGACGACCAGGACCGGGACGCCGGCGGCAACACCGTCATCCAGTTCAAAGGGCTCACCTACCCCAGCCCCTGCGCCTCCCATGACACCCACCTTATCTACTGGAACGACGAGGCCACCTACGTCATCAAGCACGAGAACTTCCAGCCCACCCGCATCCGCGAATACGAGACGATGGACGACCTGGAGAAGCTGCTCGTCGGCTTCCGCGCCAGCCGCGTGAAGCTGTTCGACGGCCGGCCTCAGTACCCCCACCGCTACCCCGTCATGCTCCCCTTCAACTACTGGAGCTCGGACGTCCCCGGCTCGACGGTCATCCTGCCCATCATCGACACGACCTTTGAGTTCATCAACGTGCTCCTCCTGATGTGCGGCTGGCCCGACGGCGGCTTCTACTTCATCGACGACATGAACGGTAACGTCCCCGCCGGGACGGAGCGCTGGGCCAAGGAGGGCCTCCTGCTGGAGCGGCTGCGGGTGCCGCTGTCCCTGCTGGGCAACGTCAACATCCTGGAGGGCGGCTTCGTGATGCAGACCATCGCCCTCACCATCCAGGCGATGGGCCTCGGCGGCTGGATCCACGCCCATCCGGCGGCCATGGTCCTGCTTGGCGGCACGCCCGTCGCCAAGGGGCTCGGCTTCCACTACATCACCCCCAAGATCGGGCGGCCGTCCCGGGGCACCGGCTGGTCGGCGGCGCCCTGCCCGGTCGGGCTCGACGGCCTAATCAAGGCTTACTGCCCACCCTACTACCCGAGCATGGACGCCGCCGTCGACGCTGTGGTCGAGGTCAAGTTCGGCAAGCAGGGCATCTACACGGAGAACAGCGCCCAGCCGTTGCCGGTGCGGGCCCCCAACGAGTTCATCGCCGCCGTGCCGAGGCACGACGAGCGGGTCGTCCAGTGCGTCAAGGACATCTGCAACTACATCTGGGACACCTACGGCAAGATCCCGCCCACCGCCGACCCTGTCACCACGCCCGGCGCCTGGGTGCAGGCCCACCACCTGGACACCGACTTTTACGACCGCCACTACCAGCCGGGGGCCTACACGGAGACCCAGGCCAACCACATGTCGGTCTGGCACGGGCCCGAGGTGCAGGCCTGGAAGGAGAAGGCGATGGAGCGGGCGGCGGTCGCCGTATAGGCCCTACGAGGCGAAGGTCACGAGAAGGGCGGTGGCGTCAACGCCGCCCTTCTTCAGCTGGCGGGGCCAGGGGAGGAGACCAGCGATGATGGTGATTTCGGGAGCGGGCGAGTTCGAGATGACGGTGAGCAGGGTCATCACCCGTGATAACGCCCTCGTGCTCATCGGCACCATGGGCGTGTGGGAATCGGAGACCATCATCGAGCCGCGGGACATCCTCCGGCTGACGCGGGTGTCGCTGACGCCCCGGGTCTTTCTGTACCTGCTGGGGCTTCCCTTCCGGCTCATGTTCCGTCGTCGCGGCTAGCGCCGCTACCAACTGCGGGGCAGGGACGGGTCGCTGCTATTGTCCTGCGAGTGCTGGGCCTAGTATAGCATCCGTCGGGGTAGCCGCAGAGTTTCCCTAAGAGGACGGCTTAACCCCTACGGCTCGGTACCAGGTTCCGAAGAAGCGCTCTCTGATCTCCAGCGGCCCCAGCAAGCGTTCTAGATTAGCCCAGGGGCGGCGGGATGCCTCCGGGTGCCAGTTGATGGGGACGCGGAGGACGAAGAAGTAGAGCTGGAAGAGCGCATTCAGCGGGGCGAGCCAGCCAGCCGGGCGCTTGAGACCCAAGGCCACGAAGCGCCCCCCAGGCTTCAGGTGGTCCACTGCCTTTTTGGCGGCGGCGGGGGAGGTCATGATGTCGTGAACGTAGCAGGCCAGGATTCCTTGGAACCGCTCCCCCAGGTCCAGTTCTTCGGCGTTGGCCTGCACTAAGGACACGTTCTGCCAGCCGGCGGCCTCGACCCGCTGGCGGGCGCGGGCCAGTTGGTCGGGGCTGAGGTCCGCCCCGACAACCCGTCCCGCTGGCCCTACTGCCTCGGCTAGCGCGGGCAGACTGAGGCCGGTGCCGCAGCCCAGATCCAGGGCAGAGTCACCCGGACGGAGTGCCAGTTGGGCCACCGCTTCACGACGTTGGCGGGCCGTCAAACGGGGAACGGCCAGCAAGTCGTAGAGGCGGGCCAGCCACCGGTATCCGCGGACAGTACGGTCCGTGTCGGTCACGGGAGTGCGCCTCGCGGGCTATTCGTGGGCCTCGTGGACGCACTCCCCGCCGTGTTCCTCCCCGGGAATGTTGTCGTGGGCTTTGATCTCGGTGCCCTTGCCGTTGAATTGCGGCACGGCCATTTCGTGGGCGTGGTGGGTGCCCATGTTGCAGGCGGCGGCGGCGGCGGCGGCGGGTGCCTCCTCATGGGCCAAGGGCGGGAGCGACAGAGCCTAGAGAGGCGAGGGCGAGGACGATTGCAAGGATAAATCGGCGCATGGCGGTCCCCTCAGAAGTTTGTGGCGTAAGTCTACGGGTCGGCCAGACGGTTGTCAGTCAGGCAGCACCTGAAACTGCTGTGGGGCTTTGCCTTACGCCTACCAGGGACTTTGGTCTGAAGTCACCGCTACCAGCTGCGCGGGAGCGACGGGTCGCCGCCCTTGCCGCCCTCGGCGAAGGCGAAGCTGCCGTCGTCCTGGCGCACCACCCAGCGGCCCACGTCCGTGATCTGGCCCCGCTGGTCAAGCTCGGTGCGCAGGAGGGCGAGCTCATCCTCGGTGGGCGTCTCCAGCGTCTCGATCTTGGCGGCGATCAGGGGCTGGAACGACATCTCCGCCAGCACGTCGTCCACCGTCACGAAGGGCGAGACGCCGGCAAGCCGAAGGCGCCGCTCCTGGTAGTCGAAGACGGCCCAGGGGGTGACGACGCGCCAGGGGCCGGTGCCGCGGGGCAGGCCGGCGCGCTCCCGCGCCCCCTCCGACCCGTCGAGGAACCCGGGCGAGGAGACGAAGTCCACCCGCGGCACGAACTTCCGCTTCTGCTGGTCGGTCATGAGGATGGTGCGCCAGCAAAGGGAGGCGATGGAGTCGGCGCCGCCGGGCCCGCCGAAGCGCCGGTGCTCGCCCTCGTAGTCGCCCAGGGCGGTCGAGTTGATGTTGCCGTAGGGGTCGACCTGGAGTGTGTTGAGGATACCGCAGTCCATGAGGCCCACCTGGGCCTGGAACCCGACCGAGTTCATCGTCCCCCACTGGAGGGCGCGGTAGCTGGCGCGGGCGCTGACCATGGTCATGATCGGGTCCAGCGGGAGCATAGGCTCCGGGGCGAGGACGCCGTCCTCGGTCACGTAGATGGCGCTGGGGGCGTACAGCTTCTTGCCCAGCAGGATGGCGGCCATGGGGGAGCCGCCGCCCGCTACCCAGTAGGTCCTCCCGTCCTCGATCATGCGGGCGACCAGGCAGATCTGGTGCTCGCGCTCGTTGAAGTTGGCGGCCTTTTCCCCTTTGGGCTTGTTCATCTGTCGCTTACCTCCCCGGCCCTCAGAAGGGGCAGGAGTTGCCGGCGGAGCTCCTCGCTCTTGCCGATAACCGGGCAGCCCGTCGCGATCAGGGGCGAGGGGGCGGCCTCCCAGCGCGCCTCCTCACCGTAGAGGTAGTATACATCCCAGGCCACGGGGCCTTGTAGCGGCCCTTCGAAGCCCACGTGCTCGGCGAACCAGCGGCCCGCTGTCCTACTCTCGTCCCACAGGTGTACCACCCGCGGATCCGACAGGACTTTTCCGCTCCACTTCGAACGCTCGTCGCCGGGGTACATGGGGAGCCAGACGGCGTAGACCTGGAGCTTCGCGGACGCGTGCTTTTCGAGCACCTCCTCCTGCACCCAACTGGCGCCGGCCGAGCAGACGGGTCACGTCGGCGATAGCAGCAGGATGAGGCGAGGGGAGTCCGCGTCCCGGTTGAACAAGTCGCGCAGCGTCCCGATGTCGCGCAGGTCCGCGAGAGCGGGCCGTCCGGGGTTAGCCGCTCCTGAGTGTGGTCCCATCAGCCGCTGCCTTCTCTAGACGCCCTCTCCCTCGAGGGAGAGGGTAATCACGGTGCGTATCCGTCCTTGATAGTCGCGCGGGCCTTCAGGCCCTCCAGGTTCTGCTCCCCCACCAGCTTCTCCAGCATCTCCGCGTGGCTGGAGACGCTGTGCACCCACTTCTGGAGGTACTGCTCGACGAAGCCGCGCAGGGTGGCGCCCACCACCTCGATGACGTGAGGAATGTCCGAGGCGTAGCGGCCCTGCATCTCGCCCGGGTAAGCGCCGAACGGCAGGTGGACCACGGCGTCGACGACGTAGTAGGGGATGGTGGTGCGGCCGGGGTCGCGCCTTATCTCCTCCGTGTCGATGATCTCCTCCGTAGAGACGATCACCTTGCGAGAGGCCAGGGCGGCCTCGGTGTGGGAGATGCCGGTGCCGAAGATGCGGGCGTTGCCGTAGACGTCGGCCTGGTGCACGTGGATGAGGGCGACGTCCGGGTTCAGGGCGGGGACGATGGTGATGGGCTCGCCGGCGTAGGGGTCGGTGATGAGCTTGGCGCCGGAGTAGTTGAAGCCGTCGGTCCCGCCGAAGGAGCGGACGGGCAGGAAGGGGAGGCCCATGGCCCCGGCCATGAGACGGTTGGTCATCACCACGTTGGAGTACTCGTAGGCCTTGACGCGGCCTTCACGGACGGCCTGCTCTACCACCGGCCCGAAGAGGAAGAAGCCGACGTCCAGCTTTGAGGCGCATCCGGCCCCTACCAGCAGGGCCGCCGACACCCAGGTGAACTTGGCGCCCACCCACAGGTCCTTTTTCCCCTGGCGGATGACCTCGCGGATGAGGGCGGAGGGGCCGCGCTGGAGGTAGTTGCACTCGTAGACGATGTAGTCGCCATCCTGCACGAGCTTCTCGACGGCCTCCTTCTCCGACATCAGCTTGGGGACCAGCGCCCGGTTCTTGTGATCGCGCACCCACTCGCGGAAGCCGTCCGGGTCGACCTTGAGGTAATCGCCCCGCCCTTCGGCCAGTATCTCCAGCGTCTTCATCGGCCTCTCTCCTGGGCTACAAACTCCCCTTCGTGGCGCCAACGGCAATAATCCCGCCTGGGTTGGCGGCTGTCAATGGCCGTGGACGGCGCGCGCCTATTCGCGGTAGGCGTCGATGATGGCCGGTCCCCAGAGGGTGGCGACGATGGCGCCGAGGGCGAGGAAGGGGCCGTAGGGGATGTAGTCGCGCATCCTTACCCTCCTCGTCAGGAGCAGGAACGTGGAGACGATGCCCGCCGCGAACACCCCGGCGAAGAACCCGACAAGGACAGCGGGGAAGCCGGCCGTCAGCCCCATCAGGGCCAGCAGCTTGACGTCGCCGCCGAAGAACGCCTCCGTGCGGAACAGCGCCAGGCCGAACAGGGCGAGGAAGACGCCGATGGCCACGGCCACGGCGCCGCCGACGACGACACCGGCGGCCCCGCGGTCTGGCCAGCCCCAGGCGAAGACGGCGGCGAGGACGATCGCCGGGTAGACGATGCGGTTGGGGATGAGCCTGCGCTCCAGGTCGGTCACGGCGAGGGCCAGGAACAGGGTGGAGAAGAACCCGCCCAGGAGGGCCGCCCCGAATCCCTCAAGGGCGTAGTAGGCGAGGACGAAGGCGGCGGCGCCACCCGTCGGCAGGACAAGGGCCCTGAGAGGGAGCGCCTCGCCGCAGTCGCGGCAGAGGCCGCGGCTCCAGACGTACCCCACGTACGGCATAAGGTAGACGCCGTGGATTTCGCCCCGGCAGGCGGGACAGCGGTATATCGGGCCGGTGACGAGGCTTTCCGAGTATGAGCGGTCGAGGAGGATGTCCAGCAGGTGCCCAAACAGAAGCCCGACGAGGGCTGGGATGAGAACCATCAGGAGGCTCCCGCGTCTCTGGAGCCCCCGTCGGTCGGTAACATAACGGTAACAAACACGGTGGAGTCACGTCTTAAGTTTAGAACGCTTCTACAGTCGAGTCGGTGAACGTTCGGGGAAAAATGGTGAGCTGAGAGGACAGTGGAGAGCGTTTACCGGCCAGTCGCATGGAAGGGGGTGGTCCTGAGGGCCGACGCACGGAACACAACGAAAAGGAACGGGGCTGGACACGTAGCTCCCTCCCCGTCCCGGACGGCCGGGTCCTGACGGATCCGACGTCTTTGAATGTATAGCACACGGCCACCAAGGTGGCAAGAAACAAAAAAAGGAGGCACCAAAGGTGCTTAGCAGGATCAACGAAGTTCTTCTTAGCGTTATCGCCCGCTTCCAGAGCGAGCGCGGTCAGGCCCTGGCCGAGTACGGCCTGATCCTGGCTCTCATCGCTGTGGTCGCCATCGCCGCTCTGACGGCGCTGGGTCTGGCGGTATCCGGCAAGCTCGACGAGATCACCTCGGCCTTCGGGTAAGCCGCTGAACAAGGAAGACCGATCCGGGGGGTTAACGCCGGGTGTTAACCCCCTGAATCCCTTCCCCAAGCCCGCGACGGCACATCAGGAGGGGGACAGAATGCGGTTTCGCAGGTTTCTTGGCAGGCGGAAAGGGGCCGGCGAGCGCGGCCAGGGACTGGTCGAGTTCGCCCTGATCGCCCCCATCCTCCTCATCCTCATGTTCGCCATCGTGGACTTCGGCATGGGATTCAGCGCCTGGATCCAGGTCACCAACTCGGCGCGGGAGGGCGCCCGCCTGGGGGCCGTCCGCGCCAGCGAAAGTCTGATCGAGACGCGCGTGCGCGAGACGGTCGACCTCCCGGACGAGGACGCGAACCTCAGCATCTCCGTCGAGAACGCCCAGGGCGATCCCGGCGAGTCGGTCGTGGTCGCGGTGGGGTACGAGTATAACCTGATCACGCCGCTGGCCGGCATCGTCCAGTTCGTCAGCGGTAACAGCATCGGCCCCACGTTGGCGATGGAGGCGGAAGCCGACATGCGGCTGGAATAGGTAGGGGTTGATGAAGAGGCGGCCGGTAGGAAATGAAGACAGCCAGCGGGGCCAGGTGCTAATCCTGGCCATTTTGGGTATGGGTCTCCTGATGGGGTTCGTGGCCTTGGCTGTGGACGTCGGCATGTTCATGCACGAGCGGCGCGCCCTCCAGAACGCCGCCGACGCCGCCGCCCTCGCCGGCGCCTACGAGTTGCCGGACGACCCCGAATCCGCTGACGAGCAGGCCCGCGCCTGGGCGGCCGGCAACGGCATCGCCCCAGAGGAGATCGAGTCGGTCGAGGTCACGACCACCTACGCCGCCGACGACACCGTCGTCGTCAACGTTACGCGGGAGGTGGGCTTCATCTTCGCGCGGGTGCTGGGCCTCACCTCCGGCACCGTCAAGGCCACCGCCACGGCGGTCATCGGGACTGCGGGAGGCATGGACGGGGTGTCACCCTTCTCCGTGGAGGACAGCGTCTTCCAGAATCTCGACCCGGGCGATACCACGACGCTCAAGTACAACGCCACCAATCCGACAGATGGGAACTTCTTGCCCCTGTTGCTCGATGCGCCCGGTGCCCAGGAGTACGAGGACAACATCGAGGAAGGCAGCCAATCGTACCTGTGCGCCCAGGGACAGGAGCGCGACAACTGCTCCAGCACTACTGACACGCAGACTGGAAACATGGTGGGGCCCACGCGCGACGGCATCCGGTGGCTTATCAATAACACCAGCGATGACTGCGATACGTTCGACGAGGTATTCTCCGTTAGCCCCGCTGACGCCGACAAGTACGTCCTCAACTTCGGCTGCGACCGCTTCCGGAACCCGGACGCCGCCAGTTATCGGGTTATCGTTGTCCCGGTCATTGATTCACTGTGTAACGGACAGTGTGAGGTCGACGTCCTTAGATTTGCACTGTTCTTTATTGAGGGCCTCAACTGCGGCGGCGGCGGTGGCGGCGGCCAGGGTGGAGGCCAGGGCGGTGGCGGCGGCGGCCAGGGCAACACCTGCGAGGTCACCGGCCGCTACGTGGAGGCCCGTCTGGACATCGGGGCCTTCGTGGCGCCGTACGACGTATCGGGGTCACTGACCTTTGTGCGGCTGATCGAATAAGCACAAGAAAACGGGAGGCGACATGCTCAAGACAGAAACTCTGACCAAAGGAAACCGGGGCATGCTATTTCTGGCCCTGTTCTTCGGCGTCATGTTCGCCGTCCTCGTCACGGTTTACCTCTCGCGAGCGGGCGGGGGGACGGATGGCGGTGGGGCCGGCGTCCCTGTGGTTGTGGCCGCCCAGGACATCCCGGCGGGCACTCAGATCACCAAGAACATGCTCACCATCAAGAAGATGCCCTCGTCGCTGGTCCTGCCCGACGGCTTCGAGGACCAGGCGGACGTGGCCGGCAAGGTTGCCGTCTATCCCATCACCGCCGGCGAGCAGGTCCTGGGCGGCGACTTCGCGGCCGGGCTTCTGGAGAACGCTTCTCTGGCTGACATCGTCCCGGCTCGGCGCCGGCTGCTGCCCTGCGAGTCCCCCAACCCCAACTGCGGCCTGAGGGCCGTCTCCGTCGGGATTGCCGACGACACCGCCAGCGGGGGCCTCATTCGTCCCGGCGACCACGTGGACGTGATCCTGGCCCTGCACGACGCTTCCGCCGTGACCGTCCTCCAGGACGTTGAGGTGCTGGCCATCGGCTCCGAGGTGACCCCGAAGGTCACCACGGGGCAGACGGACCCGGGCGTCAACCCGGACTCCGTGGACCAGCGCCAGGTGGTGCAAGAGGGCGACGAGAACCCGCAGGCCACCACGGCGACCCTCGCCGTCACGCCGGCGGAAGCGCAGGTCCTGGCGGCGGCCGAGGAGTTCGCCGAAGGGACAAGGTCGGCGGGCTTCGACTGCGAGGGCTCCATCCGCCTGACCGTCCGGAACCGTAACGCCCAGCAGTCGGAGCCGATTGAGGCGCGCATCGTACGCCTCGACGGGCGGGGGCCCTGCGGCGAGTATTTCACCGGTATCTGGGGAAGCTAAGAAAGTCATGGCCCGCAACCCCAAAGTCATCGTCGTAGACCAGGACCAGATAGGCCGGTCCGAAGTCCAGAAGATGCTGGCCCTCTCGGGCTTCGCCGTGCTGGGCGAGGCCGGCTACGGGATCGAGGCCCTGGCCCTGGCCAAGGAGGTGGCCCCTGACGTCTGCGTCGTGGCCCTGGAGGAGCCCGTTGTGCGGGCCCTCCAGACGGTTGAGTCGCTGGCCGACCTCCTGCCGCAGTCGCCGATCATCGTCTACTCCTCCCTGAAGGACCAGGCGACGATACGTCGCGCCATGCAGGCGGGGGCGAAGGACTACCTGAACGCTCCTCTCAAGGAAGAGGAGCTGATCAGCTCCGTCCACGCCGCCCTCGCCCAGGAAGAGCGGCGGCGCCAGCGGCTGGCCGGCGACGCCGAGGAGCCGGTGGCGGTGGGCACGGTGATCACGGTGTTCGGGGCCAAGGGCGGCATCGGCAAGACGACCATCGCCGCCAACCTGGCCACAGCCCTGGTGCAGAAGACGAACCAGTCCGTGGTGCTGGTGGACCTGGACACCCGTTTCGGCGACGTGGCGATCCTCATGGACGTCCCGGTGGAGCGCAGCATCGCCGACCTGGCCGCGGCCGAGGAGGAGATCGACAAGGAGATGGTGCAGAGCTGCCTCTACACCCACAACACCGGCGTCACCGTCCTCCCCGCGCCCATCCGGCCGACCGAGTGGCGGAGCGTCCACGCCGGCCACATCGAGCGGATCGTGAACCAGCTGGCCCAGAGCTACGACTACGTCATCCTGGACGTGCCGGGGACGTTCAACGACATCGTGGCCCGGGCCCTGGAGCTGGCGACAATCCTCCTGCTGGTAGCCACCGTGGACATGGCCAGCCTGAAGGACACCCTCCTCGCCATCGACATGCTGCGTTCGTGGAACTACCCGCAGGACAAGATAAAGCTGGTGATCAACGCCACCAACGATGCCAACGACGCGAACCCCAACGACGTGAAGCGGATGCTGGGGCGGGACGTCTTCTGGTTCATCCCCTACGACCGGAACATCAGCGCCGCTACCCAGGTGGGTATGCCTATCGTGGTGGCCAAGCCGCAGTCGAAGGCGGCGGCCGCCATGACCGACATGGCGCAGGCGTTGGCGGGCATCCGGAGGCAGCAGCCGCCGTCGCAGCAGAAGCCGCCGAGCGGTAGAGGTCTCATCTCGCGAATCATCAACCAGCGGTCGGAAGAGAAGACGGAAGTAAAGGTGGAGTAGCGTCATGACCCAGTGGCAGACGGAGCGAATGCGGGGGGCCCCGGTGCGGCCGGAGGTGGGGTCGGCGCGTACGACCCCGGGCCGCTACAACGAGGACATGGAGGGGCTGATCTTCCGCCTCCATCAGCTGCTCATCGAGGAGCTGGACGCCGACCAGATCGGCGCCATGGGCCGCGAGGAGCGCCGCAAGGTGGTGGAGCAGGCCGCCCAGACCCTTCTGCGGCGGGAGATGCCCACGGTGGGTGGCATTACCCGCGACCAGATCGTGAGCCGCGTGGTGGATGAGGTCGTGGGCCTGGGGCCCATCGACGCCATGATGCGCGACGCGTCCGTCTCCGAGGTGATGGTCAACCACGTCGACGAGGTGTACTTCGAGCGCGAGGGCATCATCTACCTGAGCGACGTCCGCTTCCGCGACCAGGACCACGTCATGCGCATCATCGAGCGCATCGTGGCCCCCCTGGGCCGCAGGGTGGACGAGTCGTCCCCGATGGTGGACGCCCGCCTTCCGGACGGCTCGCGGGTGAACATCGTCATACCGCCGGTGGCGCCCAAAAGCCCCAGCATCACCATCCGCAAGTTCCGCGCCGACAAGATGACGATGCAGGACCTGATGGCGGCCGGCACTATCACCGAGGACATCGTCGGCTTCCTGGAAGCGTGCGTTAAGCTGCGGATTAACATCCTCATCTCGGGTGGAACCGGCACCGGTAAGACGACGTTCCTCAACGCCCTCTCCGCCTACATCCCTGATACCGAGCGGATCGTGACTATTGAGGACCCGGTAGAGGTGAAGCTCCAGCAGCCGCACGTGGTGAGCCTGGAGGCCCGGCCGTCGAACCTGGACGGCCGCGGCGAGATCACCCAGCGGGACCTCCTGCGCAACTCCCTACGCATGCGCCCGGACCGCATCATCATCGGTGAGGTGCGCGGTCCCGAGGCATTCGACATGCTCAACGCCATGAACACGGGCCACGAGGGCTCCCTCTGTACCGTCCACGCCAACTCGCCTCGCGACGCCCTGGCCCGTATCGAGAACATGGTGCTGATGGCGAACCTGGATCTGCCCGACCGCGCCATCCGCGAGCAGGTGTCTTCGGCCCTGCACCTGATGATCCAGCTCGCCCGCTTCAGCGACGGCGTGCGCCGCGTCACCCACATCACGGAGGTGGCGGGCATGGAGGGCCTGGTGATCACCTTGCAGGACCTCTTCCGATTCGAGCAGACGGGCGTGGGGGCCGAGGGCGCCATCATGGGTGCGGTCCGGTCGACGGGGATCCGTCCCACCTTCGCCGAGCGGTTCGAAGTGGCGGGCATCAAGCTTCCGGACAACGCCTTCATGGCCCGGGTGGGGAGCTAGAGTGGACCTGCTCCTTCTCCTTATCGGCGCCAGCCTGACGCTGGCCGTGTTCACCGCCGTGGTCGCCGTGCGCCAGTGGCGGCGCCCGGGGGAGACGATGACGGAGCGCCTGGAAGACCTGCGCAAGGAGCGGCCTCAGCCCACGCTGGAGGACGAGCCGCACCTGATGCGCAAGCGCAGCTACAGCAGGCTGCCTCAGCTCAGCGAGTTCCTCGCCGGGCTGCGGGGCTCGGAGAAGGTGGCCCTGGAGCTGGAGCGCGCGGGCATCCCCCTGCGAGTAGGGGAGTACTACCTCATCCGCGGTGTGACCTCATTCGTCTTCTTCCTGATCCCCTTCGTCTTCAACCGGGGGTTTATTGGCTTCGTCTTCGCCGTCGGGTTTGCGACGCTCGGCTTCTTGCTGCCCGCGCTCTACGTCTCGGGGAAGAAGCAGGGGCGGGCGAACCGGATCAACGCCCAGTTGGTGGAGCTGCTGGGCCTCGTGTCCAACTCCCTGAAGTCCGGCTACGGCCTGATGCAGAGCTTCGAGTTCGCCTCGCGGCAGATGCGCCCGCCTATTGTGCTGGAGCTGAGGCGGATGCTCCGGGAGAACAGCCTGGGCATGCCCGCCGAGGAAGCGATCAACAGCCTGGGCCAGCGTATCGCCAGCCCGGACCTAGACATGGTACTCACCGCCATCAACATCCAACGGGCCGTCGGCGGCAACCTGGCCGAGATCCTGGACAACGTCGCTTTCACGATGCGGGAGCGGGAGCGCATCCGCGGCGAGATACGGACGCTCACCGCCCAGCAGCGGATGACCGGGATCATCATCTCCGGCCTGCCGGTCGGGATGGCGTTGCTGTTCATGCTCATCAATCCGGAGTACATGAGTGTGCTCTTCACGGAGACGGTGGGCCGGGTCATGCTGGCCATGGCCGTGGGCTTTGAAGCGGTGGGGATCTTCGCGATGAAGCGAATCATGGCGATCGAGGTATAGGCGACGTGCTGGTACTGATCGGCCTCTGTGCTTTTGCGACCGCGGCGTTCCTGCTGCTCGCGCTCTCGCGCCGGGGCGGCTCCGTCCTTGCCGCCCGCATCGATTCCTTCAAGGAGCAGGCGGTCATCACCGCGGAAGGGGAGGGCGACCTCATGACCCCCTTCAGCGAGCGCATCGTCAAGCCGACGCTCGCGGGGCTGGCCCGCGCCGTCACGTCCGTCCTCCCGGCCTCCGTGCTCGCAAACATCGAGAACCAGTTGGTGATGGCGGGCAACCCCATCACTATGAACGGCTTCCTCACGTTGTGGCTGGCCACGGCCAGCTTCTTCGTGGTCGTGGTGACGGGGCTGGTCGTGCTGGTGTTCGGGAAGGTGGGCCCCCAACAGGCGCTGGTGGTGCTCGTGTTCGGCTCCTTCGGCCTCGTGCTCCCCGTCTTCTGGCTAAAGGGCCGGGTGAAGACGCGGCAGAAGCTGGTCCTGAAGGCCCTGCCCGATGCCCTCGACCTTATCACGACATCCGTGGAGGCCGGCCTCGGACTGGACGCCGCCCTGGCCCGCGTAGCCGAAAAGACGCGGGGCCCCCTGGCCGAGGAGCTCTCGCGGATGCTGCGCGACGTGGCGATGGGGCGACTGCGCCGCGAGGCTCTCGCCGACATGGGCGGCCGCACCGGCGTGGAGGAGCTCATCGCCTTCATCAACGCCGTGATCCAGGCGGAGCAGCTCGGCGTCGGCATCGCTCAGGTGCTGAGGGTTCAGTCCGAGCAGCTGCGGATGCGCCGGCGACAGCGGGCGGAGCAGGCCGCCCACGAGGCGCCCATCAAGATGATCTTCCCGCTGGTCCTGTTCATCTTCCCGGCGTTCATGCTGATAATCCTGGGACCGGCGGTCATCACAATTGGAGAGTCCTTACTCAAGTAACGTTGAGAGGTGGTTGGAATGGCTCTGGGTCAGACAATCAGGAGCCACAGGGAGGAGTTGGGCATGAGTCAGGCGCGCCTGGCAACGGCGGCCGGCCTCAGCCAGGGGTACCTGTCGCAGATCGAGAACGGGGAAGTAAGCAATCCCAGCGCGGCTGTACTGTTCCGCCTGGCGCAGTCGCTGCACGTGGACCCGCGCGTCCTGCTGGAGGCGGCCGGCTATGAGCAGCCGCGGGAACGGAACGGGGAGGAGGAGTTCGACATGCCGGTCGACCCCGACCTGCTCCGCTTCCTGGCCAGCCAGTCGCGGGAGCAACAGCGGGCCCTGCTACGCTTGCTCCAGGAGATCGAGGATAAGCTGGCCGTGGCGGAGGGGCAGCGCCGCTAGAGGCAGGCCGGCGGCCGTAGTATACTCATGCAAACTGTCCGGACCGGAGAGAAGGGTTTGCTGCGCATCCTCAACGAGACGAAGGGCACCGTGGTGGCCGACAAGGCACAGACAGCCCGCAGCCTGTGGTCAAAGTTCTGGGGCCTGATGCTCCGCAGCGGCCTGCCCGACGGTGGAGGGCTGCTGCTGTCGCCCTGTTCGTCCATCCACACCTTCTTCATGCGCTTTCCCATCGACGTGGTATTCGTGGACCGGGCGAACACCGTGGTCAAAGTGGTGCCCGCAATGCGTCCGTACCGGGTGACGATGGCCTTCAGAGGCGCCCGTTCCGCCCTGGAGCTTGCCGCCGGAGCGGCCGAGCGGGCTAGGGTGGAGCGGGGCGACGTCCTGGTGGTCAGCGATGACTGAACTACGGTTCGGGGATGAAAAGGGGGAAGCCCCGATCATCGGGGCTTCCTGCCGGGCTGGCTCGCGGGTGCGGGCGGGCTCGTCCCAGGCAAACGCTTTCGGGCTTGCTCCCGGCCTAGCGGCTCCGCAGGGCGGGGGCCAGGCGCTTCCACAGCATCGCCCGCTCGTCGGCGCCGTGAGCGGCGCGGGCGCGGGCGAGCTTTCGCCTCAGCCTTGCCACGTGAAGCAGTTGCCGCACCTCGGGGTCGGTCACGGCGGCCTTCCTGACCTCAATGCCGAGCATCCCATCGAGGGAGGCGGCCAGGGCGTCTTCTTTCGTCGTAGTCACGGTCATGTCTTACGGAAAGTTGACAGAATATCGATACTAAAACCGTTCTTCCTGAATCGATTGTCAGTGCAATGTATATTATTGATATATCAATCAGGTGTGAAAAGTCAAGTGTTAGGGTTGACTTTTTGAGAAAAATCGTTCAGAATCTTTGATACACGCTCTCGGGCGAGGGAAGGTTACTATGAAGCTAGGCGACAAGATCAGGGAACTGCGCGACCAGATCGGCATCACCCAGGGCCAGCTGGCCGGCTCGGCCGAGGTCAGCCAGGGCTACCTCTCGCAGTTGGAAAACGGCGACGTCAAGAACCCCAGCGCCGCCGTCCTCCTGCGCGTGGCCCAGGCGATGAAAGTTGACCCCGACGAGCTCTTCGAGGCGGCGGGCTATTCGACCATGCGCACCCTCCGTCAGATCTACCAGGACTATGAAAACCAGGTAGACCCTGACCTCCTCCGCTACATGGGCCGCCTTACCCGAGACCGCCAGCGCCGCCTTCTCTTCCTCCTGGAGAGCATGGAGAACCTGATGAAGGTGAACGAGAACCACACCGAACCCACGGAAGACACTGAACCGGCGCCTCATCAGGAAGACAACGGACGCCGCGAAGAGGAAGTATACGAGCAGGACGTACCCCTCAAGAGCTATCAGGGGTAGGTGATGGCGGACTTCGCCGAGAACCGGTTGGCCTTAGCGGAAAAGGTCGACCCGGACCTCCTGCAGTTCCTGGCCAGGATGCCCCGCCGCCAGCAGCGGCAGGTCCTGCTCCTCCTAATGGTGGTGGAGAACCTGCTGTACGAGATGATGCGGGAGCGTCGGCTGCGGGAAGACCTGGAATAGCGCAAACCGGCCGCTAAAAGAGAGCAGGGCCCCTTCTCAGGGGCCCTGCTCTCTTGCGGGGGGTGCTTCTATGACGGCCGGGAATTGTCTCAGTTACGCTACAGCCCGATGACGCTGAAGAGCCGGGCTATAGGGTGATCGGCGAGGCCGGTGAAGGGCAGCGGCGCCACCACCAGGGCGACGTCAGCCAGGGCGAAGACCACAAGGAGCACCTTTCGCCAGGCCCTGCCCTGGCGGCGGCTGGCCTTCGGCTGCCGCCGGCCGTTGCCCTGGCGGCTCAGGCGACGCCTGAGCCGGGCCCAGAGGCGGTTCTGCATCGGCCGACCGGATTCGGCCAGGGCGCTGCCCAGGGCTCGTCGCGTCCGGGCCACTTCCATGAGCCCTGACAGTTTCGAGTCCGGCGCCTCCCATACGGGCTCGCCCAGGATGAGGCGGTCCACCGCCTCGGTCAGCTCCTCGGCGTCCTTGTTCTTCCGGAAGAAGGGCAGGCGGGAGCGGGACCCCTTTTCGCCCTTCTTCTTGCCCGAGCGAAGGCGGTCCTGCACCCGCGCCCAGACCTCGTCGCGGTAGTCGCCGGAAAGGGAAGCGGCGCGCTGGGCCAGCTCCCGCCGCAGGGCGATGACGTCGGCCAGCTCCGGAGAGTCGAACTCCGGCGGGCCGTTTGATTGCGGCGGCGGGTCGGCGGGCGGAGGGTCCATGGGGGGGTCGTTCCCCTCGTCCTCCTTATCACGCTCCCGCAGGCGGCGCTGGAGCTTGGCGACGACGAGCTCCCAGACCTCCTGCTCGTGGGCGGCGCTGGCGGCAGCCGCCTGCATGGCGGCCTGGCGGCGGATCCTGGCGATCCGCAGCAGGGCGGCCAGCTCGGCGTCGTCCGCCACGTCGGGCTCGCGGCCCTCGATGAGGTCGTCGAGCGCCCTGACGAGCCTGTCGGCCCGCTCCTCTTCGTTCATCTAGGGTGTGCCCTCCTGCATGCGCTCGCGGAGCTTGCGCAGGGCGCGGAATATGGTCACCCGTACGTTGACCTCGCTGGTGCCCAGGATCTGGGCGATCTCACGGTTGCTCAGCTCGGCGTCGAACTTGAGGGAGATGACTTCCTGTTCCCGGGGCGGCAGCTGCTGCAGGAGCACGCTCAGCGCGGCCACCCGCTCCTGGTGGAGCAGCGCCTCTTCCGGGCTGGGCGGCTGGTGGTTCAGGCCTGACTCCCAGGCGGCGTCGTGCATGGCCTTGGCCGCCGGCTTCTGCTTGCGCCAGTGCGACGCCACCTCGTTCCGGGCGATGGTGAAGAGCCACGACCCGAAGGCGTCCTCCGAGCGGAGGGACTGCTTCTTGGTAAACGCCTTCTCGAAGACGTCGGAGACGATGTCGAGGGCCAGTTCCTTGTCCTGGACCTTGCCGTAGACGTAGGCGAAGAGCTTGGGGAAGTACTGGTTGTACAGCTCCGTAAAGCCGCTCAGCCCGTCGGCCGGATCGCCGCTGGCGGGGAGCGCCAGGGCGAGATGGCTGGCTTTATCCGCGGTAACAGGCATCTTCCTCTTCCCTTCGACCGAAAGGAGCGACGGGGGTCCTTCCCCTCAACGAGGCGAAGGCGGGCGTTCGCTCGGGGTCTTTGGTGTCGCCATAAGAGACGCCACCCTCAGGAGAGCCGTTACACGGGTTTAGCATTGAAATCGTGTCTGGTTGTCCTTCAAGCATTGCCCGGTTTCTCCGTATGCGCACTGACAAGTATCGCCCCCGCGGGTTAAAGCGACGGTGAAACTGAACCCACCTCTGGTTAACACCCGGTAAATTCCCGCTCCAGCCGCGAGGGCCTAGAGGACGACCACTTGGGCGGCGGCGCCGACCAGCGACGCGAACTTCTCCGGGTCGCCGCCGGTGGCGTACCCGTAATGCATCGGGATGGCCACCCTGGGGCCGATGGCCTTCACCGCCTCCGCCGCTTCCGCCTCGTCCATCGTGTAGGTGCCGCCGATGGGCACGAGGGCCACGTCCACCGGCCCGAACCCGGCCATCTCCGGCACGCGGTCGGTGTCGCCGCCGTGGTACACGGTCTGGTCGCCCACCTTGAAAACGAACCCCACGTTGAACCCGCGGGGGTGGTGGCCGTTGTAGCCCGCCACGGCCCGCACCTCCACCCCCTTCTCCGTCGCCGTCTCGCCCTCGCTGATGGGGACGACCCTGGCCCTGGTCTTCCCCTGGAGCTGCCCGGCGCAGTGTCGGTTGACGACGACCACCGTGTCGTCCGTGGCGACAGCGTTCACGGCATTCGGGTCGAGGTGGTCGAAGTGCTCATGGGTGATGAGGATCAGGTCTGCCTTCTCTCCGCCCGTGAGGCGGTGAGGGTCTACGTAGACGACGGCGCCGCCGCTCTTGACCTTGAAGCTGCTCTGGATGAACCGCTCGAACTCGACGCTGCCGATGGTGGTGCGCTTGGCCATTGGGCACCTCCTTCCATCGATTTACGGTCTAACCTTCCGTGGTTTCCACCAGAAAAAGGCGCCACTCGTCGGGGACGCCCCTGAGGACGTGAGATCCCCGGTCTTGGAATCGGATGCCCGAGCCGGCGACCAGGTCCTTGACCGTGTGCGACACCAGCACTTCGCCGGGGGCGGCTTTAGCCGCCACCCGGGCGCCGATATGGACGGCGATGCCGCCAACGTCCTCGCCCATCAGCTCGCACTCGCCGGTATGGAGGCCGGCCCTGACCTCGAGGCCCAGTGATCGGGCGGACTGGCCGATCGCGCAGGCGCAACGAACACCGCGGGCGGGGCCGTCGAAGGTGGCCAGGAAGCCGTCGCCGGTGGTCTTTACCTCGCGCCCGCGAAAGCGGGCGAGCTCTTTGCGCGCAAGCGAGTTGTAGCTGTCCAGGAGGTCACGCCAGCGGCGGTCGCCCATCTCGGCGGCGCGCTGGGTGGAGCCGACGATGTCGGTGAAGAGGACGGTGGCGAGCACCCGGTCGGGATGGGGGGTTGGGCGGACGCCGGTCAGGAACTCTTCGATCTCGTCCAGGATGGCGTCGCCGTCGCCGACCCAGGGCAGGTGGTCGTCGCCGGCCATCTCGACATATCTGGCGCCAGGGATGCGCGATGCCGTGTAGCGGCCGCCTTCCACGCGGGAGATCTGGTCGCCTGTCCTATGGAGGACTAAGGTGGGGACACGGATGGTGGGGAGGATGCCACTGATGTCGATGTCGTAGTTCATGAGGAGGAGGGCGCCGGCGGAGCCCGGGCTGGCCGATAGGCGCTGAAGCCGGGTCCACCACTGCTTGAAATGGGGGTCGCTGGCTAGGCTCGGGGCGAACCGGGGCAGGTCGACCCCCTGACCCCAAGTCCGCTCTATTGCCTCCATCGCCTTCTCCATCTGGTCATCGCTGCGAGGCGGCAATATCGCAGGGCTGGGCCGCCAGGTGCCGTACATAGCCAGAGCGGAGGTTCTTTCGGGGTAGGTAGCAGCGAAGAGAGCGGACATGGTGGCGCCCTCACAGATGCCGAACAGGGCCGCCCGTTCCGATTCAGCGGCGTCCAAGACCGCGCGGACGTCATCCATGCGCTGTTCCAGCGGGGGGATCTCGCTGGGGGAGACGCGGTCGGAGAGCCCCGTCCCCCGCTTGTCGAACAGGAACAGGCGTGCGAAGGAGGCGAGACGGTTATAGAAGCGGGCGAGGGACGGCTCTTCCCAGCCGCACTCCAGATGTGAGACGTACTGGGGGACGACCACGAGGTCGAGGGGGCCGTCCCCCACCACCTGGTAGGCGATGTGTACGTCGCCGCTCTTGGCGTACTTCGTCTCGGGCTTCATGCGTGCTCTCCAGGCAGGCAACCTACAGCGCTGCGCGCAAATTATACCCCCGTCGTCTCGCGCTGGTAAGCCTCGTCCAGCAGCTCGACGACGTGGACGACCCGCCCCGGGAGCCGGTGGCGGCGCAGGCCCGCCTCCAGCTGGAGCATGCAGCCCGGGTTCGCCGTAGCGATGACGGCAGCGCCGGTGGCGCCGATGTCCCGCATCTTGTCGTCCAGCAACCGCAGGGACATCTCGCGGTTCGTCAGGTTGTAGACGCCGGCGCTGCCGCAGCAGCGGTCGGCGTGCTCCATCTCGACCAGGCGGAGGCCGGGGACGGCGGCCAGCAGGGCGCGCGGCGGTTTCGTGACCCGCTGGGCGTGGGCCAGGTGGCACGAGTCCTGGTACGTGACCTCCGCCTCCAGACGCCCCTGCGGCGCCGCGAGGGGAAGCTCCGCCAGGAACTCGGTGATGTCTTTGACCATGGCGGCCAAGCGCTCGGCCTTCTTGGCGTACTCGGGGTCACCGGCGAGCAGCTCGCCGTACTCCTTCATGGCGGCGCCGCAGCCGGCGGCGTTTACGACGACGGCGTCGAGCTCGGCGGCCAGGAAGGAGTCGACGTTGCGCCTGGCCAGCCGCTCCGCTGTGGGGCGATCGCCGTTGTGGGCGAAGAGGGCGCCGCAGCACGTCTGCCGGGGCGGCGCCAGCACCTCGCAGCCGTTTCGCGCCAGCACCCGCGCCGTGGCGTCGTGCACGCGGCCGTACACGAGCGGCATGACGCAGCCGGTGAGGAGCGCCACCCGGTGGCGCGGCGGGCCCTCCGGCTGGGCCAGGACGCCGGTTCGCCGGAACGTGCGGCCCGTCAGCCTCGGCGCGAGCAGAGAGAGGTCGCGCAGGGGCGGGGGGAACAGTCGCTCGACCAGCCAGCGCAGGCCCGACCGCTGGTACAGGCGGAGGAGGAGGGACGCCGCCTCGAGCCGGCCGGGGTGGGGGATGAGCTGTCGCAGGAGGAAAGCGCGCAGCCGCCAGGATAGCGGGGCTTTGCGGTTCGCGAGTATCTCGGCGCGGGCGCCCTCCATGATGCGGCCGAAGGGCACGCCCGAGGGGCATACGGCCTCGCAGTTGCGGCACTGGAGGCAGAGGTCCAAGTGGCCGACGGCCGCCGGCGTCGGTTCGATGCGGCCCTGGGCGATGGCCTTGATGATATAGAGCCGCCCCCGCGGCGACTCTGTCTCCAAGTTCAGCGCGGTGTAGGTGGGGCAGTGCTGGAGGCAGAGGCCGCAGTGAACGCAGCGGCTCAGGTCCGCCTCGGCCGGCGCGTAGGGGCCGGAGAAGCCTTTACCGCCCGCCATTACAGTCTCCCCAGGAACCGGCCGGGGCTGAGGACGCCCCGCGGGTCGAACTGCTCCTTGACCCGCCGTATGAGGGGGAAGTCCGGCCGCTGCGAAGTGTCGCCGAAGACGTCGATGCGCTCCTTCATGCCGGCCGGGCAGGACTGCAGGACGAGGTGTCCCCCGAGCCGGCCCGTCTCCGCCCGCGCCGCCGCGACCGCAGACTCGGCGTCATCGGGGTGCGACCAGCGGGCGAAGGCGATGCCGCACGCGGGCCAGGCAACGATGGCGCCCGGCGCGATACGCTCGAGCCTCTCGACCAGCGCCGGCAGGTCGGAGGGGAGGACGGAGGCCTTGCACAGGAGGCCGCCCTCCGGCTGAGCGACGAGCTGGTGTGCCGTCTGCGCGGCCCGGCCCTGATCTCGCTCGACTGAGGCGCCTGCCGTCCGGGCGATGCGCTCTATCTCACGCTGTGAGCGTTCTACCGCTTGTGGGCTGCCTGCGAACTCCGCGAGCAGGACGCCAGGCCTGGCGTCGCCCAGGCCCGCGGCAGTCGCCGCCGCCGGGTTCAGGTACTGCACGGCGCGGACGCTCAGGCCCGCCCGCTGCGCTTCCGCCGCCAGTCTGTGGGCCTCGGCCGGCCCCGCGCAGCGGATCGTGAGGCTCGCCTCGGCCTTGGGCAGAGGCGCCACCTTGAACGTTGCCTCCGCAATGACGCCGAGGGTGCTGAAGGAACCGATGTACAGCTTGCACAGGTCGTACCCGGCCACGTTCTTCACCACTCTGCCGCCCGCCTTCGTAATCCGGCCGTCCGCGGTCACCACCCGCATGCCGATGGTGAAGTCACGGGCGGTGCCGTAGGCGTGGCGCCAAGGGCCGGAGCCGTTGGCGGCGAGGACGCCGCCGATAGTCGCGGACTCGGCGGCGGGCGGGTTAAGGGGGAGGAACTGGCCGCTCTTGGCCAGGTGGCTCTGGAGCCCGGCCAGCGTGATCCCCGCCTGGCAGGTCACCGTCAGGTCCGCCGGCTCGTGCTCGAGGACGCGGTCCAGCCGCGCCAGGCTCAGGGCGATATCGTACCGCCGGGGCACGTTCCCGACGGGCATCATCGTGCCGCCGCCCCGGGGGATGACGGCCAGCCCCTCGCCGTGAGCGAAGCGCATCACCTCCGCCACCTCCTCGACGGACCCCGGGGCGACGACCGCCTGGGGTTGTACGCCGTCTACGGCGAAGTCCGCCGCCCGTTCGGGCGGGAGCACGCCTTCATCGCCCAGGAGGGAGACGAGGGCGTCGGGGACGGTGGCCTGCTTCACCATGCTGACCCTAGACGTAGGCGTCGGGCCCGACCTTCGCGACGGCGGCCCGCATCCGCGAGGAGACTTCGCCGCAGCCCTTGCCGGAGGGGAAGACCTTCCCCGGGTTGAAGCCGTCGGCGCTGCCGAACGCCTGCTTGAGGCCGGCCATAACCGCCAGGTCGTCCTCGGAGAAGATCCACGACATGTAGTTGCGCTTCTCGTAGCCGACGCCGTGCTCACCGGTGATGGAGCCGCCGGCGTCCACGCACAGGCGCATAATCTCCTCGCCGCAGTCCAGCACCCGCTGCGCCTCGCCGGGCACCGACTCGTCGAAGAGGACGTTGGGGTGGAGGTTGCCGTCGCCGGCGTGGAAGACGTTGGCGACGCGGAAGCCGTACTTGTCGCAGGCATCGTAGACGCCGCGCAGCACCGCTGGCAGCTTCGTGCGGGGGACGACGCCGTCGAGGATGTAGTACGAGGGTGCCAGCCGGCCCAGGGCCCCCAGGGCCCCCTTGCGGCCCGCCCAGAGGCGCTCCCGCTCCTCCAGGGAGAAGCCCACGCGCAGCTCGCGGGCGCCCAGCTCCTGACATATGCCGCGCACCGTCTCCGCCTGCTCGCGCGCCTCCTCGTCCAGTCCCTCCACCTCGATGAGGAGGGCGGCGCCGGCGTCGGGCGGATAGCCGGCGTGCACGAAGGGCTCAACCGCCTCCATCGTCGCCTTGTCCAGCATCTCGAGGGCGACGGGCACCAGCCCCTGGGCGATAATGGCCGACACCGCCTCGCTGGCCTGGTCGACCTCGTCAAAGATGGCGAGGAGGGTGACCGTGGCCTCGGGCCGGTGGAGGAGGCGGACGATGGCCTTGGTGACGATCCCCAGCGTGCCCTCGGAGCCCACGACGACGCCCGTGAGGTCGTACCCGGGGGCGTCCAGGGGGCGGCGGCTTTCGTGACGTCCAGGTTGATGACGCCTGGCTCCACCACGGCGATGCGGTTCTCGGGGTCGACTTCCAGGATGCGGTTGAGCCGCGCGGTGACGATGACGATGCCGCCGTCGCAGGGGATGGCCCCGCCGGAGAGGCCGGTGCCGGCGCCGCGGGCGGTCACGGGGACGCCGTAGCGCTTCGCCAGCCGCACCACGCCCGCCACCTGCTCGGCGCTGTCGGGCAGGACGACGGCCTCGGGGAGGCCGCGCTCGATGGTGGCGTCGTACTCGTAGACCAGGAGGTCCTCGGGGCGGTGCAGCACCCAGTTGCGGCCGGCGACGCGCTGGAGGTCGCGGATCAGCTTGCGCTTCATATCTGGCGAGGGGCTATCGTCCTACAAGTCTACCACCGGCTTCTGTCAGGTGTATACTAACGTCGCGTGCGCCGAAACCGGCGATAGGTTCGCATAATGGTGAGAATTACGGAGAAAACCATCGTTGCCGC
>JACOUE010000064.1 GCA_016178045.1 Chloroflexota bacterium
CGCCTCGGGCGACCGTATCAGTAACGAAGAGCTGCTGGCCTTACCGGTCGACATCCTGATCCCGGCCGCCCTCGAGGGGCAGATCACCGGCGCCAACGCTTCTCAGATCAGGGCCAAGATGATCGCCGAGGGGGCGAACGGACCGACCACGCCGGAGGCGGACGCGATCCTGGAGGACATGGGCGTGTTCGTGGTGCCCGACATCCTGGCGAATGCGGGAGGCGTTGTAGTCTCTTACTTCGAGTGGGTGCAGGACCTCCAGTTCTTCTTCTGGGACGAGGACGAGGTCAACCAGCGCCTCCAGCGGATCATGAAGGATGGGTTCCAGAGCGTTACGGCCCTGGCGGAGAGCGAGAAGACGACGCTGCGGGAGGCAGCGATGCTTCAGGCAGTGCGGCGGGTGGCGGAGGCGACCCGCATCCGCGGGATATACCCCTAGGCTACTGCCAGCGGAAGACGCGGATCGACAGGAGGAAGCCGCCCGCAGTCCAGGCGGCCAGCACCGCCCAGTCCAGCCACAGGTCGCCGATGCCGTTGCCGTGGTTGATGAGGTCGCGGAGGGCGTCGTTCAAGTAGGTGAGAGGAAGGGCCTTCACGATAGGCTGCAGGGCCGTCGGCGCGTCCAGGGGGAAGTAGGAGCGGCCGAGGAACATCATCGGGAAGGCGACAAGGTTGCCAACGGCGTTGGCGGCCGTAATGGTCCGCAGGAAGCTGGCGATGACGTAGCCGATGGAAAGCATCGCCATGACCCCCAGGACGACGGTAACGCCCAGCAGGATATAGCTCCCGTTGATGTGGACGTCGAAGACGAGGCGGCCCATGGCCAGGATGATGACCGCCTGGGCCAGGGAGATGAGGGCGAAGGACATGGCCTGACTGGCGATGAGGGCACCGGGCCGGAGCGGCGTTACGCCCAGCCGCCGGAGGATTCCCTGCTCCCGCCAGGTGATGAGCATGTAGCCCACGGCCAGGTTGGTCCACATGATGGTCATCCCCACCATGCCGGGGGTCAGGAAGTCGATGAAGCGTGTGCTCGCGGTCTCCTGAGCCTGGCTCCTGACCACCACGGCGTCCCGGACGCCCACCACCTCACGGTTATACTTGTCGATGACGGCGTTTACGGTGGTCTGGACGTAGCCGGCGCGGATCAGGTCCGAGTTGTCGAAGGCGACCCGCACCGCGGCCCGTCCCCGGGACAGCCTGTCGGCGAAGCCGTTAGGGATGACTAGCACCGCCGCCCGGTCGCCGTCGTTGAAGCGCTCCATCTCCTTCTGCAAGGAGTCGCGGCTGATATCGGCGTTCTCCACCGAAGTGAACGCCTGCACGAGCGCCTCGGAGGACTGGCTGCGGTCCTGGTCAGCGATGGCGAGGTCGAACGCCCGGGTCTCCGGATTGAAGAGCCAGCCGAAGACGGCCATCGAGAAGACGGCGATGAAGATGCTGATGAGCCAGTAGCTGACGTTCCGGCTGACGATGGTCGCCTGAGCGATGGTCATCTGGACAAGGGTGCGCAGGCTCATGGCTAGTCCCTCAGCCTCCGCCCCGTGAGGGAGATGAAGACGTCCTCCAGGGTGGCGGTGCGGACGTGGAGGTCCTTGACTTGCGCCCCGTTCTTACCGCTCAGGTCCATGAGGCCGGCCAGGGTAGCGGCGGCGTCATGGGAGAACAGGGTGTGGGGGCCGTTGTCCTGGCGGACGTGGCTGACGGCGGGCAGGGCGAGGAGGCCCAGGAATACTACCTCGGGGTCGTTCACGAGGGCCGTGGCCACGGAGAGGCGCTGTTTCTGGCCGCCGGAGAGGTCCTTCACCAGCGAGCGGCGCTTCTCGGCCAGGGCGAAGCGCTCCACCATGCTGTCAACAGAGAGGCGCCTGGGGAAGAGCGCCCCGAACACCTTGAGGGTCTCGTCCACCCGCAGCTCCGGCCACAGCGCCTGCGACTGTAGCTGTACGCCGATGCGCTCCTGCACCTTCCGCCGCTGGCGCACGGCGTCCAGGCCCAGCAGGGTGATCCGGCCGGCGTCGGGGGTGCGGAGGCCCTCGATCATCTCCAGCGTGGTGGTTTTGCCGGCGCCGTTGGGGCCGAGGATGCCGAAGATCTCACCCTGTTGCACCTCGAACGAGATGGCGTCCACGGCCACCAGATCGCCGTAGCGCTTGGTGAGGCCCTCCAGGGCGAGGACGACATCACCCAAAGCGGGAGAGGGTGCTGCGGCGTTGCCGGCGCGGAGAAGGGCGGACATGGCCCTTAGCGGCTACCCGCGGCTCCGGGCAGACGCCCGCCCGTCTGGGCGGAGGCCTTCAGGGCCGACTCGCCGGCGCGGGGGTCGAGGCGCATGGCGGCCAGGGCCAGCAGCCGGGCGAGGCGGAAGCGCAGGGGCGGCCGCTCCGCAGACAGCCGGGCCAGGCGGGCCGCTTCCAGCTCGCGCTCGCGGGCGATGGCTTGAGCGAACTCCTCAAGAGGGAACATGGACATCGGCGGCCTCCTTCCTGCCGCGGCGGCGCGACCGCTTGGCCAAGGGGGCGACAAAACGACGCGCTGCCTCCTCGACCCTGTCGCTCTTCGCCACCTCGATGGGTGGTGCTGCCTCAGCCAGCGACCGCAGAAGGTTAATGCAGGCTTTAGGCTTGATGCCATCGGGGTCAAGTAGTCTGAACTGTCGAATTCCCTCCCACAGGCATATGGCCAGGGCGGCGAGGGCTTCCGGGTCAACCTCCGGCCGCAGCTGGCCCTTATCTTTAGCCTCCGCCATGAGCTGGCTGAGGGCTGTGCGCCAGAAGGTTATCTGTTTCTGGCCGGTCAGACGGAGTGACTCATTGCGCAGGAACTCGGGCCTGATTTCAACGTCAAGGCGTGCCGAAGTCTCGAATAGGGGGTCGTCGAAGAACGAGAGCATCGTCTGGCCGAGGATCTCGAGGGCGTCAAGCGGTCCCAGGGCCTCGGAGCGGGCCACCTCGAAGAGGGCGCGGTTCAACTGGAGGCTGCGGGCAGCGATGGCCTCCAGGATGGCCTCTTTGCTGGCGAAGTAGCGGTAGATGGCGCCGGGGCTAAGGCCGCTTTCCTGACAGATGTCCTGCATAGTGGTCTGGTGGTAGCCCTTGCGGGCGAAGCAGGCCCAGGCGGCGTCCAGGATCTGGTTGCGGCGGGCGTCCAGGTGGGCCTCTGTTACCTTGGGCATCCTTGTGCTCCTTCTTAACGATGGAGCCTTCGCTTTTAAAAAACGAACGTTCCCTCTTTTTATAGCCTCAGGGGGCCCCCTTGTCAAGGGTCTCACTGGCGAATTTTCGAAGATATTTCGGCGTGACAGGCTGCGTTAGCCAGGGGTGCTAGTCGCGGCGGCGCCAGCGGGTGCCGCCCTCCGCGTCCTCCAGGGCGATGCCCAGGTCGGCCAGGCGGGCGCGGATGTCGTCGGCGAGTTCGTAGAGCTTCTCGGCGCGCAGGCGGTCGCGCAGCTCCACCAGCAGGTCGACGAACGGCCCCGCGCCCGCCCGGTCGGGACCGGCGGGCTCCTCCAGGGTGAGGCCCAACAGGCCACTGAGCTCGCGGAGGGCGGCCTGGGCGTCGTCGGTGCGACGGCCCTGGTCACGGCCGCGGTTGATCTCGCGGGCGAGGTCGAAGAGGGCGGCGAGGGCGCCGGCGCTGTTGAGGTCGTCGTCCATCGCCTCTACGAAGCGCCAGCGGAAGGGCTCGGGATCGACGGCGGGCTCGTTGCCCCCGCCCTCCAGGGCGGCGGCGAGGCGCAGGCGCTCGGCGGCGCGGCTAGCGGCCTGGAGCGCCTCCTCGGAGTGGGTGAGGGGGCTGCGGTAGTGGGAGCCGAGGACGAAGATGCGGAGGGCGTCGCTGCCCCAGCGCTGGAGGACCTCGTCGATGGGGATGAGGTTGCCCAGGTGGCGGGTCATCTTCTCTTCGCTCTCAGGGAGGCGCATGAGGCCGTTGTGGACCCAGAAGCGAACGAAGGGCCGGACGCCGGTGTGGGCCTCGCTCTGGGCGATCTCGTTCTCGTGGTGAGGGAAGATGAGGTCCTGGCCGCCGCCGTGGATGTCGAGCGTCTCGCCCAAGTGCTTGAGCGACATGGCGGAGCACTCGATGTGCCAGCCGGGGCGGCCCGGCCCCCAGGGGCTGTCCCACGAAGGCTCTCCGGGCTTGGCCGCCTTCCAGAGGGCGAAGTCGGCCGGGTACTCCTTGCCCTCGCCCGGCTCGACGCGGGCCCCGGCGATGAGGGAGTCGAGGTCGCGGCCGGATAGCTTGCCGTAGTCGGGCTTGCTGCGGACCCGGAAGTAGATGTCGCCGTCGGCCTGGTAGGCGTGGTCGCTGGCGAGGAGCCCCTGGACGATCTCGATGATGGCGGGGATCTCCTCGCTGGCGCGGGGGTAGGCGTGGGCGTGCTGGACGTTGATGGAGTCCATGTCCCTGTAGAACTGGCGGACATGTCTGTCGGCGAGCTCCTGGACGCTGACCCCCTGGGCCTGGGCGCGGAGGATGATGTTGTCCTCGATGTCGGTGAAGTTCTGGACGTGCTTCACCTTGAAGCCGCGGTACTCCAGGTGGCGGCGGAGCACGTCGAAGATGATGTAGCTCATGGCGTGGCCCACGTGGCAGGGGGCGTAGAGGTTGGGCCCGCAGACGTACATCTTGACGACGTCGCCGGCGGGGGCGAACTCCTCGACGCGGCGGGAGAGGGTGTTGTAGAGCTTCACGGTACTAATTCCCCGAGCGAAATGGTGCCCTGGTTGCAGGAGTGAGGTTCCCTTCGGCCCTTCGACTTCGCTCAAGACAGGCTTCGCTCAGGGCAGGCCCTTCGGCAGAGCTCAGGGCAGGCTTCGCTGCGCCTGCCTGCCGGCAGGCAAGGCTCAGAATGACAGTGGGGATCACCGCGGCTGCTCCTCCTCCGCCGGGGCGGGGACGGGCTTGCGCTTGTTGCCCTTCCGTGGGCCCTCTAGGTCGTCGAGGCGGTTCTCGATGCGCTGGAGGCGCTTCTCCAGCCGCTCGATAATGTCCCATTCGGGGTCGGGCAGCTTGAGGACGGTGTCGTCGCCGGGATCGCGGTAGGCGACGACGTGGCCGGGGACGCCGACTACCGTGGCGTTCTCGGGCACGTTGGAGACGACGACGGAGCCGGCGCCGATCATGGCGTTGTCGCCGATGGTGACGGCGCCGATGACTTTGGCCCCGGCGCCCACCACCACGTTGTCGCACAGCGTGGGGTGGCGCTTCGCCTTCTTGGTGCTCGTCCCGCCCAGGGTGACGCCCTGGTAGAGGTGGCAGTTGTCGCCGATCTCCGTGGTCTCGCCGATGACGACGCCCATGCCGTGGTCGATGAACAGCCGGTCGCCGATCTTC
>JACOUE010000063.1 GCA_016178045.1 Chloroflexota bacterium
CCAGGGTGTGGAGATGAAGCAGCTGGCGAAGCACGCCGATGAGCGCGGCTTCCTGATGGAGCTGCTCCGCAGCGCCGACCCCATCTTCACCAAGTTCGGCCAGTGCTACGTCTCCATGAACTACCCGGGCGTGATCCGGGCCTGGCACGGGCACGAAAAGCAGGACGACTTCTTCGTGGTCGTGAAAGGCATGATCAAGGTCGGCCTCTTCGACATGCGGGAGGGCTCGCCCACCCGCGGCGAGGTCGGCGAGTACTATCTGGGGGAGAACAACAACATCATCCTTAAGATCCCCCCCGGCGTCGCCCACGGCTATAAGACCGTCGGCGGGGAGCCTTCCCTGCTGGTAAACTTCCCCAGCGAGACCTACAACCTCGACGAGCCGGATGAGTACCGCCTCCCCTGGAACACGGAGCAGATCCCCTTCAACTGGGACATCGAGTTCAAGTAGCGCCGATGCGAATACTGGTCACCGGCGGCCGCGGCCAGTTGGGCCGGGCCCTCCAGAACGCCCTCGCCGACCACGAGACGTTCGCCCTCGGACACGAGGAGCTGGACGTCACCGACCCCGTCGCCGTCCGCACCGTCTTCGAGGACGTGGAGCCGGACCTCGTCGTCCACGCCGCCGCCTGGACCGACACCGGCGGCTGCGAGGCCGACCCCCAGCGGGCTCTCGCCGTCAACGCCGAGGGTGCCCGGTGGGTGGCGGAGGCCTGCCGGAGCGCCGGCGCGGCGATGCTCTACGTCAGCACCAACGAGGTGTTCGACGGGGAGAAGCGGGAGCCGTACGCGGAGGACGACCGGCCCGGTCCCCTCAACGCCTACGCCCGCTCCAAGCTGGAGGGCGAGCGCGCGGTCCAGGCGGTCCTCGACCGCTGCTACGTCGTACGGACGGCGTGGCTCTACGGGGCCGGCCGGGCCAGCTTCCCGGAGAAGATCGTCCAGGCGGCCCGTGAGTCGGGCACGTTGAAGCTGGTCACCGACGAGATCGCCTCGCCGACGTGGACGAACGACCTCGCCCGGGCGATCGCCAGGCTGATCAGGGAGCCGGCGCCGGGCGTCTACCACCTGACCAACGCCGGCTACTGTTCCCGGCTGGACTGGGCGAAACGCATCCTCGAGCTGGCAGGCATGGCCGACGTGCCGGTGGAGCCGACGACGCAGGCGGAGTTCGGTGCGCCCTTCCGCAAGCCCGTCTTCTCCGCCCTGGCCAACCGCAGCGCCGCCCGGCTGGGGATCGAGCTGCGGCCGTGGGAGGAGGCGCTGGCCGACTACTTCGCGGGGGCGGCGGCAGGGCTCGGCGGGCAGGCGAAGCGCCGCAAAGGTAATTAAAGGTAGCCTGGGGCGTTATTAAATCGTGGATATGATCCTGCGATTCAGACGGAACCCGCGGAGCGTACCGGAAGAGATACCCGCTCCCCAGATGCCGCCCGGCAGGAACGGATCGCGCCAGCCCGTCAACGGGCAGGGCGTGCCCATGGCTGAGATCGACGCCTATCCCACCCCTGCGGCCAAGCGGGCTATGGACGTCACCATCTCGACGCTGGCCCTGGGCATCCTCTGGCCCATCTGGCTGCTGGCCGTGCTCCTCATCAAGATGGACGCGCCGGGGCCGGCCCTCCTCCGTCACAGGCGAGTCGGCCACAGGGGCAAGACTTTCGACTTCTACAAGTTCCGCACCCTAGTCAACGACGCCGACGGCGACGACCTCTCGGACCGCATACCGAAGGGCGACCTGACCAAGCGGCTGCTGAGCCCGCCGGGGCGCAACCCTAACGCCACCGGCATCGGCTGGGTGCTGCGCACCACCACCGTCGACGAGCTCCCGCAACTGCTGAACGTCATCAAGGGCGACATGAGCCTGGTGGGCCCCCGGCCCGACGTCCCGGAGATCGTGGCGAACTGGCCACCGCACTTCCAGCAGCGGCACAAGGTCAAGCCGGGGATGACCGGCCTGGCCCAGGTCAACGGCCGCTCCGACCTCACCCACGCGGAGAAGGTCCGCTACGACCTGGAGTACGTCCGCCACCACCCGCTCTCGCGCGACCTGGCGATCCTGGTGAAGACCATCAAGCTGGTCATCAGCAAGAAGGGTGCCCGCTAGCCCTCGCCTTCCGCCCGCCCGCGCCGCGCCTGTTGTAATATTGGGTCGGTTCTAAGCCGGATGCGCATCCTCTTCCTCACCCCGCTCTTCCCTTACCCGCCGGGCAGCGGCGGCCTGATCAAGACCGGCACGCTCCTCGACTTCCTGGCCCGCGGCCACGAGCTGGACGTGCTCTGCTTCCAGAAGGGCGATCTGTCCCCCGAGCAGGGGGCGTTCGCGGAGCAATTTCCGGGACGCATAGAGCCGCTCCCGCTGGACAGGAGGCGCACCCTGGCCAACCTGCTGCGGAGCTACGCCGCCGGCGTCCCCCTGAGCCTGTACCGCAACTACAACCGTCAGATGGCCGACCTCGTGCATTCGCGCCTGAGCGATGAGCGAAACGACGCCCTGTTCGTCGACCACTGGCTGATGGCGCAGTACCTGCCACCGGAGTTCGAGGGCCTGACCCTCCTCCACCTCCATAACGCCGAGCACCTGATCTGGCAGCGCCAGGCCGCCGCGACGGCGAACCTGCTGCTCCGGCTGATCGCGCAGACCGAGGCGGCGCGGATACGACGCTATGAGGCCGCCATCGTCCACCGCTTCCGGCGGGTCTTCGCCGTGTCCGAGGCGGACCGCCGGGCGTTCCTCGCGCTGGGAGCGCCGGCGGAGCGGCTGCAGGTGCTGCCCAACGTGGCCGAGCCGCGACTGCTCCAGCTGCCGCCCCTCCGCTTCGACGAAGCGCCGCCCAACGTCCTCTACGTGGGGACGCTGAGCTGGCAGCCGAACGTCGAGGGGCTGCGGGAGTTCGTCCGGTCCGCTTTTCCCGCGTTTCGGCGGCGGCTGCCGCAGAGCGTCATCATCGTGGCGGGGAGCGGGCCGCCGCGCTGGCTCCGGCGCCTCGCCGGCAGGGAGGCGGCGGTGGAACTGGTGACGCCGGTGACCGACGCCGAGTCGCTGTACAACCGGGCGCGTGTCTTCCTAGAGCCGGTGCGCGGCGGCGCCGGCAGCAAGGTCAAGGTGCTCAACGCCCTGGCCCGCGGCCTGCCCGTGGTCACCACGCCCGACGGCGCCGAAGGGATCGAGGCCGGGCACGCGGAGCACCTGCTGGTGGCGAACGACCCCGTCGCGATGCTCGACGCCGCCCAGGACCTGCTGAACGACGAAGCCCTCTGGCAGCGGCTCTCGGACGGCGGCCGCGCCCTCGTCCGCGAGCGGTACGTCCCGGAAGTCTCCTACCGGCCGCTGGAGCAGGTCCTCTCCGCCGTTGGCTGACATCCGCATCCTGGGCGTGCGGGTAGACCTGTTCTCCGCCGATGAGCTGCGGCAGGAGCTGAAGGAACGCCTCGCCGGGCCCGAGACCGGCCTCTGCGCCGTCACCACCGTCAACGCCGAGTGCCTGGCCCTAGCCTCACAGGACAATGCCTACCGGGAAACAGTGAACCGCGCCGCCCTCAACATCGTCGACGGCGCGGGCGTGGCGCTGGTGGCCCGCCTGCGCGGCCACCGCGCGGAGCGGGTCACGGGCGCCGACCTGGTGGTCGAAATCGCCGGGATGTGCGCGGCCAGGGGCGCCCGCATGTTCCTGCTGGGCAGCACTCAGGCCGTCGCGGACGCCGCCCGACAGCGCCTCCAGGGCCTGCACCCGAAGTTGGAGGTCGAGACGCATTCCCCGCCGGACCTCCCCTCCCACGACCTACCGCCCGAGGAAGACGAAAAGCTCTTCGAAAGGCTGCTCGCCTTCCGGCCGCGGGTGCTGTGCGTCGCCCTGGGGATGCCCAAGCAGGAGCTCTGGATCGACGCCAACCGGCCGCGGCTGGAGGAGGCGGGAGTTCGCATCGCCGTGGGCGTGGGGGGGACGCTGGAGTACCTGGCGGGCGCCGTCCCCCGGGCCCCGGCCCTCGTCCAGCGCTTGGGGCTCGAGTGGCTGTACCGCCTGGTGCGGGAGCCGCGTAAGCGGCTCCACCGCCAGGTCACACGTCTGCCTCGCTTCCTGGTGCTGGCCTCGCTGGAGGCGCTGCGCCTCCGCTTCCAGGGCGGGCGGTCGCGGGCCTAGCCCGCGGGCGCCTTGTCGGCGGGGACCAGTCGCGTGCGCAGGCGGCGCCACAGGTCGACGTACAGCTGGATGTCGCTGGGGCGGAAGAGCAGGGCGTCGCGCAGGCGGTTTGGCGACACCTTCTGGTACCAGTAGAGGGTCGCCCCCAGGGAGACCGTGTAGGCGATCGAGGAAGCGATGGCGGCGCCGTTAACCTCCAAGATCGGGATGAGCGCCAGGTCCAGGACCACCGTCACGCCCAGCGTGATCAGCGTGGCCAGGGTGTTGTAGATCACCTTCCCCTGGCTGAAGAGGTAGCTCCAGATCACGCGGGCGGCGCTGGCGGCGACGATGCCCGGCATCAACAGGATGAGCGGCATCACCGCCGGCGAGAACTCATTGCCGAAGATGCCCCGGATGAGGAACGGCGAGAGCGCCATCAGGGCCACGGCCGCGCCGATGCTGATGATCAGCGTGTTGCGGCAGGCCAGGGGCGCCAGCTCGTCGGCCTGCTCGCGCTCCATGTAGGTGAGCCGGGGCAGGAGGACCATCGCCACCGCCGTCGATATCCACCACACGCTCTCGGCCAGGCCGACCGCCACCGTGTAGTGGCCGACGCCGGCGCGGGTGACGAAAGCGACCACTAGGTACTGGTCGAGGCGGTAGTTGAAGAGCTGGGCGAGGTTGGCCAGCTGGCCCTGGGCGCCGTACTTCACCTGCTCCCGCAGCACCGGCCAGGCCGGACGCAGCGTCAGGCGCCATTCGACCCTCCTCAGGCCGATGAGGGCGAGCGCGAGAAGGTCGGCGAGGAGGAAAGCGCCGATCCAGGAAGCCGCCGCGCCGAACACGTCCAGCGCGTCCGCCCCCCACAGTCCCGCCGCCATGAGCACCGACGCGAGTCCCTGGACGCTGGCGACCACGCTCAGGGCCAGGAAACGGCTCTCGCCGTGGAGGAAGGAGGTCAGCAAGAGGTAGGCCACCAGCACTGGCACGGTAGGGGCGTAGAGCCAGAACGCCTTGCCGGAGACGAACGCATCAGGCTGGTAGATGACGCCGTAGGCGATCACGATGACGGTGCTGATTACGGCGGTCACCGCGATGACGAAGAAACTCCCCCGCATCAGCTCTTCGAACCGGTAGGTGCCCTTGTTCAGGAAGTAGATGTTGCCCAGGCCCACGCCCAGGTTGCCGATGCCGGCGGCGATGAGGACGGTGATGAAGAAGAGGGAGTAGGTGCCGAGCCCCTCGTCGCCGAGGCCCCGGGCCAGGACGACGCGGAGGAGGAAGGCGAGGCCGTAGCTGGCCGCCTGCGAGAGGAAGACCAGGTTTACGCTGAGAAAGAACCCGCCGCCGGGACGCAGGCGCTCCCCTTCCAAGACCTCGCTCCCGTCTAGTCCGCTACTCCGCCCCGTCAGGCGGCCACCCTCGACAGCCCCGTTGGGCAACTGCTAACATGCTACTGCAATCTACGTCGGGGTGTAGCTCAGTTAGGCTAGAGCGCACGGTTCGGGACCGTGAGGTCGGCGGTTCGAATCCGCCCACCCCGACCATCTTCCCGCAGGGCGCTCGCCAAACCGGAACAGCACTTCCCCCGTATCTTCTATAGCAGGCCTTTTCGGCTGCACTAATCACAACGCTATCAACGGTTGGAGGTTGCCGAGGCCGATGCTATACTGAGAGGTTGCGTGGTTATGTCCAGAGGAGGTAACGATAAATCCTTCCCGCCGTCTTTACCATAAGGCCGCAACCTTTTGGGAGCGAATTTCGTTTAAACCTTCGATAATGACCAAAAAGTGCGTTGCATCTCCCGGCGGGCGGCCGTAAAATGCGGGGCACTGCCTAAGGAGGCTGAGATTTCAAGGTCATGGTCTATCAAGCTGAGGACCGAGCAAAGGTAAGACGACAGCAGACAGAGCTGGCGATCCAGCTCGCGATGCAGGGCCGCTGGGAGGACGCGGTCAAGGTCAATCGCACCCTCATCTCCGTCTTCCCGTCCGACGTCGACGCTTACAACCGGCTGGGCAAGGCCCTCACAGAGCTGGGGCGTTACGGGGAAGCGCGGGACGCCTACAGCAAGGCCCTGGAGCTGGATCCCCACAACGCCATCGCCCGGAAGAACCTGACGCGGCTGGCGGCCCTGGGCGAAGAGGCCGCTCCGCGCCGATCCGCGCAGAAGCTTTCGCCCCAGATGTTCATCGAGGAGATGGGGAAGACCGGCGTCACTACGCTGGTCCGGCCGAACCTCGAAGTGGCTGCGCGCATGACCGCCGGCGACCAGGTGTTCCTGGTGCGGGAAAACGGGACCGTTCGGATCGAGAGCTCCCAGGGCGAGTACGTCGGTGAGATCGAGCCGAAGCTCGCCCAGCGGCTGGTGAAACTGATCGAGGCCGGCAACGAGTACGTCGCCGCCATCACCGGCCTCAGCGACAGCGGCGACGTCAAGGTGTTCATCCGTGAGACGTTCCAGCACCCCAGCCAGGCGGGCAAGCTCTCCTTCCCGCCCACCGTCACCGAGACGTTCCGGCCCTACGTGAAGGAGCGCCTGGTCCGCCAGGACGCCGAGGACGAGGACTTCGGCTACGGCGAGGAAGGCGAAGACTGGGAGCAGACCGGCGAGCCGACGGCCGACGTAACGATCTACCAGATAAACCCTGGCGGCGCGGACACAGAGGCGGAGGACGTGGCGGCAGAGGAAGAAGAGTAGCCGGCCGTCACCCGACGCGAATCTTCGGGGCCAGGGGAACGTTCCGCTGGCCTCTTGTTACTGGAAACTGGCCCCCTTCCCTGATATCATCGGCGCGTGACCCAGCGCCCCATGCCGGCCGACTGGCAGCGCGGCCCCCGCTACGGGGGCCCTTACACCTTCGCTCGCGTCCCCACCTCCCGCGACCTCAGCAACGTCGACGTCGCCGTCGTCGGTGTCCCCATGGACATGGCGGTGAGGTACCGCAGCGGCGCCCGCATGGGGCCGCGCGGCATCCGCGACGCCTCCGGCCAGCTCTGGCCGCACGACCTGGCACCAGGGGAGCTACGGGAGCCGTTCGCCTCGCTGCGGGTGGTGGACTACGGCGATATCGAGGTGGTCCCCGGCTACATCGAGCCGTCCTACGAGATCATCCAGTCGGAGGTGTCGCGCATAGTGGAGGCGGGCGTCTTTCCGCTCGTCCTCGGCGGCGACCACTCCATCACCCTCCCCCTCCTGCGGGCCTGCGCCCGCAAGTACGGCGCCATGTCGCTCCTCCACTTCGACGCCCACCCCGACTTCTGGCCTTTGCGGGGCGGCTACCACCACCACGGCACGGTATTCCGCGTCGCCGTCGACGAAGGGATCATCGATCCCGCCGCCTCGGTCCAGGTGGGCATCCGCGGCTCCATCTCGGCGACGATCGTGGACGCCGCCCGTGAGGCCGGCTTCCACGTCGTCACCGCCGACGATTTCGCCCGCCAGGGGGTCGAGAAGACGCTGGAGGCGGTGCGCCAGCTGTGCACGAAGCCGCTCTACGTCTCCCTGGACATCGACTGCGTAGACCCGGCGTTCGCGCCCGGCACCGGCACGCCGGAGGTGGCCGGCCTCACCAGCCGCGAGATCGTGGATCTGGTGCGGGGGCTTCCGGGGCTGCCCTTCGCGGGGTTCGACATCGTCGAGGTGGCACCGCCCTACGACTCGGCGGAGATTACGGCCCTGCTGGCGGCCAACCTGGCGCTCGAGTTTCTGCTGGTGCTGGCCGCCGGCCGGCGCAAGCGGCCCTGAGCCCCGCCCCCACCCCAAGTATTTCTTCCCACCCGTCCTCCCCCAGGGCTATTGCCCTGGAACCTGCTGCCGCCCGTGCCCTGAGACGAGCAGCGAAACGAGAGCCTTGAAGAAGGGAGCTGATCAGGCGGATTCACTCCGATCGCATCGTTACCCGTTGCCGGGAGGCGGGGCGTGTGGATTCAAAGGCGCAAGCCTTAGGGGCGGGCGGGAGGGTCGAATAACCCGGCGGGGAGGGAATGACCGCCGATTGCCCCTCTCGCCCCCTTCTGATATCATCGCTTGGGCCTTTCCCCCGTGATATGCCATGTCCGTCATTATCCGTGCCCGCGAACTGGTGAAACGCTACGGCCACTTCACGGCCGTCGACGGCATCTCCTTCGAGGTGCGGCCGGGGGAGTGCTTCGGCTTCCTGGGGCCGAACGGGGCCGGCAAGACCACCACCATCCGCATGATCACCTGCATCTCGCCGGTCACGTCCGGCAGCCTGAGCGTCGACGGCCTGGACGTCGGGCGGGAGCCCCGGCGGATCAAGGCGCTCCTGGGCGTCGTGCCCCAGGAGGACAACCTTGACCCGGACCTCAGCGTCCGCCAGAACCTCCAGGTCTACTCTCGCTACTTCGACCTGCCGCCGGACGTCGCGGGGGAGCGGATCGACGAGGCGCTGGGCCTCTTCCAGCTCGTCGAGAAGCAGCACGACCGCATCGAAGAGCTGTCCAGCGGCCTGAAGCGCCGCCTGACCATCGCCCGCTCCCTGATCAACGCCCCCAAGATCATGGTGCTGGACGAGCCGACGACCGGCCTCGACCCGCAGGCGCGCCACCTGGTGTGGCAGAAGCTGCGCTACCTCAAGGGCCAGGGCGTCACCATGCTGCTCACCTCCCACTACATGGAGGAGGCGGCTTACCTGTGCGACCGGATCGTAATCATGCACCAGGGGAAGATCATCATCGAGGGGACGCCGGGAGAGCTGGTGGAGCGGTACGCCGGTCGCGAGGTGATCGAGCTCCACCTCAGCGCTGAGGAACGGGAAGTCGTGGTGGAGCGGGTGGCCGAGCTGCCCGGCGTGACCGTGGAGGCCGTGGAGGACATCATCTACGTCTACGTCCGCTCCGCCGACGGCTTCGACGCGGCTTCGCTGCGGCTGGAGGCGGAGAAGGTGGTCTACCGGCGTGCGAACCTGGAGGACGTTTTCCTCCTCCTCACCGGCAGGGGGCTGGTGGAATGACGATAGCCCTGCCGGGTCTGCCCCGCTTCGCTGTTCAGCCGCCGGATGTATCGTACCGGGCGTTGCGCGTCTGGCAGCGCAACCGCGACGTTTACCTGCGGATGTGGAAGTCGGAGATCGTCTGGCCGATAGTGGACCCGTTGCTGACCCTGCTGGCCCTGGGCATCGGCCTGGGCGGGCTGGTGGAGCTGGAGGGGAACCAGGACTACGTCGACTTCATCGCCCCGGGCCTGCTTGCCATCTGGCCCATGTGGTCCGCGGCAGCGGAGACCGGGTGGGGGTCGTACTTCCGGATGGAGAACCAGCGCACCTTCCAGGCCATCGTCGCCACGCCGGTGAGCGTCGACGACGTCATTACCGGCGAGATCATGTGGGCGGCCACGCGGGCCCTCATCAGCGCCAGTTACATCCTCGTCCTCATCACCGCCTTCGGTACCGTGGAATCGGGGCTGGCGGTGCTCAGCATTCCGCTGGCCGTCCTCCCGGGGCTGATGTTCGGCTCGATATCCCTGTGCTACACCTCGGCCGCCCGCTCCATCAGCTCGCTCAACTATTTCTTCGCCGCCTACATCACGCCCCAGTTCTGGCTGGCGGGCGTCTTCTTTCCCCTGGACCGGCTGCCCGAGTGGGCGCAGAAGGCGGCTTGGTGGATCCCGGCCACCCACGTGGTGGAGGTGTACCGCGGCCTGGCCAGCGGCGACCTGGAGTGGGGCCACCTGGGCGACATCGCCTGGATGGTGGTGGTGACGGGTCTGTTTTACGTCGTCGCCATCTTCGCCATGCGCCGGCGCCTGATCAAGTAGGAGGACCGGATACCGCACCCTGAAGGATGCGGCATAATGGCGAATGCCTCAGCCTTTAGGCTGGGGTATAGTATCAGCATGACGCCCCGCATCGGCATCCCAGCCTGGCGCCAGCCCACCGGCGAGAAGTTCCGCAACTACGAGAACAGCGTGCGACACGCCGGCGGCGAGCCCGTGCGCCTCGGGCGGGACGACACTCTGGACGGCGTCGAGGGCCTCCTCCTCACCGGCGGGCCGGACGTGACGCCGCGGCTCTACGGCGAAAAGCGCCACCCCGCCACGAAGTCGCCCAACCGCGCCCGCGACGACCACGAGCTGTCGCTGGTCCGGGCGGCGCTGGCGCGAAACGTGCCCGTCCTGGCGGTCTGCCGCGGCCACCAGCTGCTGAACGTCGCCTTCGGGGGGACGGTCCTCCAGGACGTGCCCGGCGACACGCACCGCTGGCACGAGGATGACTCCTCCTCGTGGCACGAGGTCAGCCTCACCGCCGATGGTCGCCTGGCCTGCGTCTACGGCAACGGCGCCAGGCTCCGGGTGAACTCGCGGCACCACCAGGCCGTGACCCTGGAACGGCTGGCCCCCGGCCTGAGCGCCGTGGCGCGCTCGCCCGACGGCCTGGTCGAGGCCGTCGAGAGCCGCGACCACCGCTGGGTGATGGGGGTGCAGTGGCACCCGGAGCGGCCCGAGATGCACCCGGGCGCCGACCTGCTGTTCGCCGCCTTCATCGCCGTCTGCCGCGACCAGAGCCTGTAGGTCGGGGGCTTCAGACCCCGACACTGTGCGAGGGTCTAAAGACCCTCGCCCTACAAGGAAAGCGGCCGCCTTTATTTCGCATCTGCGAGGTGCTATCCTGTGCCCGCAATGGCCGAGGTCCGCTACTGCACGACCGAGGACGGCGTCCGCATCGCCTACTGCCTGGAGGGCGAGGGGCCGCCGCTGGTCGTCTGCCCTCCATCCGTGGCGTCGTTTTCGCTTGGTCATCTCGTGCCTACCGGCCGGGCCTTTTTGGAGCAGATCGGGCAGGGCAGGAAGGTTGTCCGGTACGACATGCGGGGGACGGGGCTATCGCAAAGGGATGCGACGGATTTCTCCGGCCCGGCCCTCGTCCTGGACATCGATGCCGTGGTGCGCGCTGCCGGGCTCAAGCGCTTCGCCCTCTGGGGGAGCGTGATGGGTGGGCCACGTGCCATCGCCTACGCGGCGCAGCATCCTGGTCAGGTCACTCACCTCATCCTCGCTGACACCTACGCCAGGGCCGCGGAAGCGTTTCCCTACGAGGCCGCGAAGGGGCTGGCGGAGCTCTGCCGGACCAACTGGAAGCTCGCCTCCCAAACCGTTACAGACATGGGGGTCAGGCAAGAGGTGGCGGACCCCGGTAAGCGACAGATGTACGCGGAACTGTCTCTCCAGATCGCGCGAGCGGAAGAGGAGTCCGCAGAAGGTGGGGTTTTTGCGTCAATGATCCTGGAGGCCTACGAGAGCTGGGACGTGGGCCACCTCCTGGGCCAGGTCCGGGCGAAGACCCTCATATTTCACCATCTCAACAATGTGATCTTCCCGGTGTCAGTTGGGCGTCAGCTGGCAGCCGGTATCCCGGGCGCCGTTTTCGTTCCTCTGGAGGGGGAATTTGGCAACGTAGGGGTGATCCCGGAGGAGACACCAGCGGTCGCCTCGACGGTGAACCGGTTTCTTGGCGAGAGAAGGGAGGCGAAGGTCGCTTCCGCACCGCCGGCGCCGGTCAGCACCATCCTCTTCACGGACATGGAGGGCTCTACGGCCGTCACCCAGCGCCTGGGCGACGCCAAAGCCCAGGAGATAATCCGCACCCACAACTCTATCGTCCGCGACGCCCTCAACGCCCACGGGGGCTCCGAGATAAAGCACACCGGCGACGGCATCATGGCCTCCTTCCCCTCCGCCTCCCGCGCCCTCGAGTGCGCCGTCGCCATTCACCGCGCCTTCGCTCAACGGAACCGTGGCGTAGGGGCGGGTTTGAAACCCGCCCCTACCGAACCCATCCGCGTCCGCATCGGCCTGAACGCCGGTGAGCCGGTCGCCGAAGAGTCCGACCTCTTCGGCACCGCCGTGCAGCTCGCCGCTCGTATATGCGCTAAGGCCGAGCCGGGGCAGATCCTCGTCTCAGACGTGGTCCGGCAGCTGGCGGCAGGGAAGGGCTTTCAATTCGCCGGTCGGGATGACGTCGCCCTCAAGGGGTTTGAGGAACCTGTCCGGCTATGGGAGGTCGGTTGGGAGGCCTGAGATGGACCAGCAGATACGCTTTTGCACCACGTCCGACGGCGTCACCGTAGCCTTCAGCGTCCTCGGCGAAGGGCCCCCGCTCCTCTGCACCCCCGGTTGGATCTCCCACCTGGAGATGGGGGTCGCCTTCCCCCCGGGCCACGAGTGGGTCGAGGCCCTCTCCTCCCGCCGGCAGGTTATCCGCTACGATGGCCGCGGCACCGGCCTCTCCGACCGCCGGGTAGACGATATTTCGGTGGAAGCGCGGGTGCGCGATATCGAGGCCGTTGCCGACCACGTCGGCCTCGACTCGTTCGCGCTGTTCGGCTGGTCGATGGACGGCCCCACGGCGGTCCTGTACGCCGTCCGCCACCCGGAACGCGTATCTCACCTTATCCTCTACGGTTCCTTCGCCCGCGCCTTCGCCGCCGAAGGGAAGGAGGACCTGGCCCGCGCGCTGCTGGCCCTGATGCGCGCGCAGTGGTCCGTTGGCTCCAAGACGGTCACGCAGTTCACCCACCCCGATATGGACCGGGAGGAGGCAGAGGCGAATGCAGCCTTCTTCCGCGAGGCCGCCTCCGTGGAAGTTGCCACGCGGATCCTGGAAGAGGGCATGTTTGAGTCTGACGCGACGGAGCACCTCCGGAAGCTGAAGATGCCGGTGCTGGTGATGCACCGCCGGGACGACAACGCTATCGGGTTCGAGTGCGGGCGGAAGCTGGCGGCCCTCATCCCCAGCGCCCGCTTCGTGGCCCTCGCCGGCTCGGCCCACCCACCCTTCTACGGCGATACCGAACCGGTCCTGCGCGCTATCGACGACTTCCTCGGCGATACCCGCGGGCAGACGACGGGAGTGGCCGTCGGCCTCCAGACCATCCTCTTCACGGACATGGAGGGCTCCACCAGCCTTACCCAGCTTCTGGGTGACGCCCGGGCCCAGGAGTTACTGCGCATCCATAACTCCGTCGTCCGGGAGGCCCTGCGCGCCCACGGCGGCTCCGAGATAAAGCACACCGGCGACGGCGTCATGGCCTCCTTCCCCTCCGCCTCGCGCGCCCTGGAGTGCGCCATCGCTATCCAGCGGGCCCTCGCCGGCCATAACGAAGCGCACCCGGACAGCCCTGTGAGGGTCCGCGTCGGCCTCAACGCCGGCGAGCCCGTGGCCGAGGAGGCGGACCTGTTCGGCACCGCTGTGCAGCTGGCCGCCCGCGTCTGCGAGCGCGCCCAGCCCGGCGAGATCCTGGTCTCGGACGTGGTACGGCAGCTCGCGGCGGGCAAAGGCTTCCTCTTCTCGGACCGGGGCGACGTCGTCCTCCGCGGCTTCGAGGACCCGGCGCGCCTATACGAGGTGAGGTGGGAGCAATAGAGTGGAGCAGCAGATCCGCTTCTGCACCACCAGCGACGGCGTCCGCATTGCCTACGCGACGATCGGCCAAGGCCCGCCATTGGTGGAAATGTCCCCCTGGGTCGGCCACCTGCAGTTCGAATGGGACGACCCGCAATCGAGGGCGTTCTACGAAGGGCTGGCCGCGGGCCGGATGGTGGTCCGCTTCGACAAGCGCGGCACCGGCCTCAGCGATAGGGACGTCGACGACCTGTCCGTGGAGAGTCGCCTCATCGATCTGCGTGCGGTGATCGACGCCCTTGGCCCGGAGCGCTTCGATCTCATGGGGGTCTCGGAAAGTGGTCCGACGGCTCTCATCTACACCGCCCGAAATCCCCAGCAGGTGAGCCGCCTCATCATCTACGGCTCCTTCCACCGCTGGCCGCACCCGCCCGGCATCGTAGAGCCCCTCATTTCCCTGATCCGCAGCCAGTGGGGTATGGGTTCCGCCGCCCTGTCCGCTATCTTCGTCCCTTCAGGCGACCCGGAGGAAGTGGCCGGCTTTACCGAGCTCCAGCGGCTAGCCGCCTCCGCCGAGACCGCGGCCCGCATAACCGAGGTGAACACCGGCATCGACGTCACCGAGCTGCTGAACGAGATCCGCTGCCCTACACTGGTGGTTCACCGCCGCAACGACACGGTGTGCCCCTTCGACGTGGCCCGCGAGATGGCCGCCCTCCTGCCGAACGCCCGCTTCGAGCCGCTGGAGGGCGACATTCACCCTCCCTACCTGGGCGATACGGCAGCCGTAGTCGATGCCATCGACGCCTTTCTCGCCGGAAGGGAGCGCCTGCTCGTCCGCCGTCCGTACGCCTCCAGCCCCGGTCCGCTGACCGTCCTCTTCACCGACATAGAGGGCTCAACTCCCCTTACGGAGCGCCTGGGGGACGCCAAAGCACAGGAGGTCCTGCGCACCCACAACGCCATAGTCCGCGGCGCCTTGATGGGCCACGGCGGGCGCGAGATCAAACACACCGGAGACGGCATCATGGCCTCCTTCCCCTCCGCTAGCCAGGCCCTCACTTGCGCCGTCGCCATCCAGAAGGCGTTGGCCGAGCGGAACCGTGGCGTAGGGGCGGCGCTTGCCCCGTCACAGGACGCAGCCAGCGGCGCCCCTACCGAGGCCATCCGCGTCCGTATCGGCCTGAACGCCGGCGAGCCCGTGGCCGAGGAGCGTGACCTCTTCGGCACGGCCGTGCAGGTGGCCGCGCGCATCTGCCAGCAAGCGGAGCCGGGCCAAATTCTGGTCTCGGACGTTGTGAGGCAGCTGGCGGCAGGGAAAGGCTTTAAGTTCGACCAAAGGGGCGATTTTCTCCTCAAAGGCTTCAGTGAACCATTCAGGCTGTTCGCGGTATCATACGGGTAGTGACAGGCAGGCCGGCCGGCCTAACGCTAACCTTTCGCACTCCCTCCGACTTTATTCGAAGAGACCCAGACCTCTCAGCGCAAGGAGCTGACGCATGGCTATAGACACGGCAGCGACGGGCAACGTGCGTCCCATCAAGATCGAGGAGGAGATGCGCGCCTCCTACCTCGACTACGCCATGAGCGTCATCGTCTCCCGCGCCCTCCCCGACGTGCGGGACGGCCTGAAGCCAGTGCAGCGCCGCATCCTCTACGCCATGTACGACATGGGGATCCGGCCCGGCTCCGCCTACAAGAAGAGCGCCCGCATCGTCGGCGAGGTGCTGGGCAAGTATCACCCCCACGGGGATGCCCCCGTCTACGAGGCGATGGTGCGCCTGGCCCAGGACTTCAGCATGCGCTACCCACTGGTCGACGGCCAGGGCAACTTCGGCTCCGTGGACAACGATCCGCCGGCGGCCATGCGCTACACGGAAGCACGGCTGGCGCGCATCGCCGAGGAGATGCTGGCGGACATCGACCGCGATACTGTCGACTTCGCCCCCAACTTCGACGACTCGCTCCAGGAGCCGCTGGTCCTGCCGGCCCGCCTCCCGAACCTGCTGGTGAACGGCGCCGCGGGCATCGCCGTGGGAATGGCCACCAACATCCCGCCCCACAACCTGAGCGAAGTGTGCGACGCCATCGCCCACCTGATCGAGAACGCGGAGGCGACCACCGAGGAGCTGGCCAACATCGTCCAGGGGCCGGACTTCCCGACCGGCGGGGTCATCTTCCGCTACGAGCGCATACGCAAGCCCGCCACCGACGGCCAGGGGCCGACCTTCGAGCGGCAGGACGCCATGCGCATGGCCTACGCCGACGGCAAGGGGCGCGTGGTCATGCGGGCCCGCGCCCACATCGAGGAGATGGCCAAGGGCAACCGCCAGCAGATAATCGTCACGGAGCTGCCTTACCAGACGAACAAGGCCGCCCTCGTCGAGAAGGTCGCCGAGCTGGTGAAGCACAAGCGGCTGGAGGGCATCGCCGACCTCCGGGACGAGTCCGACCGCCACGGCATGCGCATCGTTTTCGAGCTGAAGCGGGAGGGCCAGGCCCCGCAGATCCTCAGCGCCCTCTACAAGCACACGGCGATGCAGTCCGCCTTCGCCGTCAACATGCTTGCCCTGGTGGACGGCCAGCCCCGCACGGTCAGCCTCAAGAAGATCATCGACAGCTTCATCAACCACCGCCGCGAGGTCATCCGCCGCCGCTCCGAGTTCGACTTGGCGAAGGCGAAGGACCGCGGCCACATCCTGGAGGGACTGCTCAGGGCGCTGGAGAACCTGGACGCCGTCATCCAGACCATCCGCCGCTCGCCTTCGGCCGAGCAGGCCAAGGAGCGCCTGATGCGCGCTCCCTTCCGCCTGAGCGACCGGCAGGCCCAGGCGGTGCTGGACATGCAACTCCGCCGCCTGGCCCGGCTGGAGCGGGAGAAGATCCAGGAGGAGTACGCGGAGATCATCAAGCAGATCGCCTACCTGGAAGACCTGCTGGCCAACCCGCGCAAGATCGACTACCTCATCAAGGACGACGCCCTGGAGGTAAAGGAGAAGTACGGCGACGACCGCCGCACGCAGATCATGGATCAGGAGCCGGAGGAGTTCGGGGAGGCGGACATGGTGGCCCACCAGGACGTGGTGGTCACCCTCTCCACACTCGGCTACGTGAAGCGGCTGCCGCTGGACACC
>JACOUE010000082.1 GCA_016178045.1 Chloroflexota bacterium
CGCTGGGCGGGGAGAAGCTGTGGAGGCCGGCGGCGTTGAGGCGCAGGACGCCCGCCCGCACCCACTGGGCGGCCACACCCAGGCTGCGGAGGACCTCCGCCATGTGGTGGACGTCGCCGATATCGGGAACGTTCTCCAAGATGCAGTCGTCGTCTACCAGGAGAGCGGCGGCCATGGCCCCCAGGGCGGCGTTCTTGGAGCCGCTGATGGTGACGCTGCCTTCGAGGCGCCGTCCGCCTTCGATGGCGAGGACGTCGGTGCCCTTCTGGGTGACCACGGGGGAAGTCGGCTCGTCCACGGTACAGCTACGGCCCGGGCAGCCCGGGAGGACCGCCGCGGCGCCGCCTCCGCTCCGCCAGCTTCAGTCGCACCAGGGCCCGCCGGAGGGCGACCTCGGCCCGGATCAAGTCTTCCTGCGGTATCTCTTTGGCCGCCAGCCGCTCCTGGGCGCGGCGGCGCGAGGCCTCTGCCCGCTCGGTATCGATCTCCTCGGCCCGCTCGGCGGCGTCGGCGAGGATGGTGACGCGGTTCTCCCGCACCTCGATGAAGCCGCCGGTGATCGCCATCTCCACCTCATCGCTGCCCTTCACGATCCGCATGACGCCGGGCTCGATCATCGTCAGCAGGGGGGCGTGCAGCGGCAGGACGCCCAGCTCGCCCTCGACGCCAGGCACGATGAGCCGGTCTACGCCCTCCTCGGAGTAGACGACCCGCTCCGCCGTGACGACGTCAACCTTCAGCGGCACAGCCCCACACCCCTCCCTCCTCGGGACACGGAACATGGAACATGACCCCGCTGTTTGTTCCCTGTTCCTTGTTCCTTGTTCCCGCGAAGCTCATCCTACCATCTCCTTCAGGAAGGAGCGCAGCCGTGGTGTCTTGGCCAGCGCCGCCCGCATGCCCGCGACGGCGTCCCGGGCCACGATGAGGGGGCTGCGCTGGAAGCGGCCGGCGTGGTCGTAATAGCAGAAGCGGACACTGAGCGAGCCGTCGTCGAACTCCAGCAGCTGGATGGCCGGCTCGTGGTGCTCGCCGGCGTAGCTGGCCTCCTCCACGATCCGGCCGCTGCCCCAGTGGAGGGAGAACGGCCTAGGGGTGGTGCGAACGGTCTCCTTAGCCATGACGGGCTCCTACTTTGGCCGCTCGGCCTCTATCCTGGCCACAGATTGACACAGATGGGACACAGAACTTTACCGCAACCGCCTTCCCCCGTTGCCCGACAAGCCTTCTGTGAGAATCGGTGTTCATCTGTGTCTAGTTTCTTAGACCGGGGCCGCCTCTTTCTCCATCCGCTCCGCCTGCTCCGCCGCCTCGTCGATGGTCCCGACCATGTAGAACGCCTGCTCAGGCAGGTGGTCCCGCTTCCCCTCCAGGATCTCCTTGAACCCCCGCACCGTCTCCTTGATCGACACGTAGCGGCCGGGCCGGTCGGTGAACGCCTCGGCGACGAACATCGGCTGCGACAGGAAGCGCTGAACCTTGCGCGCCCGCATCACCGTCAGCTTGTCCTCCTCGGACAGCTCCTCCATACCCAGGATGGCGATGATGTCCTGGAGGTCCCTATAGCGTTGGAGGACGGCCTGCACGCCCCGGGCCACGTTGTAGTGCTCCTCCCCCACGATGCGCGGGTCGAGGATGCGGGAAAACGAGGCCAGCGGGTCGACGGCGGGGTACAGCCCCTGCTCGGCGATGGAGCGCTCGAGGGCGATGACGGCGTCCAGGTGGCCGAAGGTGGTGACGATGCCCGGGTCGGTGTAGTCGTCGGCAGGGACGTAGATCGCCTGGAAGGAGGTGATGGAGCCGCGCTTGGTGGAAGTGATGCGCTCCTCCAGCTCGCCCATGTCCGTGGCGAGCGTCGGCTGGTAGCCCACCGCCGAGGGCATGCGTCCCAGCAGCGCGGAGACCTCCATGTTGGCCAGGATGTAGCGGTAGACATTGTCGATGAACAGGAGGACGTCCTGCCCCTCCTCGTCCCGGAAGTACTCCGCCATGGTGACGCCGGTGAGGCCCACGCGGGCGCGCACGCCGGGCGACTCGTTCATCTGGCCGAACACCAGCACCGTCTTGTCGATGACGCCTGAGCCCTTCATCTCGTGCCAGAGCTCGTTGCCCTCGCGCGAGCGCTCGCCCACGCCGGCGAAGACGGAGAAGCCGCCGTGCTCGGTGGCGATGTTGCGGATCAGCTCCATGATGATGACGGTCTTGCCAACGCCGGCGCCGCCGTAGGCGCCGACCTTGCCGCCCCTGGTGAACGGCGACACCAGGTCCAGCACCTTGAGGCCGGTCTCCAGCAGCTGAGGCGTCGTCTCCCGCTCCTCGAAGGAGGGGCCGGGCCGGTGGATGGACCAGCTCTGCTTCGCCTTCACGTCGCCCAGGCTGTCGAGGGGCTCGCCCAGGACATTGAACAGCCGTCCCAGGCACTCCTTCCCCACCGGCACGGCGATGGGCTGGCCTAGGTCTACCGCTTCGGCGCCGCGGCGGAGGCCGTCCGTGCCGCCCATGGCCAGGCAGCGCACCCAGTTGTTGCCCAGGTGCTGCTGCGTCTCGGCCAGCAGCACCTGCTTGTCACCCATGTCGATCTCGATGGCGTTGTAGATCTCGGGTAGCTCGTCCGGGGGGAACTCCGCGTCCACCACCGTCCCGATGACCTGTACGACTTTGCCCTTGGTCTTCTTCGCCATCAACACACCTCCCCGGGGGACATGGAACAAGGAACAGGGAACATGACCTCATTCCTCGGCAGTCACAAGATATTCCTCCGTATCCTCCCTGACAATGCCTCGCTGCCAGACCTCGCCCTCACGGAGCTTGCTACGCAGCGACTGAGCAAGGCCAAACAAGAGGTTGCCGGCATCGACTCTGAGGGCATCGACTGTCGAGCTGCAGATCGTCAATGATGCCGTTCTTCCGTAGGAAGTGCAGGTAGTATTCAACCTCCGCCAGCGAGCCTCTTGCGATGTCCAGAAACCGCAAGTAGTCCTTGAGACTCCCCCGACTGTAGCCCTCGGCAATGTTCGCCGGTACAGAGACGGCTGCCCTGGCTAACTGTTCCCCAAGCCACCGGTGGCGTGCGGGTATCAGCGAAACTGCAGCAAAGACGGCGCAGGCCAGATCGTCAGCCCGTTGCCACGCCTTCAGCCGTCGAAAGCCTTGTTCCATGCCCCGTGTTCCTTGTTCCTTACCGAGCCCTCAGCGCTTCGACCCCGCCGGCGATGTCCAGCAGCTCCTTCGTTATCGTCTCCTGGCGGGCCTTATTGTAGACCAGGGTCAGCTCCTCGACCATCTGATTGGCGTTCTCGGTGGCGTTGCGCATCGCCACCATCCGCGCCGACTGCTCGCTGGCGATGGCCTCCAGCACCGCCTCGTACACCTGCCGCTCCACGTAGCGGGGCAGCAGCTGGGCCAGCACCGTCTCGCGGTCCGGCTCGTAGATGTAGTCGACGCCCCAGGTGGCGGCCTCCTCGGGCGGCGCCACGGGCAGGAGCTTGAAGACCTCCGGCCGCTGGACCATCGTGCTCACGAACTGAGCGTAGACCAGGTGCACTTCGTCCGCGTGGCCCTCGACGAAGTCCTGCATCGCCACCTGGGCGATGGGCCGCACGTCCTCGTAGCCGGGCCGGTCGCCCAGGTCGATGAACTCAGCGACGACGTTTTGCCCGGTCCGCCGCAGGAAGTCGCGCCCCTTCCTCCCCACGACCACTGCCCGCGGCGGCTTGCCGGCCTCCAGCATGAACTGGGCGACGCGCCGGTTCAGGTTCGTCGGGAGGCCGCCGCAGAGGCCGCGGTCCGGCGTAATGAGGATCACCTCGACGGTCTGCACGGTCTCGCGCCGCCGGAGGAGGGGGTGGAGGGTCTCCGGGTCGGCCAGCGGGACGGTCTCGGCCAGGTCGGCCAGGACCCAGCGCATCTTCTCGGCGTAGGGCCGGCCGGCCAGGGCCGCCGCCTGAGCGCGCCGCATCTTGGAGGCAGCCACCAGCTCCATCGCCTTGGTGATCTTGGCGGTGTTCTGGATGCTGCGGATGCGCCGCCGGATCTGGCGGAGCGTAGCCATCAGACGCCTCCACACCCGAGCCTGAAGGCTGGGGCATGATTACTCACGTCGATGCCGCAGCCTTCAGGCTGCGGTCGTGGCAAGATTTCGACCTCTAACCTCCGCTGCGTCATTGGTTGCCATCCCGTTCCTCCCTCGCCCTATCCCTCGAGGGAGAGGGCAGGTGAGGGTGCTAGTACGGCACGTTCTGCTTGAACTCGGCGACGGCCGACTTCAGCTTCTCCGCAGTGTCGGGCGTGAGGTCCTTCGTCTCCTGGATGTCCTTCAGGACCTCCGGGTGGTTGCTCTCCATGAAGCCGTGGAAAGCCGCCTCGAAGTCGCGCACCTTGTTGACCGGAAGGTCGTCCAGGTGGCCGCTCACGCCCGCGTAGATAATCGTGACCTCCTGGGCCAGGGACAGCGGCTCGAACTGGGGCTGCTTCAACACCTCCGTGAGGCGCTGGCCCCGCTCCAGCTGGCGGCGGGTGGCCGGGTCCAGCTCGGCGGTGCCGAACTGGGCGAAGGCCGCCAGTTCCCGGTACTGGGCCATGGCCAACCGGAGGCCGCCGGCGACCTTGCGCATCGCCCGCGTCTGGGCGGCGCCCCCTACCCGCGAGACCGAAAGGCCGGCGTTCATGGCCGGGCGGATGCCGGCCATGAACAGGTCGGTCTCCAGGTAGATCTGGCCGTCGGTGATGGAGATGACGTTGGTGGGGATGTAGGCGGAGATGTCGCCGGCCTGGGTCTCGATGATGGGCAGGGCGGTGAGGGAGCCGCCGCCGTGCTCCGAGGCCAGCCTGGCCGCCCGCTCCAGCAGCCGGGAGTGCAGGTAGAAGACGTCGCCCGGGTAGGCCTCGCGGCCCGGGGGCCGCCGTAGGAGGAGCGACATCTGTCGGTAGGCCCAGGCGTGCTTGGACAGGTCGTCGTAGAAGACGATGGCGTCCTTGCCCTGCTCCATGAACTCCTCGCCCATGGCGCAGCCCGAGTAGGGAGCGATGTACTGGAGCGCCGCCGGGTCAGAGGCGTTAGCCGCCACCACGATCGTGTGCTCCATCGCCGCGTGCTCCTCCAGCGTCGCTACCACCTGCGCCACCTTCGACGCCTGCTGGCCGATGCCGACGTAGATGCAGGTCAGGTCGCCGCCCTTCTGGGCGATGATGGTGTCCATCACGATGGCCGTCTTGCCCGTGAAGCGGTCGCCGATGATCAGCTCCCGCTGGCCGCGGCCGATGGCGGTGAGGGCGTCGATGGCCTTGACACCCGTCTGCACCGGCGTGTCCACGCTCTGGCGCATCACCACGTTCGGGGCGATGCGCTCGACCGGGCGGGTCTTGTCGTACTTGATGGGGCCTTTGCCGTCGAGCGGCTGGCCCAGCGGGTCGACGACGCGGCCGATGAGGCCCTCGCCGACCGGCACCTGGATGATGCGGCCGGTAGAGCGGACCTCATCGCCCTCCTTGATGTCGGTGTAGTCGCCGAGGATGATGGCGCCGACGCTGTCCTCCTCCAGGTTGAGAGCCATCCCCATAACGCTTTTGGGGAACTCCAGCAGCTCGCTGTACATCGCCCCGCGCAGCCCGTGCACCTGGGCGATGCCGTCGCCGGCCTCCACCACGGTCCCCACCTCCACGGCGGTGACCGCGGCCCCAAACTGCTCGATCTGCTGCCTGATTATCGAAGCAATCTCTTCGGGTCGAACCGCCATCTCCTGCTCCTCCCTTATCCCTCTGTAGCTGCAGGCCTTTAGGCCTGCGTTTGCAGGGCTGCCTGCCCGGCCAGGGAAGCCCTGCAGCTACGACACTCCCTCATGCCTCTGTCGTCTCCAGCTCCCGCTGCCAGTTGAGGATGTGCTCGGCGTGCTCCCGGTAGTGCATGTACGTGTCTTCCGCGAAGCGCTTGAGCATCGTCCAGCCCTTCACGTTCTGCTCCAGCACGTCCGGCGCGACAGCCTTGAGGGCCTCGCGGGCGGCCTCGTGGCCCTTATGCCACTCCTGCTTGACGGCCTCAAAGGAGAAGCCCTCCCGCCTCTCCGCCTCGCGCGCGTTCCAGGCGTCGACCTCCTCGCCGTCGGCCGGCTTCAGGACGTCGCCGGGCCGCCGGGCCGCCACTACATTGAGGTCGCTGGCGGCCTTGTCGGCCCAGAAGGCCATGTGGCCCAGCAGGTCCTTCACCGACCAGCTTTCCACGACGCCGAGCTGCTCCACCTCCTCCTCGGGCACGGACTCCACGGCGGCGCGCACCGTCGCCCAGGCGTCGTCAAGCTGGCGCAGTATCGCCGCCTTGTCGACGCTCACGCCCGCGCCTCCTGGAGTTGCCGCTTCAGCGCCAGCAGCTTGCTGCGGGTGCTGCCGTCGATCAGCCGGTCGCCCACGCGCGCTACCAGCCCGCCGATGATCCCGTCGTCCACCTGGGCCTCCAGGAGCACCTGCTTGCCGGTCACCTCGCCCAGCTTATCGACTACCGCCCGCTTCTCGCCGTCCGTCAAGGGGACCGCCGCCGTCACCAGGGCGTGAGCGATGCCCCGTTCCTCGTCGACCAGCTCCTGGAACGCCTCGGCCACCTGGGGAGCGAGGCCGCTGCGTCCCCTGGCCACGAGGAGCCTCGCCAGGTTCAGGGCCAGCGGCTCGATGCCCTCCAGCGTACGCTCCACCAGGCGGAGTTTGTCGGACGCGGCGACGCGGGCGCTCTCCATCACGGCGACAACTTCGGGGTCGCCCAGCACCCGCGCCATGAGCCCCAGGGCCACCGACCACTCCTCCAACTGCCCCTGCCCGCGGGCGATTTCGAAAGCGGCCTCGGCGTAGCGCTTGGCGGCGACCTCCCGGATCATGCCTGCTTCTCGCCTCCTCCGTCGCTGCCGTCGCCCATGGTCGACTCCGCCAGCGTCTCTTCGATGAGCCGGCTGTGGGCGCGCCGGTCGAGCGTCTGGCGGATTACCCGTTCGGCGGCGGTGATGGTGAGGTCGGCGAACTCGCGGCGCAGCTCGGCGATGGCGCTGTCCCGCGCCAGGTCGATATCACCGCGCGCCCTCGCCAGCATCTGCTCCTGCTCCCGCCGCGCCTGCTCTCTCGCCTCCTCCTGGATGCGGGCCGAAATCTGCTGGGCCTGGGCGACCAGGTTCTGCCCTTCCTGTCGCGCCTTCTCCAGCTCCTTCGCCACCTCCTGCTCGGTCTCGGCCAGCCGCCGCTTCGCCTCCTCGGACGCCTCCATCCCCTCCTGGATGCGCTTTCGCCGCTCGTCCAGGAGGCGGAGGACCGGCTTGTAGGCCAAGAGGTATAGCACCACCAGCAGGAGGGTGAAGTTGATGATCTGGGCGATCAGGCTGGGCAGGTTAATGCCCAGCGCCTTCAGGCCGTCCACGAACCCCGCAAGGAATACCGGTCCCATGGTCACTCCGAAGTGTACTGCAAAAGCTCCGCCCCTAGAAGACGAAGCCGATCATCACCGCGGTGACGAGGGCGTAGATCCCGATCGCCTCCGCGAAGGCCAGACCCAGGATCATGTTGGCCTGGATCACCGGCTGGGCCTCCGGGTTGCGCCCCAGCGCCTCCAGGGCTTTGCCGACCAGATTGCCGATGCCGATGGCCGGCCCGAACGCCCCCAGGCCCATGGCGATGCCGGCGCCGATGAATTTGATGCCGTCGTCGCTGATCGTGAACGCCGTCTGCTCCTGGGCGACGTGGCGCGCCACCTCAACGATCGGCGGGACGATGGCTAGCAGCAGCTCCATCTAACACCTCCTTATGAGTTCCCTTCTCTAAGCATCGCTCTGCTGTAGTTGCTCCGCGGGGTGACCTTGCTCGCCCCCGTGCTCGGCGTGCACTTCGCCGTGGCTGACGGCCATCACCCCGAACACCAGCGTCAGCATGGCGAAGACGAACGCCTGGATCACCCCCACGAACAGCTCCAGTCCGTATATGGGCAGCGTCAGGAGCAGGGGGGTCAGGAACGTGAACATCAGGATCACCACCTCCCCGGCGAACATGTTGCCGAAGAGACGGAAGGTGAAGCTGACCAGCCGCACCAGCTCCGATGTCAGCTCCAGGAAGCCGACGAAGGCATCGATGGCCCCAGCGAACAGCATCCCAAAGTTGAACCGGCGCAGGCCCCGTAAGACGCCGCCCAGGTTGAAGAACTTGCTGGCGTACCGTCCGCCGCCAAGCGCCGACACCCCCCAGAACTCGACGAATATCGCGGAGGCGATGGCCAGGGCCAGGGGCGTGTTCAGATCGGTGTTTACCCCGCGCAGGACGGGCAGGATCTCGCCCACGAACTTGCCCTCGTCGCGCGCCTCCTGCACCTTCTCGACGGCGTCCGGCCCGTCCTTGGCGATGGTTTCGCCGGCCAGCTTGCTGGGACTGGAAAGGGTGACCCAGGCCACCGGCAGCGGCCCCAGGTCGAACTTCTCCATCACGAAGAACTCGCCGCGCAGCTCCTCCTCCTCCGCCACGACGGTCTCCTCGGCGGGGACCTCCTCCTTGGCCAGGCCGATGACGTTGAAGACCGGTAGCAGGGAGAACCAGTTGGCGAAGAGGACGAAGAAGAAGATGCTGGCGACCACGGGGAAGAAGCGGCGGCCGTTCTTCTCGCCGGCCACGTTGACCACCAGATTGTAGAAGCCCTCGATAATCGCTTCGATGAGGTTCTGCCCGCCCCGGGGCACCAGCTCCCACCGCCGCGTCGCCAGGAAGACGAGGACGACGATGAGGATGACGACGACCCAGGAGGTGACCATGGTGTTGGTGAAGTTTACCCAGGGCACGGAGAAGAGGGTCTCGGGCTTGATCTTGATGTCGGGGGTGGGCCCCCGGAGGAATACGAAGCCGAAGAGGGCGATGGCCACGGCGGCGAGGGCCATCCAGCCAAGCCGGGCTCTGGACATCAGCCGTCCTTCCGTCCCTGGGGCTTGTGGGGGCCCAGCGTCTCCATCAGGAGGACGTAGCCGCCCCAGAACGCCGCGATGAGCCCCACGAACATTCCGATCGTGCCCAGGAGGGCGCGGGAGATACCGAGCCAGTCGGCCAGCAGCACGCTCCCCAGTATGCCAGCAATGATGCAGAACGCAAAATACCCGCCGATGCCGATAAGACGAGCTGTAGGCGGCAGGCGGTCCATCACGGCCGTTTGCCCCTATCTGGCACGTGAATTATATCACAACCACCCACTACCGCCAACTCCCTCGAGCAGCGGCCCGAACCCAAGAATAGCGAAAGCCCCTCGGGTTTCGCCGAGGGGCTTTCGTCCATCTCTTGGCTCAGGACTCCGACGAACGCTTGTCGAAGTCCTCCAGGTCCAGGCTCTCGATTACGTCCCGGAAGGGCGAGAGCTTCTCCAGCTCCTCCTCGGTCGCCTCTTTGGTCGCCTCCGGCTCGCCGCCCGCCCCTTCCTCCAGTGGCTGCCCCTCCTGGTCGAGGCGGACGCCCGCCTTCTCGAGGACCGTCTCTTCGGCGTAGATGGGCACCTGGGCCCGCACGGCCAGGGCCAGGGCGTCGCTGGGGCGGGAGTCGATCTCCAGGGTCTTGCCGTCAAGGTCCACGTAGATCTTGGCGAAGAACGTGTCGTTGGCGAGGTCGTTCACGATGATGTGGCTGACGGAGCCGCCCAGAGCGTCGATAACGGAGCGGAGGAGGTCGTGGGTGAGGGGCCGGGCTACGGCTACTTCCTGGAGCCGGACGGCGATGGCGTCGGCTTCGGCGGGGCCGATCCAGATGGGCAGGTACCGGTCCGAGCTCTTCTCTTTGAGGATGACCACGCGCTGATAGTTCATGAGACTGACGCGGATGCTTTCTATGCTCATCTCAATCACAAGTGGCCACCTCCATCACCGATGCACCCGAATTCTACCTAGTACCCCTATCCCTGTCAACCGAACCTGACAGCAGCGCCTGGTCCCGGGCCTGAATGCGCGCCAGCTCCTCCTCCCTCTCCGCCACGCCGCCCACGACGCGGCTGGCAACGGCCATCCCCCCCACGGCGGCGGCGATGAGCAGTATCACCAGGGTGACGCCGGGCAGGTCGGCGACGCCGTCCAGGAGGTCGGTCAGGCCGCCGACGAATAGCACCGGCAGGAGCGACAGGAAGTTGGCGGATACCACCTGGGTGGCGAAAATGCGCCCCCTCATCTCCTCGGGCGCCCGCTCGTGGAGAACCGTCTGGGCGGGGGCGTTGAGGAGGGCGTAGCTGAAGCCCATCGGCCCGGCGAAGAACATCGTCAGGGCACGGAGGAGCTCGCGGCCCAGGAAGTGCTCGGGGTTGAGCGGGCCCGGCGTCAGCTGCATGAACTCCGCCAGCGGCTTCACCAGGGCCAGCGCCGTCAGGCAGATCGCCAGCCCCGCAAGGCCGATCACCACCACCTGGTTCTTACCCAAGCGCCGGGCGAACCAGGGGAGGAAGCGCAGCCCGATCAGTGCCCCGACGCCGGTGGGGGCAAAGACGAAGGCGGCGTCGCTGGCGGAGAGGCTGAGGATGTCCTCCATGTAGCGGGGGATGAGGATGGCGAACAGCAGCACCAACGTGCTGCTCATGATGAGCTGGGTCATCGCCAGGAAAGAAGCGGCGTCCTGGCGCAGGACCCGCCAGCTGTCGCGGAACTCCCTGGGCATCGCCCCGAACAGCGGCCCCTGGGGCAGCCGCCGGCGCTCCTCCCTCAGCGAGGTGAACCGCAGGGCCAGCACGGCGGCGATCAGGAACATCGCCCCGGCGATCAGGAACATCGCCTCCTCACCGTAGGCACCGCCGCTCTTGAGGACGGTGGGCGCCAGGAATACCATGCCCAGGAGCTGCGAGCCGGTGACGGTGAAGTTGTGCAGGCTGTTGGCGGCCACCAACCGCCCCTTGGGCACGACGGACGGGATGATCGCCACCACGGCGGGGTTGAAGAAGAGCCCGCTGGTGGCGAAGCCGAGGCTGATGCCGTACAGGAGCCAGACGTTGGAGTGGAAGAAGAAGTAGAGAATGCAGAAGCCCGTCCGGAGGAGGTTGGTGACGACCAGCACCGACCCCTTCCGCCACCGGTCGAGCAGCACGCCGACGGCCACGCCCAGCGGGATCGAGGGCAGGATGAAGGTGAGGACGAGGAGGCTGGTATGAGTGCTGGAGTTGGTGATGTTCAGCACCACGACCAGCAGGCTGAAGAGGAGGGCGTTCTGGGCGGTCTGGGCCAAGCCCTGGGCTACCCAGAGCGTGGCGAAGCGGCGGTCGGCAAGGAGGGGCCTAGCCTCGTGAAACTCGTGTAGCGGCGGATCGATTACCGCGCTCATCGCCCGCCTAAAGAGACCTGGCCGGTTCCTCGGGCTCGCCGCGAGCCAGGAACGCCTTTACCCGCCGCTCGAAGACGCTGCGCGCCAGGAGCACCCGCCGGCCGCAGGTCCGACAGGTGATGCCGATGTCCGCCCCCAGCCGTACCACCTCCCACTCGTCGCCGCCGCAGGGGTGCTTCTTGCGCAGGCGCACCACATCTCCGAGGCGGACCTCCATCACCAAGAGGTCTCGCCTCCTCCGCTCCCCATAGCCGCCAGCGCCGCTTTCCGCTCGCGGTTGATCTCGTCGCGGAGACCCTCGGCCGCCCGGCGCGCCGCCCTGGCGAAGTCGGCGCCGGTGGAGGCGTACACCACCTGGCGCGAAGCGTTGATGATGATCCCTCCGCCGCGCTCGTCCAGGGCGGCGCGGACGGAGGCGGCCAGATCTCCGGCCTGGGCGCCGACCCCCGGCACCAGGATCAGCATGTCGGGGCAGAGGCCGCGCACGCGGGCCAGCTCCTCCGGGTACGTTGCGCCCATCACAAGACCAACGTTTCCCCGCGTGTTCCAGCTTCGCGCCAGCTCCGCCACCGCCTCGTAGAGGGGGCGGCCGTCGGCCAGCCGCTGGTCCTGGAGGTCGGCGCTGCCCGGGTTCGAGCTGCGGCACCAGACGAAGACGCCGCGGTCGGCATAGGCGAGAAAGGGCTCGACGGCATCCCAGCCGCCGTAGGCGTTGACCGTCGCGGCGTCGAAGTCGTACGCCTCGAAGAGGGCGCGGGCGTAGAAACGGGCCGTATTACCGATGTCGCCCCGCTTGACGTCGGCGATGATGGGGATCTCCTTGGGGACAGGCGCCAGGCTCTCGATGAGGAGGTTCATGCCCGAAGGCCCGAGCGCCTCGAAGAAGGCGAGGTTCGGCTTGTAGGCGCAGACGAGGTCGAGGGTGGACTCGATTACCGCCTGGAGGTAGCCGGGGAGGTGCCGTCCGCCGATGAGCTCAGGGTCAGGGTCGAGGCCAACGCAGAGGAAGCTGTTGTTCCGCTGACTGGCCGCCCGCAGCTTCTCCCGGAACATGATTACCCCTGAACGCCGCCCCGCCGGCCGTCGACCGCCCTTTCACCGTTGATCAAGTACCCCTGGCCTGCCATCCCTCGTCGGCATAATATAAACGATACTAGCGAGGGTCAAGCAAAGCATGCGGATAGACGTCGCGCTACTGCCGGCCCAGGGGGAAGAGCACCGCAGCGGGGTCTGCGTCGTGGTGGACGTGCTGCGGGCCTCTTCGACTATCGTCACGCTATTCGCCCGGGGCGCCGGCAGGGTGCTTCCCGCCGCCAGCATCGAGGAGGCGCGCCGGCTCAAGGAGGAACTGCCCGACTACCTCCTCTGCGGCGAGCTGGACGGGCCGGCGCCGGAGGGCTTCGACTACGGGAACTCCCCCTCGGAATTCGCTGAAGTCGAGCTGAGCGGCCGCGACGCCATCCTGGCCACCGCCAACGGCACTCGCATCCTCAACGAGCTAGCCGAGGCGCCGCTGGTGCTGGTGGGCGCCTTCCTGAACCGCTCGGCGGTGGCCAGAGCCGCGGTGGAGGCGGCCCGCGGGCAGGGGCTGGACGTGACGATAGTATGCTCCGGGGCCTACAGCGGCACCACCTTCGCGCTGGAGGACGCCCTGGGGGCCGGGGCCATCGTCGATGCCGCCCTCCGCCTCCTCTCGGCGCCCGAACCGACAGACGCCGCCCGCTTCGCCCTCTACGCCTTCCGCGCCCGCGCCCTCGACCTCTCGGACGCCCTCGCGTCGGCCGCCCACGCCCGCGGTCTCGCCGCCATCGGCCTGGGCGACGACGTGCCGTACTGCGCCCGGGTGGACGTATTTTCGGTGGTGCCGCGGCTATCGCGGGACGAGGACGGCCTGCTAGCGCTGACGGGCGCGGCGTAGCTCGGGCTCACCCTCACCCTGCCCTCTCCCTCGAGGGAGAGAGCGAGGACACTGCAGCTAACCCGAGACGGGGATCACGTAGAAGTAGCTCACGTCCCGGCAGATGGCGTAGTCGACGGGGCTGTTGCCAGTCACGGGTTCGTATCGCTCAGCGAGAACCTCCACGTTGTCGCCGATACCGATGGGGCCGCCGTTCACGCCCTTTCCGTAGGGGATACAGACCCATCCCATTGCCGTCGCCACCGTTACTACGTTACCAGAGGAGATGTCGTGACCAAACAACACCTTCGTGACTCTCACTCGGACGGCGCACACTCCATCCGCGGCGCAATCGCTGATGAAGCCCACGGCCCTTCCGCGGAACCAGACAACCTGAGAATTCAACGCGGGTGTAGCAGTAGCCGTCGGCGACATGGTAGTGACCACCGCAGTTCGCGGCAGCGCGGTGAACTGGTCCGGGCCAGATACGTCGCCACCACCAGCGCAAGCGGCCAGCAATAGGCCCAAAACGGCCGGGCCGATTATCAGCCAGCGACTTGGCATCGGGTAAATGCTCCCGTGTGGCCTCGGCAATAGAACGGATAAGGCCGGTGGTAGGTTCCCAACGCCGTTCCTTGACCGATGATATACCCTGACCTATTCTCAACGCGATGAAGGCCGAGATCATCTCCGTCGGCACCGAGATCCTCCTGGGCGACATCTTGGACACCAACACCCAGTACATCGCCTCCCGCCTGCCCGGCCTCGGCATCGACCTGTACTACACCTCCACCGTCGGCGACAACCTCGGCCGCCTCACGGAGGCCGTGCGCCGCGCCTTCGAGCGCTCCGACCTCACCATCATGACCGGCGGGCTCGGCCCCACCGAGGACGACCTCACCCGGGAGGCGATCGCCGCCGCCCTGGACGAGGAGCTGTACGTGGACCAGGCCGTCGCCGACCGCCTACGGGCGTTCTTTACCGCCCGCGGCCTCCCCTTCCCCGAGCGCAACGTCAAGCAGGCCACGCTCATCGCCTCCGCCCGCGCCCTCCCCAACCCCCGCGGCACCGCCCCCGGCTGGTGGGTGGAGAGGGAGGGCCGCGTCATCGTCGCCATGCCCGGGCCGCCGGCGGAGATGGAGCGCATGTGGAACGAAGAGGTCGCCCCTGAGCTGGCGAAGCGCTCGACCGGCGCCGTCATCGTCTCGCGCACCCTCAAGACGATCGGCCTGGGCGAAGGCCACGTCGACGAGATGGTTTCGCCCCTGCTGAAGTCGGCGAACCCCACCATCGGCGTGTACGCCAAGATGGACGGCGTCCACCTCCGGCTCACCGCCAAGGCCGCTACCGCCGCCGAGGCCCGCCGACTCATCGAGCCCCTGGAGGCGGAGGTCCGCCGCATCCTGGGCGAGGCCATCTGGGGCGCCGACGACGACACCCTGGAAGGCGCCGTCGGCCGCATGCTCAAGGAGCGGGGCCTGACCCTGGCGACGATGGAGTCGTGCACGGGCGGCCTCCTGGCCGACACCATCACCAACGTCGCCGGCGCCTCCGACTACTTCAAGGGGGGCTACGTGGCCTACCTGCCGGAAACGAAGGCCAGCCTGGGGGTGGGCGCCGAGCTGATCGAGGCGCACGGCGTCGTGAGCGCCGAGGTGGCGGCCGGCATGGCCCGCGCCGCCCGCGAGCGCGCTGACGCCGACATCGGCATCGGAGTCACCGGCGTGGCGGGGCCCGACCCACTGGAGGGGAAGCCGCCGGGCACCATGCACATCGCCGTGGACGATGGCGTGTCGCCCCAGACGATAAGCTACACGTACTACCAGGGCCGGCTCGCCACCAAGCGCCGCGCCGTGACCACCGCCCTGGCCCTGCTGCGGCGGCTATTGCTGGCGCGGGGGTAGGCGTACCCTCGTCCTCTCCCCCACGTTCTACCGTTGCGATGGCAAGGCGCGCCACTCTCATCATCGGTCTTACCGTGGCTGCAATCCTGCTCGGCGCTTGCGGCGGAACGGCGGCCCCGCCGGTGTCGACTCCCTTCCCCACGGTCACCGCTGGCGCGCTCACGCCTAGCCGTAGCCCCAGTCCGGCTCCCACACTGTCGCCGGCTGTGGCAAAACAAAGAGTTGTCTTTCTCCGGCCAGGGAGGCTAGGGATACTCGGAAGTTACGGCGTCCTATACGTGTCCCGCCTGGACGGTTCCGGTCTGACCCAGCTGACGCCAAGCAACCAGAAAGCATCCTTTGTCGGCATCGCTCATCAGAAGTCTGCCTCCCTCCTCTACTACATCGCCAGGATCGACGGCAAGACCTACGCCCTCCGCAAACGGGACCTCACCTCCGACGAGATTACGACGATCCTACGGATAGGAGCGCCGAGGAAGAGCGACAGGCCGCCGACGGGCTCCCTCCGCCATGATGGAAAATTCCTCGCCTTCCATCATCATGATGGCATCGACGTTATCAGGTTGGACACCGGGCGGATATGGCGCGTTCTTACGAACGATGAGAGAGGCTGCGAAGGTCCGCCGGGCCCCGCACACTGCTTTGGTTTCTTCGGCCCTCAGTGGTCGCCGGACGGTCGGCTCCTCCTAGCGCAACGGATCTTCTATGAAGGCGGCGACCACGTCATAGTCGATCCTTTCTCCGAAGCGCCTGACATCATCGATCTTGACCCGGCAACTTTCGCGGCAGCCTGGTCGCCGTCAAGCCATGCAGTCTGCCACTTCGGAATGTACGCCGCCCCCAGCGGCCTCTATCTATCGAGTGGCCCGGAATGGCAGCCCCGCAACCTGCTTCCCGATTATGAAATCGAAGATCCCGACCGGCCCCTGCGCAGCTTGACGGCATGCGCATGGCTGGACGAATGGCGAATCGTCTTCTCTTCGAGCTCGAATGGGTTCCGCCCACCCAGGTCGCAAATCAAGGTGTCAGATGTCCGTACTGGCCGCATCTCTTCGACAGCCACGTTTCACGACAACGAGCAGCTCTTTACGCGGGGCGTATTGGTAGTACCCGACGGCGAATTTGTTATCACACAATTCGTGCCTCCCAAGCCTGACCGGCCCGATGAGGTCACTGAACCCAACCGGCCAGTTCTGGTGAATATATCGACGGGAAACACGACCCCCATCCTCCAGCCCGGCGACTGGGTCGTCGCTGTGATCGCGGCTACGCCGTGAGCCGGCGGTACAGGGTGGCGATGCGGGAGGGCAGCGACTCCACGTCCGGCACCACGTCGTAGGGGCGCCGCTTCCCGCGCCCCTACTGGCTAGGCGGCCGCAGAGCGCATCCTATCGTATCCCAGGACTGCTGCACACGTTTTACCGTTGCGATGGCACGCCCAATCGCTCTTGCCATCAGCCTTGTCGTGGTGGCTCTACTCCTGGCCGCGTGCGGCGGAGGTCAGCAGACGCAGAGAGAGCCACCCAAGGAAACGCCATCCTCCACCATCCGCACAGAAACGCCAACGGCGGGTTCCGCCTCGCCTCCCGTGCTCATGAAACAGCGAGGCAGGATCACCAAGGGAGGAGTCTATGTGCTGGAGGTCCGCACCGGAAGGCTGTGGCGGCTGGCCTTGGCGCCCACCGTGTGGGCACCCGACGGGACAGCCCTGCTCCAGGCCGGTTGCTGCATCGGCGAAGGCGGCATCGACCTAATAGACATTGAAGCAGGCACGGCGGTTCGAATCCTTGGCGGCGATGTCGCCGCCGCCTCCTGGTCGCCTGACGGCAGCCAGATAGCCTTCTCCAAAGAAATGCTGGGGCCGAAGGGAGTGTACGTGATTGACAGAGATGGAAGCAATCTGCGTCAGCTTTCTGAACTGGGCACTCGAGCCATACACTGGTCGCCCCAAGGGGATTTGATCGCGCTTTCCCACAGAAAGGTATACCTAATCGAAATCCCCAGCGGCGAGACGAGCGCCATCTTCGGCCGTAGCAACGGTGTCGCCTGGTCGCCTGACGGCAGGTTGCTGGCGATCACCAACAAGCGCGGTCTCTATTTGTTTGACGTTGCCTCAGGAGGGTTGCGCCAGATAGCCTCTGGCCCGTCCAGGGCACCCATCACCTGGTCGCCCGACGGGACAAAGATCGCCTTCATCTTCGGGCCGCCTGTCGTCCCGTCAGCCGTCAACCCGGCAGACAAGTTCTGGTTGTTTCACACAGTGGAGATACACGGATCGGCTGAGCCGCGACCTTTGCCGCCGGCCCGCATCCTCTCGTGGTCACCCGACGGGTCCCGGCTCGCCTATCAAAGCGAAGGCTGCTCCACCCGCGACTGGAACATTTACGTCCTCGGTGCCGACGGTGCCTCTGCGAAGCCCCTCACGAAGAGCCCGGACTCTCCCAAGGAGGGACCGTACTGGTCGCCGGCAGGTTACGGCATCGCCTTCTCTACCTTCGACAAGGTAGTGCTGGTGAACGCCGATACCGGCAAGCGGCGAACTTTGGTGGTCTCCAAAGTCGACCTCCATATTCACGGATACGAGGGGTCGCCCTGGTCGTCCGACGGCCGCTCCCTTATAGTTTTGGCCGACTTCGCCCACGGGATCTGCGACTAGCCCCCTACTCCGTGAGCCGGCGGTACAGCGTCGTGATGCGCGAGGGCAGCGACTCCACGTCCGGCACCACGGCGTAGCCGATGTCCGCGCACATCTGCTTCAGGTAGTCGTGCCCGTAGCGGTCCACCGTCAGGCAGAACGGCACAATCCCCTTCCGCTTCGCTTCTACGAGCGCCATATGGGTGTCGTGGATGGCGTACTCCTTCTCCGTCCGGTCGCGGCCGTAGCCGTGGTCCTGGGGCCGGCCGTCGGAGACGAGGAAGAGGATGCGCACCTTGGCGTCGTGGGTGTCGAGCTTGCTGGTGGCGTGGCGGATGGCCGGACCCATGCGGGTTGAGCGCACCGGCGCCACCTTGTCGATGCGCTTCTTCACGTGGTCGCTGAACCGCTCGTCCATGTCCTTGATCACGTAGAACTCCACGTTCTCCCGCCCGTAGCCCGAGAAGCCGTAGATGCCGTACGTGTCGCCGATGGTCTCCAGGGCGCGGATGACGAGGACGATGCTCTCCTTCTCCACATCGATGATGCGCTTGGGCGGCGACAGTAGCTCCTGGGCGCGCCGGGCCATCCACCAGGAGAAGTAGCGCCGCGGGTCGTCGTCGAACTCGTCCTGGGTGTAGCGGCGCTCGTGCTTGGCGATCTCCTCGTCGGTGGAGGCGCTCATGTCCAGCAGGAACGCCACCGCCACGTCCCGCTCCACCTTGTTCCGCCGCCAGTACACCTTCCCTGACGGCGACTGACCGGCGTCCCGCTCCACCAGGAACTCGACCACGGCGTCCAGGTCGAACTCCTCGCCGTCCAGGAGGCGCTTGATCTTGCGGAACAGCTCCGGCCGCAGCATCTCGAACTGGCGGCGCGTCTGGCCGGCGAGGCTGGCGTACTTCTGGAGGGTCTGGTCGAAGTACTGGGGGACGCCTTCGCCGACGGAGTACTCGACGACGCGGCACCAGCGCGGCTTGTAGTCCCCGGCGCGGAAGTCCCACTCATCGTAGTAGAAGTACTTCGGCTCCACGGGCAGCTCGCGCTCGTCGTCGGGAGTGCTGAAGCCGCTGACCGGCTCGCCCTCCTTGGCCGGCATGCGCTGCACGGGCTGCTGCTTCTCCTGCTCCTGGGCGGTCAGCTCCTTCATCAGGTTCGTCAGGAACAGCTCCGACGACTGCTGGAGGTCGCCGTCCACCATGTCGTTGATGCTGACCTCCACGCTCTTCTCCAGCATCGCCCGCAGCTGCTCGGGGCTGAGCGGCGACAGCGGCGGCTGCTGGCCCTGGCGCTCCTGGCGCAGGCGCATCAGCAGCTGCACCAGCTCCGGCTTGAACTCGCCGCGGAAGTCGACGGGCTGCGGGCTCTGGTACGGCATCTCCTGCCCCTGGAGCTGGAGGTCCATGTCCTTCCCCAACGAGTCGCCCGTCATCGGCATCAGCTGGAGCGACTCCTCGTCCAGGGCCTGCCAGTCCTCCTCCGCCATCTCGGAGACGACGTTGGGGATCTGGGCGATGAGGTCATACAGGCGCAGCGTCGCCTCGGCGGCGTCCTCCACCGTGGCCTGCGGCTGGCGCACCGTCTTCATGACGTCGATCGCGTCGCGGAGGAGCGGCACGAGCTGGACGGCGCTCGCCGGCCAGCGCAGGCCGTCCTCGCCGCCCAACGAGACGCGGACCAGGTTTTCGATCAGCGCCTGGAGCAGGGGCATCCCCTCCACCTCAGGCCGGCTCTCCAGCTCAACCCTCTGGGTGCGGCGGTAGGCGGCGCGGATGCCGGGGTACTCGTGTTCCACCAGGGCATCGAGCCGCGCGTCCTCCACGATGGCGAACAGATCGGCGGCGAGGCGGCGGTTCTCGAACAGGTCGAAGAAGCGCTCCATGTCGGTGAGCGGCTCTCGCTGCCCGTCCTCCTTGCCGGCGGCCCGCCCCTTCTCCCGTTCGCGGCGGAGGTTGGGGAAGACGTGGCCCTCGCGCTCGAAGTTGAAGAGGAAGGTGCCGAACTCAAGGTGGGCCGCCTGGTGGGTGGAGTAGACCTTGTACACGCCGAAGTTCTCCGTCTTGTCGTGGTACTGCTCGACGGTGGGGGGCAGAAAGATGGCCGTCCCCTCCGTCGAGGGCGCCTCGTCCACCCAGCCGATCCCCTTCTCGGCCAGCGTCTCCGCCGAGTGAATGGCGACGTCGTCGCCCGTCAGCGCCTTGCAGTACATGCGGAGGATCTCGCCCACGCGGTTCAGGTCCACCCGCGAGGAGAGGGACTCGAGCACCTCCTCGCCCCGCGCCGACTCCAGCCGGAAGTAGGCCTCGCCCCCTTCCAGGCTGGCGTCCAGCAGCTGGAAGCCCTCCGAGTGCCAGTTCCCCACCTCCTCCACGCGGACGCGCTCCAGCACCCGAGGGACGCTCTTCAGGAACTCCATGGCCGCCACCGCCGAAAGCGGCACCAGGTCTTCGGCCTGCGCCAGCAGGTAGCCGTGGAGCTCGTCGTCCACCTGGTTCAGGGCGCGAGCCGCCTCGGCGAAGTAGCCGAACGCCTGGCGGCCCTCACGGCGGGCGAGGTCCCGCGCCAGGCCAAGGAAGCGCACCCGCTGCGACGAGTGGATGTGGGCCAGGAGCGCCGGCCCCTTCTCCAAGTAGGCCCGCGCGTCGGCCCAGCCGGTCGAGGCCAGCGCCTCCGCGAAGCGCAGGAAGGCTGCCCGGTCCTCGCCGCTCAGCGGCGTCAGCACCTGCGGCGCGATGCTCAGGCAGTGGGCGGCCAGGTCGTACGAGCGGTCGCACAGGGAGTCCACGAACCGCACCAGGACGCGGGCGTCCTCCAGGGAGAGGTTCGCGAACAGGTTGGGGCTGCCGTCGAAGAACTGCACCGCCAGGGACGCCGACCGCCAGGTGCCCTTGTACAGCTGCCGTCCCAGGTCCACCCAGTCCGGCAGCCGGGCGAAGGAGACGTTCGAGAGCGTGCCCGGGCTGGCCCGGAAGTAGGCGGCGGAAAGCGCCGACGACAGCTCCGCCAGGTCGCGGCCGTGCTGCGACCAGCGGCCGAAGCCGGCAAACCCCAGCATCTCCAGCACCTGGGGGCTGGCACGGAAGTACTCGCCGGCGGCCTCCCAAGAGCGCCAGGACTGGCGGGCCAGCTCCAGTCCCTCCTCCGCCCACTGCACCAGCTCCTCACGGCTGAGAAGGGGGCTCACCGCTTCAGCGGAGCGCCGGAACTCGCTGACGAGGGCGGTGGAGAAGGGGGCTAGCTGCTTCTCGAACTTGCTGTAGACGCGGCGGTAGTCAGAGCTACTCAAAGATGGACGACACCACCTCTTCGATGCTGCGCTGGACGTCGCGGTCGTCGGTGAGGGCCCAGACGATAGCCACCTGGCAGGCCCGCCGCGGCGTTATCCCCTTCTGGATCAGGCGGCCGGCGTAGATCAGCAGCCGCGTGCTGACGCCCTCCGCCAGGCCGTGCTCCTTCAAGTGGCGCACCTTCTCGCCTAGCTTGGCGAGCTCCGTCGCTACCGAAGCGGAGATGTCCGCCTCGTGCTGGATGATCTTCGCCTCCAGCTCCCGCGGCGGGTAACCGAACTCGATGGCCATAAACCGCTGGCGGGTGCTGTGCTTCAGGTCCTTGAGGGCGCTCTGGTACCCCGGGTTGTACGAAATCACCAGCAGGAAGCCGTTCCGCGCCTCCACGATCTGTCCCAGCTTCTCGATGGGCAGGATGCGACGGTGGTCCGTCAAGGGGTGGATGAGGACGGTGGTGTCCTTGCGCGCCTCCACCACCTCGTCCAGGTAGCAGATGGCGCCCACCTTCACGGCGCGGGTCAGCGGCCCGTCGATCCAGCGGGTGGACTCCCCCTCCAGCAGGTAGCGGCCCACAAGGTCGCTGGCGGTCAGGTCCTCGTGGCAGGCGACGGTCACCAGGGGGAGGCCGGTCTTAACGTCGCCGCCCTCGGTCACGTCCTTGATGATGGTGAGCGGGCGCCCCAGCTTGAACGCCATGTACTCGATGAAGCGGGTCTTGCCCGAGCCGGTCGGCCCCTTGAGGAGCACCGGTATCTTCTGCTCGTAGGCGGCGTTGAACAGCTCTACCTCGTCGGTGACCGGGAGGTAGAACGGCTCCTGGCTGAGGACGTACTCCTCGATGGCGTATTGTCGGTAGGTCTCGTCGGATTCCTGCACTTCGATCACACTTCCCTTTGGTATATTATCTAACGTCCCCACTGGCTGACGGTGACCCGATGCGCTCCTGCAGGCGGGACCACTCTCGCGCCACCTGCGCCCGCGTCTCCTCCAGCGAGCCGCCGTTATCTATCAGGACGTCGGCCCGCTTCAGCCGCTCTTCCTCCGGCAGCTGGGCCTTCATCCGCGCCCGCGCTTCCTCGACGCTGATGCCCATCCGCTCCGCCGTGCGCCGGGCGGCCACCTCGGCTGGCACGGATAGGGCCCACACCTCGTCCGTCAGGTCGTCCCAGCCGGCGTCGAGGAGGAGGGCGGCCTCAAGCACGGTGACCCGCGTCCCGGCCGCGTCCAGCGCCGCGAGCCGCTCGCGCATCAGCTCCTTCATGCGCGGGTGGGTGATAGCGTTGAGCCGCTGGCGCGCCTCGGGGTCGGCGAAGACGATGGCTCCCAGCTTCCTGCGGTCGATGCTGCCGTCGGTGGCGACGACGTCTCGGCCGAAGGCGTCGACGACCTCCTGCCAGCCGGGCGTGCCGGCGGCGTACACCTCATAAGCGACGGGGTCGGCCTGGACCAGGGCGGCGCCCAGCTCCCGCAGCATCTCGGCGACCGCCGTCTTGCCGCTGCCGATGCCCCCCGTGAGGCCGATCACGTACATCCGCCCTCGCTGCCTGCCCGTCCGGGCTCCTTACAAATACAGCCCCGACGGTCGGGGCCGCGACGCCATTGTATCTGCGCCTTCCCGCGCGCGTCAAGGTAAGGGGAAACAAGAAGAACCGCTGTCTCTGGGGACCGGTCTCGGGGCTCGGCGGGGTCTACTGCGCCTTCAACTCGCGCACCTTCTCCGTGAAGGCCGGGATGATCTCTTTCCAGTCGCCCACCACGGCGAAGCGCGCCACCTTGAAGATGCTGGCGTCCGGGTCCTTGTTTATGGCGACGATGTTCTTGACCTGCGAAATGCCCGCCATGTGCTGGCTGGCCCCGGAGATGCCGACCGCGATGTAGAGGTCCGGCGTCACCACCTTCCCCGTAAGCCCCACCTGGTGGGCCACCGGGTACCAGCCCAGGTCGCAGACGGCGCGGCTGGCACCGACCGCCCCGCCCAGGGCCTCCGCCAGCTCCTCCAGCGGCTTGAAGCCCTCAGGCCCACCCAGGCCGCGGCCGCCGCTCACCACCACCGGCGCGTCCTCCAGCCGCACGCCCTCGCTCTTCTCCTTGCGCCGGTCGACGATGCGGGTGCGCACGGACTCCGGGTTCACGTCCGCGTCCACCTTCACCGCTTCGCCCTGACGGGAGTCGTCCCGGGGCGCCGGGTCCTGCGACTTCGCCCGCAGGGTGACGATCTGCGGCGACGTGTTGAACGAGTACTGGGCTTGGGCGCTGCCCCCGTAGCAGGGGCGGGTGGCGACGACCTTCCCGCCGCCGGCGGCGACGTCGATGCAGTCCATGGCGACGGCGGTGCCCAGGCGGGCGGCCAGGCGCGGGGCCATGTCGCGGCCCAGCATCGTCTGGCCCAGGAGCACCAGCGCCGGCGACTGCTCCTTGCAGATGCGCTCGGCGATGGGGACGTAGGCGTCACCCTGGTATTCCTTGAGCAGGGCGTTGTCGGCGACGAACACCTTATCGGCCCCGAAGGCGGCGGCCTCCTTGGCCAGGCCCTCCACGCCGGAGCCGAGGAGGGCGCAGATCACGCCGCCGCCGACGGCCCCGGCCAGGCGCCGGGCCGCCCCCAGCAGCTCCGCCGTTATGGGGGCCAGCTGGCCGTCCTCCGTCGCCTCCCCGATGACCAGCACACCTTCTGCCATGTCGTGTCTCCTTGTTCCCTGCCCTCTCACCCTCACCCTGCCCTCTCCCTCAAGGGAGAGGGCATCTAGATCAGCTTCGCTTCCCGAAGCTTCAGGGCCAGCTTCTCGGCCTTCTCCTGGGGCGTCTCCCCATCGATGATCTCCGTCTCCACCTTCACCTCGGGAACGTACAGCCTCTCCAGCGAGACGAGGTTCTTGAGCTGGGCCGCGTCCAGGCCCAGGTCGGACGCCGTCCAGACCTTGACCTCCTTGCGGGCGGCCGCCATGATCTGGCGGAGCTGGGGATAGCGGGGCTCGCCCAGCTCGTTGCTCACGGTGACCACGCAGGGCGCGGGCGACTCCGCCGTCTCGAAGCCGTCCAGCAGCACCCGCTCCACCACCACCTGGCCGTCCTTGTACTGGATCTCCTTGGCGATGGTGATGCAGGGCACGTTCAGGATCTCGGCGATGGTAGAGCCGACGACCCCCATGTCCCAGTCCACCGCCTGGCGGCCGCAGATAACGAGGTCGAACGGGGCCAGCTTCCCGATGGCGGCGGCCAGCACCTGGGCCGTGACCCAGTGGTCGGCCTCGTACAAGGCCGGGTCGTTGATGAGGACGCCCTCGTCGGCGCCCATGGCCAAGCTGTGCTTGATGGAATCGCGGTAGCTCTCGGGCCCCAGGCTGAGGATGGTGATGGTGGTGTCGGGCGTCTTGTCTTTGATGCGGAGGGCCGCCTCCACGCCGATGGTGTCGAACTGGCTGGGCACAGGGGCGATGCCCGGCACGGGCACCACCTTCTTGGCCGCCTCGTCCACCCTGAACTGCGAGGCGGGCGTCTCCGGGTCGGGTACCTGCTTGACACAGCAGATGATGTGGGGCATGGGGATCTCTCCCTCGGCGCTACCGGTGGAGCAATGTGAAAATCGTCACCTAGAGTATAGCAACCCGCCCTGCCGGCGCAAGCGGCTCACTCCACCGGCGGATCGGCGGCCGCCTCCGCCGCCGCCCGGCTGTAGGCCACGCTCATATCGAGCAATTCCGCCACGTCGAACACCTGCATCCCCTTCTCCGCCGCCTCCGGCACCGAGCCGACACCCTCCTCGAACATCTGCATGCAGAAGGGGCAGGCCACGGCGATGACGTCGGCGCCCGTGCCCGCGGCCTCGCCGGTGCGGGCGTGATTGATGCGCTGGCCTCGGCTTTCCTCCACCCACATGTGGGAGCCGCCGGCGCCGCAGCAAAACGTCTGCCGCCGGCAGCGCCCCATCTCGGTGAGCCGCGCGCCCGTCGCCTCCAGGACCCGGCGCGGCTCCTCGAGCAGGTCGTTGTGGCGGGCGATGTAGCAGGGATCGTGGTAGGTTATCTGCTTCTCCTTCAGTCCATCGAGCGACTGTGGCCGCAGCTTGCCCTCGGCGACGAGGCGGGCGAAGAATTCCGTGTGGTGCATCACCTCGAAGCGCCCCTCGAACTGGGGGTACTCGTGTTTGATGGTGTTGAAGCAGTGGGGGCAGTTGGCGACGATCTTCTGCACCCCCTTGCCCTTGAAGGTGGCGATGTTCTGCTCCGCCTGCATCTGGTACAGGTACTCGTTGCCCAGGCGGCGGGCCGGGTCACCGGAGCAGCCCTCCTCGGCGCCCAGCACGCCAAAGCTGACGCCCGCCTCCAGCAGCAGGCGGACCATGGCCTTGGTCACCTTGACATTGCGCTCCTGGAGGGCGCCGGTGCAGCCCACCCAGTACAGGTACTCCTGCGCCCCGTCGAACAGCGGCACTTCGACGCCCTCGGCCGCCATCTCCTCGATCCAGCTGGTGCGGGTGAGCTGGGCGCCCCGCCAGGGGTGGCCCCGCTGCTCCAGTTGCATCAGGGTGGCCTGCGCCGTCTCCGGCATGTTGGTCTGCTCCATCACCATATAGCGGCGCATGTCCATGATCGTCGGCACGTGCTCGATGAAGACGGGGCACTCGTACATGCAGGCGCCGCAGGTGACGCAGTCCCAGATCGGCTCGAACCCCACCGTCTCGATGAGGTCGCCAGGGTCGGCCGGCCGTTTCGTCCAGGGGGCCAGGGCCGGCATGCGGTCCTCCAGCAGGTGCCGCATATCGACGATGACCTGCTTGGGGGAGAGCAGCTTATCGGTGAGGCTCGCCGGGCAGGCCGCGGTACAGCGGCCGCACTCGGTGCAGGTGTAGGCGTCCAGCAGCTGCTTCCAGTTGAACTGCTCCAGCCTGCCCACGCCGAAGCTCTCCCCCTTCTCGAAATCCTTGATGGGCTGGAGCACGCCGCTCGGCTCGCGGGAGGCGAAGAAGACGTTGGGGGCGACGGTGAGGATGTGGGAGTGCTTGGAGTACGGCAGGTAGACCAGGAACACCAGGAAGTCGGTCAGGTGCGAGTACCACCAGGCGACGTGGAACAGCTCGAGTCCCGTCCCCTCGAAGCCGATGCGGTCCCAGAGGTTGGCGAAGCCGAAGGCGATGAACGACTGCCAGTCGTTCTCCGAGCGGCCGAGGGCGATCTCGGCGCTGTTGACGAAGATGTCGGTGACCATGAGCCAGAAGATAAGGCCCAGGATGACCCAGGCGTCCCAGTTCAGGGTCAGCCGCTTCGGTCGCCAGACGAAGCGCTGCCAGGCCGCCATCGCCACGCCGAGGATGACGAAGGCGTTGAAGGCGTCCATGCTCGGGCGCAAGGCCCAGGTCCAGACCGGGCCGAACGCCCGCTCCAGGCTGACGCCGTGGTCGATGCCGTTGAGGAGGAAGTTGAGGGTGCGGAACTGGAGGGCGATGAACCCCCAGAAGATCGCGGTGTGGAGGACGCCGGCGTACCAGTAGCGGGGCCGCGCCACCCGCGAGTTGCCGAGCACCCAGGGTATGAGATCGATGGCCCGCCTGATGGGCTCGGAGAAGCGGTTGATCCATTGCGCCCGCGCCAACCAGCGGAAGCGGACGGCGACCGACCACACGAAGAAGGAGACGAAGCCGAAGAAGAGCAGGGCGTAGAAGATGTTGCCAGGGAACTCCGTAGACGGCGCTGGCATCAGGTGCCTCTCCGATTAAGAAAGCGAATGCTATCCAAACTCAGGCCGCCCTAATGATAGCGGCAGGTTTCTCGCCCGGTCAATCGAAGCATCCCCGACCCTCGACCCTCCTCCCTCGACCCATCTATAATCGACTCGTTATGGCCACCGAATTCCGCGAGCCGCGGGAGAGCGAGCTGGAGGAGGTCGCGTTCGTAAGCCTCATCGGCTTCGACAGCGACCGCGAACAGGTCACCCTCAGCCACGTCCTGGATCGCTACCGGCTAATGACGCCGCTCGCCTGCTTCGAGGACGGCCGTCCGGTCGCCGTCCTCACGGTAATCCCCTTCGCCGCCGTCTACGAGGGCGCGGACATCGGCTTCGGCGGCGTCTCCTCGGTGGCCTGCCTGCCGGAGGAGCGGCGCCGCGGCCTCGTGGGCAGGCTTCTCACCCACGCCCTGGACTACATGCGACAGCACGGCATGGCCCTCTCCGGCCTCTACACGCCCCACCCCTCGCTCTACCGCCGCTACGGCTGGTCCGTGACCCACCGCGTCCTCCACTACACCTTCCACCCCAAGGACCTCCGACTCCGCTGGGCGGAGCGACCCCAGGGCCGGGCCCGCCGCGTCGGCGAAGACGACTGGCCCCTGCTCGACTCCCTGTACAGCCGCCGCGCCCTGTCCCGCAACGGCTACCTCCGCCGCAGCGAGGCGTGGTGGCGGCAGGCGGTCTTCCGCTTCCTCTACGATCGCAAGCGCGAGCTGAACGACGTCGCCGTCTGGTGCGACGGCAGCGGCGAGCCGTCCGGCTACCTGGTGTACCGCGCCCGGCAGGACCGTTCGCCGGCCGCCCGGGGAAACTTCTTCTCCGTCAGCGACTTCGTGGCCCTGGACGGGAACGCCTACGCCGGCCTCGTTCGCTACGTCCTTTCCTTCGACCTCGCCCGCCAGATCGAGTGGTACGCCGACGGCGACGACCCCCTGATGTCAGTGGTGGACGAGGCGCAGCGGGTCAACGTGGAGTCGAACTACGGCATGATGCTGCGCCTGGTCGACGTGGAGAAGGCCCTGGGGGAGCGGCCGACGCCGGTGACGGAGGGCCTATCCCTCACCCTGGCCGTCCGCGACGACGTCGCCCCCTGGAACGAGGGCACCTACCGCCTGGAGGCGTCCGACCGCCGCATCGAGGTGCGCCGCACGGACGGCGAGGCCGGCCTGTCCTGCGACGCCGGCAACCTGGCGCCGCTCTTCAACGGCTACCTCAGCCCCGGCGAGGCCGCCCGCGCCGGGCTCATCGCCGTCCACGACGCAAAGGCCCTGGCCGCCGCCGACCGCATCTTCGTCGTCTCCCGCCCGCCGTCCACGGCGGACTTCTTCTAGACCGCCGCCGTGCCCTGCGTGACCGACCGCGAGGAGTTCCTGAAGCAGGCCAACGTCGCCGTCCTCGCCACCGTCGACCGCCGCGGTCGGGCCCACGCCGCCCCCGTCTGGTACCTGTACGACGGCGGCGAATTTGTCATTAGCACCGGCCGCGGCTCGCAGAAGCACCGCAACGTGGAGGCCAACCCCGAGGTCACCCTGGTCATCGACCGCCGAACCCTGCCCTACTTCGCCGTGATGGCGCAGGGGAAGGCGAAGATCGGGCCGCGCCTGGACGACGAGTCGCGGCTGCGCCTGGCGGTGCGCTACCTGGGGCAGGAGACCGGGCGCGCCTACATCGCCCGCACGACCGCGGAGGACTCAATCACGATCCGCCTGCGCCCCAGCAAGGTCATCGAGTACCACGGCCGGGCCGGGTGGCGCCAGTAGCCCGGAGGGCGTCACCGGCCAGCGGCCGGCCGCACCATGAACCACGAGTGGACGCCCGGTACGTCGGCCTCGTCCACCGTCTCGAAGCCGAACTTCTGGTAAAAGGGGACGTTCTCCGGCTTGTCCGTCTCCAGGTACGCCATGTCCCCGCGGGCGTCCACCAGCCCGCAGAAGCGCTCCAGCATCCGGCTGCCGATCCCCAGCCCCTGGAGGCCACCGTCCACCGCCACCGGCCCCAGGTGCCAGTGCGGCTCCTTCGGGTCGCGGCCGGCCCAGGCCCGCAGGATGCGCAGCCCCCTGGAGACCGGCCCCGGGCCCGCCCGCAGCACCGCCGGCGTGACGCGAAACGCATCGAGAAGAGAAGGGCGGCAGTGACCCGGCTCCGCCAGGCCGCTGACGCCGACGATCCAGCCGTCGCGGCGGGCGCACAGCGGCGGCCGGTCCATCGTGGGCAGGGCCGCGCGGAACATGCGGTCGAGCTTCGGCACGCGGCTCAGCGGGTCGCCCCTGAACATGGCGATGTGGACGGGGTTGTCCCGCATCCCCCTCGCCAGGACGCCAGCGGCCTCCTCCAGCTCCCTCCGTTCGACATCGCCGACCTGAACCTCGATCATGCTCGACCTCCTGGCGGCCGCGTTCAGAGCTCGCTCTTCGGCTCCCCGTGCTGCTTGCGCAGCTCCGTCTTCAGCACCTTCCCCAGATAATTTCGCGGCAGCTCCGACACGAAGGCGTAGTACCTGGGCGCCTTGAAGCTGGCCAGGCGCTCCTTCACGAAGGCGGTCAGCTCGTCCGGTGAGGGCTTCGCGCCCGCCTTCGGCACCAGCACCGCCTTCACCTCCTCGCCCCACTCCGCGTCCGGCACGCCGATGACCGCCGCCTCCTCCAACTGCGGGTGCTGCTCCAGCACCGCCTCGATCTCCCCCGGCGCGATGTTCTCGCCGCCGCGGATGATCAGGTCCTTGGTGCGGCCGGTGATGTAGACGTAGCCGTCCTCGTCCGTCCAGCCGACGTCGCCAGTGTGGAGCCAGCCGTCCTTCAGGGTCTCCGCCGTCTCCTCCTCGCGCCGCCAGTAGCCGGTCATCAGCCGCGCCCCCTGGGCGACGATCTCGCCCTCCTGGCCCGGCGGCAGGACGTTCCCCTGCGGGTCCATGATCGCTACCACCACGTCCTCCATGGCCCGGCCCACGGAGCGCAGGCGGCGCAGCCGCTTCTCGCGCTCCTCGGGCGGGCCGGCGGCGGGGACGACGTGGTCCTCGGGCCCCAGGTAGGTCAGGGTGGAGGTACTCTCCGTCTGGCCGTAGGCGTTCATCAGGCCGCACTTGAACGCCTGCACCGCCTTCGTCACCACCTCGTAAGGCATCGGGGCAGCGCCGTAGGCCAGGAGCCGGAGCGAGCTCAGGTCGTATTTGCCGAAGTCAGGGTGCTCCATGATCCGCTTGAGCATGGTGGGCACGACGAAGCTGTGGGTGACGCGGTGCGCCTGCACCGCCTCCAGCCACGCCTGCGGGTCGAACTGGGGGAGGACGGCGAGCATACGCCCGCCCCACACGGACGAAAGCATGGTCGTCGCCCCGGCCACGTGGTAGAAAGGCACGGACACCAGCTGCACCTGCTGGTCCTCCGCCTCCGGGTTCGCCGGCTCCACGGTGTTGGTCACGTACACGGACATCGCCAGGTGGGTGAGGACCACGCCCTTGGGCAAGGCAGTGGTGCCGCTGGTGTACATCAGGATCGTCGGGTCGGCGTCCTCGATCTCGACGAAGATCTCCTCCGGTTCGCTGCCGGCCAGGAGGTCCTCGTAGGGCAGCAGCCCCTCGCCCTTCGAGTCGTAGGCGACGACGTGGCGCACCGTCGTCAGCTCGGGCCGGATCGACGCGGTCAGGTCGAGGTAGCGCTGCTCCACGAAGAGGACGGCGACCTCCGAGTTGTTGAGCATGTACGCAAGCTCTTCCCGCTTGGCCCGGTAGTTCAGCGGGACGAAGACGCCGCCCAGCCTGGCCGTGGCGTAGTAGGTCTCGACGTAAGGGATACAGTTGAGGGCCAGCACGGCGACCTTGTCGCCGCGGCCCACGCCCAGGCCCTGGAGGGCGTGGGCCAGGCGGTTCACCCGCTCCTGGAGCCCGGCGAAGGTCGTGCTCTTTCCCTCGCAGACGAGGGCGGTGCGGTCGGGCACCACGGACGAGGCGATCATCAGGAACTCGGCGGTGTTCATCCCGTACCTCCCTCTGGTCACGCTCCCACGAAGCGCGGCTCCCGCCCCGCCGCCTTCGCCGCCAGCCCCTCGCGGGCGTCGGCGCTGGCCAGGAGGCGGGTCGCCAGGCGCGACTCCAGGGCCAGCGCCTCCCGTAGCGGCAGGTCCGCCCCTTCGACGAGGGCGCGCTTGGCCGCGCGCAGGGCCAGCGGCGCCAGCGACATGAGGCGCCGGGCCAGCGCCTCCGCCTCGGGGTACAACCGCTCGCGGGGGACCACTTTCTGCACCAGGCCCAGCCGCAGCGCCTCCCTCGCGTCGATGGGGTCGCCGGTCAGGATCATGTCCATCGCCAGGCCGGGCGGGACCGTGCGAGGCAGGGTCTGCGTCCCGCCCGCCGAGGGGATGTAGCCCAGGCCCACCTCCGGCAGGCCCAGCCGCGTGTCCTCGGAGGCGATGCGGAAGTCGCAGCAGAGGGGCAGCTCCAGGCCGGCGCCGAGGGCGTGGCCGTGGATAGCGGCGATAAGTGGCTTCTCAATACCCAGCAGGAGGCCCCAGAGGTCGCGCTCACGGCGCGCCCGCCGCGCCTCCACGTAGGAAGGCGCGGTGCCGAACTCGCTGATATCGGCGCCCGCCGAGAAGGCGCGCTCGCCGGCACCCTTGAAGATAACGACGGCGACGTCCGGGTCCTGGCGCACGGCCTGGGCCGCCTCCCACAGCTCGTCCCGCATCCGCAGGTTGACGGCGTTGAGGACCTCGGGCCGGTTGAGGGTGACCCAGACGATGCCGCCGTCCTTCTCGAAGGCTATCGTCTCAAACGCCGGCAACTTCACGGCAGGCCGCCGATGATGCGGCGGAACTCATCCTCCGTAAAGGCCTTGAGGGTCGTGGGACGAACGTTACCCAGGGCCGCCAGGGCGAGGACGGTGCGCGTGTACGTCTCATCATCGGGAAACTCGCTGACGGCCACGAAGTCGTACTCGCCCAGCGAGAGGTACAGCTCCCTGAGGTTTCCTCCCGCCACCCGGAACGCCTCCCGGGCGGCCGCCGCCCGCTTCGGGCTGTCCTTGACGGCGCGCATCCCTTGTTCGGTGAAGTTCCCCAGCACGAGATAGGTTGCCATTCCGCGCTCCCGTCCGTCGGTTGCAGTAATGGAATGTGGTAGAAGAGGCGAGCCGGGTGGCGTGAGCGGCCGGAGGGGGGCTGGTGACGTAGCGCCCGCGACGGCGGATCTGGCGGTTCGTCTTCTCGTCCAGGTACGTCCCCAGCGACTCGTTGACCGCCACGGCCAGGCCATCCATCTCGACCGTTCCTACAGTACGGTCGCTCCGCCAGCGACGGACGCGGTTCTTGCCGTCCGTAGAGATGCCGCTGTGGTCGATGACGTACGAGGTGACCAGCGTCATCAGCGACCACGCCTCGTCGGTCTCGAGTATCACCTGCATCAGGGCGACACCTCCCGTCTTACCTTCCCGCTCATCCTGACTTCCCCCTGTCACCCTGAGCAAAGCGAAGGGTCTCGC
>JACOUE010000060.1 GCA_016178045.1 Chloroflexota bacterium
ACGGCGTCGGAGCTGCCGTTACGCATCGAGCTGTGGGGCCGGCAGGTGGAGAGCCTCCGCGGCTTCGATCCCGCCACTCAGCGTTCCCTCCAGGCCGTCGAAGCGGTCCGCGTCGGCCCGGCGCGGGAGGCGGTGTGGAGGCGGGGCAGCGAGGCCACGCTGCCCGAACTCGACTACGCCCACTGCCCGGCTGAGACCCGGCAACGCTATCAGGATGAGCTAGAGCTCCTGGAGCGGGGCGTCGGCTTCCCGGCCGACTATTTCTACGTGCCCTTCCTGGCCCGGGCCACGGTGCTCGACCACCTCCCGCCGGGGGGCGTCCTCGTCTGCGGCGAGTACGCGGACCTAGCGGCCGCCGTGGAGGAGCTCGAGCAGCAGGCGTCCGCCGAGCGGGACGAGCTGGAGGCCAAGGGCGAGGTGCCCCGCGGTTTTCCCCTTCCCTACGCGTGCTGGCGCGACCTGGCCCCGGCCCTAGAGACACGGCCGAAGCGGCTGTTCCTCTCCCGCTGGGCCACGGGCGAGGAGGACGGCGCCGAGCGACTGCCCTTCGCGCCGGCCGTCGCCTACGGGGGACAGCTCCGGCGGCTGGTAGCCGAGGCCGTCACCGAGGCCCGGCAGGGAAAGCGCATCGTCGTCGTCTCCCAGCAGGCGCACCGCCTGAGCGAGCTCTTCGTCGAGCAGGACGTCCACGCCCCCCTGCAGGAGGAGATAACGGCTCTACCGCAGGACGTCGCCCTGGTCCCCGGCTCCCTGTCGGCGGGCTGGCGCCTGAGCGAGGACGGCCTCGACCTGACCCTCCTCACCGACCGCGAGATCTTCGGCTTCACCAAACAGCGCCGCGCCCAGCCGCGAAAGGGGATCAGCCGCGAGGCGTTCCTGGCGGAGCTATCGCCCGGCGATTATGTGGTGCATGTCGAGCACGGCATCGCCCGCTTCGTCGGGCTGGTGCGCATGTCCATCGACGAGAAGGAGCGCGAGTACCTCGAGCTGCACTACGCGGAGGGGGATAAGCTGTTCGTCCCCACCGACCAGGTCGACCGGGTGTCCCGCTACATCGGGCCGGGCGACCACGAGCCGCGCCTCACCCGCCTGGGTAGCGGCGACTGGCAGCGGGCGAAGCACCGGGTCCGCCGCGCCGTCGTCGAGCTCGCCCGCGAGCTCCTCACCCTGTACGCCGCCCGCGAGGTCGTCCCCGGGTACGCGTTTCCGCCGGACACGCCCTGGCAGCTGGAGCTGGAGGCGTCTTTCCCCTACGTGGAGACGGCGGACCAGTTAGCGGCCATCGCCGACGTGAAGCGGGACCTGGAGACGGCGCGCCCCATGGACCGGCTGGTCTGCGGGGACGTCGGCTACGGGAAAACGGAGGTAGCCCTGCGGGCGGCCTTCAAGCCGGTGATGGACGGCAGACAGGTGGCGGTGCTGGTACCCACCACGGTGCTGGCCCAGCAGCACTTCAACACCTTCAGCGAGAGGCTGGCCGCCTTCCCCGTCCGCGTCGAGATGCTATCCCGCTTCCGTACGGCGCAGGAGCAGCGGCGGATCGTGGAGGATCTCGCCTTAGGCAGCGTCGATATCGTCATCGGCACCCACCGGTTGCTCCAGAAAGACGTCCAGTTCAAGGACCTGGGGCTGGTGATCATCGACGAGGAGCAGCGGTTCGGGGTGGCCCACAAGGAGCACCTGAAGCAGCTGCGAAAAGAGATCGACGTCCTCACCCTCTCAGCGACGCCGATACCGCGCACCCTGTACATGGCCCTCGGCGGCATCCGCGACATGTCGGCCATGGAGACGCCGCCCGAGGAGCGCCTGCCCATCAAGACCTACGTCTCCGAGTTCGACGAGCGCCTGGTGCGGGAAGCCATCGTCCGCGAGCTGGAGCGGGGCGGGCAGGTCTACTTCGTCCACAATCGCGTCTATAACATCGAGTACATAGCGCGTAAGGTGCAGGACACCGTACCAGAGGCCATCGTCGGCATCGGCCACGGCCAGATGGACGAGCGGGAGCTGGAGCGGGCGATGCTGGAGTTCGTCCAGGGCCGCATCGACGTCCTCGTCTGCACGACCATCATCGAGTCCGGCCTCGACATCCCCAACGTCAACACCATCATCATCAACCAGGCCGACAAGCTGGGGATGGCCCAGCTGTACCAGCTGCGCGGCCGCGTCGGCCGGGGCGCCCACCGGGCTTACGCCTACCTCCTGTACGACCGCAAGGCCCGCCTGACCGAGCCGGCCCAGAAGCGCCTCCAGGCGATATTCGAGGCGACGGAGCTGGGCGCCGGCTTCCAGATCGCCCTGGGCGACCTGGAGATCCGCGGCGCCGGCAACCTCTTGGGGGCGGAGCAGAGCGGGCACATGGCGACCGTCGGCTTCGACCTCTACTGCCGCCTGCTGGCCGAGGCGGTGGAGCGGATGAAGGCGATGATGCGGGGCGAGCCGCCGCCCCCGCCGCGAGAAGGCGCGCAGGTAACGATAGACCTTCCGGTCTCCGCCCACATACCGGAGTCGTACGTCCCCGACCTGAACCTGCGGCTCGCCGTCTACCAGCGTCTCGGCGACGCGGCCGAACTCGGGGCCGTCGACGCCATCGAGCAGGAGCTGGCCGACCGCTTCGGGCCCCTGCCGCCGGTGGTGCAGACGTTGTTGGAGGTGGTACGGCTGCGGGTGCTGGCCGAGCGGGCCGGCGTCCAGGCCATCGCCTCGGAGGACGGCCAGGTGGTGGTGCGCCTGAAGGAAGGGCTGGTCGTGCCCCGCGAGGCCTTGGCCGGCCGGGTGCCGCCGGGCGTTCAGATGGGCCGTACGCTCCTGCGTCTCGACCGATCCGCGGCGGGCGACCGCTGGCGGGAGGCGCTGCGGGAGACGGTGGAAGCGCTGGCAGCGGCCGCTGTGGCCCCATAATCGGTAATTTTCCCGATAAGCCGTCGAGAATGCGTAATAAACTCGCATAAGTGAGGTTCTTCACTTACGGAGTCTGCGCCATCCCGCTGTTTGACAAATGAGTTATGAGAGGTTAGGATAAGGCCTCGTGAACGGTTTCACGCGCGTCCGCGCGGAAGCCCGCGACGGGACGCTACTGGCCGGTCTCGCCCGACTCGATCGGGTAACGGTAATGTCCCTGGTCTTCGGGATCGGCCTCGTATCATTCCTCGCTATTGAGCCCACCCAGAACTGGACGCTGCTCCTGCTGGCCGGGCTCGTAGGCCTCGGCGTGGACGGCATCGTCCGGACTCACCCGCGGGCCCGCTTCCGCCGCCTGGACGATACCGCCCTGTACCTGTTCGTCCCCGTGCTCTTTACACTGGCCGCCGGCCTGTTCCTTGAGGAGGCGGCCGAGGGGTACTGGACGGTCCCCGCCGGGCTGGGGGCCGCGTTCCCCTTTGCCGCTATCGTCCACTCCGAGTACAACTCGGTCCACCGTAAGGGGGAGGGCTATCCTGCCGCCCGGCTCGTCCTCAACGTCGCCACGTACGTAATCGCCTTCCTCTTCTACGCCACCGTCTACGACTTCGAGCTGGGGCTGTTCACCACCACCTTCGCCGTCGGCGTGGTCACGCTTCTCCTGGCGGTGGAGATCCTCCGCGAGGAGGCGATGGAGACGCCGCGAACACTCCTGTACGCTGTGGCGGTTTCCATACTCCTGGCCGAGACGGCCTGGGCCCTCCACTTCCTCCCGCTTGAGGGCAGCGTCGCGGCCGTCTTCCTGCTGCTGGCCTTCTACCTGGTGAGCGGGCTGACCCACAACTACCTGGGCGAACGGCTCACGCTGCGCACCGCCAGCGAATTCATGGCCATCGCCACCCTTGGCCTGGGCGTCATCGTCGCCGCCCGCACCCTAGTCTGACCGAACCGAGGCCCGCCGTTTACCTGGGCCTCGACCTCTCCTTCCCCGCCTCCGCCTGCGCCCATTTGCCGCGCTCCGAATATTCGTGCTAGCATACGAGGCGGTCGGGGCGTAGCGCAGCCCGGTAGCGCACCTGAATGGGGTTCAGGAGGTCGTCGGTTCGAATCCGACCGCCCCGACCACAAGCGTCCCTCGAATCTGATTCCCCGCTCTGCCGGCCCGTCGTCCACACTCCCCAATTGCGAGCGTACTAACTGCCAGGTGCAACACAAGCTGGCTTACGACGGAAGGTGAGGACAGCCACCGCATCCGCCTAGACCCGCTCACTCGAGGAGGAAGAGCACGTCCTCCAGGGAGAACAGCAGTTTCCAAAGGACCACCATTTCAGAGCCAGACTGGAAGTCTGGCGCGCGGAGAACTTGGATGTTCCCGCCTTCGAGGACTCCGCCAGCGCCGTAGCCGGTCAGGCTGATGCGGAACGAGTCTGTGCCAGCCCCGGGCTCGCCGTTGTCGACCACGGTGATGGTGAAGGGTTGGCCGGGTACGCCGTTGAGGGCGGCTGTGCCCCGAATCACTGCCTGATTGGCTACGATGTCCAGGACGGTTGCCGTCACCATGTTGGAGAGGGCGCCCGGGTTACCCTTGTCGTCAACGGCCCGCACCGCGAAGTAGTAGGTGCCCGGCGCCATTGCGGGCAGGACGAACCCCTCTTGCGTTCCTGCGGACTGCGGCGTCGGCTCACCGTTGATCGGGTTCGCCTGCGACCAGTTGGACTCGGTGATGGGGAAGGTAGCGAAGCGGATCTCGTAACGCTGGGCCTGGCCGCAGGGGCCGTCGTCGCCGGGTGCGGTCCAGCGCAGGGTGAGGCCGCGAGCGGAGAGGAGGACGTTGACGTTATCGCTCTTGACCCGCAGGCCGTTGGCGTGGTCGTCGAACAGCAGTTGGCCGTCCACAGCACCGTTGCGGTACTTAACGTTTAAGCCGAAATTGGCCTTGCCGGAGCCGAGGACGATGGTGCCACCGCCGCTGACCGTCGCTGTGGCATCCAGGGTCAAGTCGCGGACGGCAGAGGGCGGGCGAGTGTCGAAGCCGTAGAGGCCGGTGTTCCACTCGTCGTGGTGGAACTTCCACCACTCGGTGTTGCCGCAGACATCGCCGGCCGTGCCCCACACGAACAGCTTGCCCTCGCGGGTAGTGTAGGCGACCTCGAGGTCGCCGTCGTTGTCGATGTCGCCCAGGGCGCTACCGAACACGAGCCAGCCGTTGGTGAACTTGGGCCAGCCCTGCGGCTGCAGGCCCAGGGCGTTGAAGGCGTCCAGCAGGTAGCCGCCGGTACCGTTCACCGCCTCCGGCAGGCCGTCCCCGTCGAGGTCGGCCACGGTGGGGTTGGTGAAGAACTGCCAGTCCTCCACCCGCCGCGGGAATGAGGGCAAGAACTGGCCGCTGGCCACGTCCCACACCCCGAAAAGGTGGTCGTGGTCCAGGCGGTTGCTGGGCGCGGCGGACCTGATGAGCACCCGGCTGCCGAGCCCGCCCAGGATGAACTCGGGCCGGCCGTCGCCTGTGAGGTCGCTGAAGGAAGGGTTACCGAAGCCGGCGTGGAAGGGCTCGTCCGGCGGCAGGCCGCTGGCCAGTCCGGAGTCGCTGGCGGAACCGAACGGCGCGGCCTGGGGCTGGACGGCGAAGGGAGTGCCGTCGTGGTGGAAAATGACGGTATGCAGTCCGGGCTGTGTACCGATGGTCGCGACGGCGATCTCCAGGTCGCCGTCGCCGTCGAGGTCGGCCAGGGCGGGTGAGATTGGGACGCCGTTCCCCACCAGGGGCAGGGGGTTGGGCACGATGGCCGAGTCGACCCTTAGCACCGCCTGCACCTCGCCGAGGTTGGACACGACGTACACCCGACCCGAGCCGTTCACGATCCCTGACGGTGGGTCGTCGAACGCTTCATTAGTGCCGACCACCATCTCCGCCAGGCCGTCGTTGTCAACGTCACCGATAGCTGGTGAGGAGAGGATCTTGTTCTCGCCCTCGTCGTCCGGCCCGAAATTGTTCGGGTCGGGCTGGTTCAGCAGCAGCGGCTCTCCGCCGTTGAAGCTGGACACGAAGCTACCGTCGGGGTTCCAGGCGTACAGGTGCTGGTCTGTGGCGCTGACGACGATCTCCAGTTCGGGGTCGCCGTCCAGGTTGCCCAGCGCGGGAGAGCCGCCGATCCCATGCGCCGGCTCGAAGTCGGGTGCCGGATTCGCCGAAAGGGCGGCGTCGACGGAGACAGGGAAGCCGGGGAGGCGGCTGCCGTCGGCAAACCAGGCGTACAACCTGCCGCTGACGCTCCCGGCCACGATCACCTGCCGGCCGTCGCGGAACAGGTCTCCCACCGCCAGCGGAGACGCGAAGGAGTCGGGCGAGGCGGTGACGGCGCCGCGGGCGTAGGCCGGGGCGGAGAGGTGGTTGGCGGGGTTGGCCGGGTCCAGCGCCGGTACCGGGTCCGCCGAGACCGGGAAGCCGGAGACCGCGCTGCCGTCGTGGTGGAAGGCGTAGACGCGGCCGTCGCCGAGGGCCTCGACAATCTCGAGGTCGTTGTTGCCGTCCAGGTCCACCAGGGCGATGGAGGGCTCGCCTGAGCCCGGCAGGTCCAACGGGAAGGCCGGCAGCAGGTCGGGGTCGTGGTGGACGGCCACCGTCTTGCGGTCCTCGCCCAGCAGGCCGCGGTCGTCCAGCGCCTGCACGCGCAGGGTCACGGTGAAGTCGTCGTGAAGGGTGAAAGTCGGATCGGCGTCAGGGGGATCCACGGCAGGGTTGCGCGCGGGCGGGTCGTCGAAGTCAGGGGGCAGGCAGTCCTCCAGCACGTTCCACGTCGCCAGGACGTCGCCCGAGGGCGGGCTGGAGGACGTGTGGATGGTGACGAACTCGCCGTCCAGGGGTTCGACGCCGAGGCCGCACTGCACCCGGTAGGCCGCGAAGCCCGCGCGCGGCGCGCCGACGGTGCCTGTGATCGATACGGTCGGCGTGTCCAGAGGGTCGATGAGGTCGAACCACTCGGGGGAGATGATGTCCGCTTCAGGGGGGATGAGGCCCTCGGCCACAGCCATCACGGCCTTGTAGGCGTTGATGCGGCCGTAGCCGAAGTACTGGTCCCAGCCCGGCTGGCTGGGGTACTTGGTCTTATCGATGATCCCGGAGCCCGGGATGTTGATATCGTCCGCGGCCAGGGTGACGATCTGCTTCACCTCGTCGGCGGTGAGGTCGTAGCCAAACTGCTTCCCGGCGGAGTAGACCAGGCCGGCCACGCCGGCGGAGTTCCCGGTGGCGCCGGAGGAGCAGGAGGTGGTGGGGACGGCCAGGTGGTTGTGGCCGCCGTAGTTGGTGCAGAAGGCGTGGTTCAGGAAGGTCTTCGTCTGCTCCAGGCGGTCGTCCAACACGTCGGGGATGATGGACTTGACCCATAGGCCGTGATTCAGGGCCGCCGGCTGGTTGTGGTGGAAGCTGTCTTCGTCGGCGGCGGAGAGGATGATGAGGACGCCGTTCTCCCAGGCGTAGTCCATCACCTGCTGGCTGAAGGCGTCCGAGTTCACCGCGCCGATGGCCTCCGAGGCGATGCTGACGCCGTTGTCGACGGCGTAGACGATGCCCTGGTTGCGGGCGTGGACGTTGACCACGAAACTATCGCCGATGCGCAAGGGCATGATGGTGCAGAGCTGGCATACTCCCGCCCTGGCGATGCGGTTATCGGACTCGGCGGCGGCCTCCTTGGCGCGCCCCGTCCCGTGGTTGAAGTGGACCTCATCGAGGGGGTCGTTGTCGTCGCGGAAGAAGTCCCAGCCGGAGATGTCGTCGACGTAGCCGTTGTTGTCCTCGTCGATGCCGTTGGAGAAGGTGAGGATGAGGTCTTCCGAGTCTAGGATGCCGTTCCCGTTGCCACCGGCGTCGGACACGCTGGAGGCGTAGTCTCGGACGTTGAAGGCGCCGTCGCCGTTGCAGTCGTAATCGGCACAGCCATCGGGGAGCGGCAGCTCCCCACGATTGAGGAAGAGCTTGTTTGCCAGCTCGCGGTCGTCCCAGCGGATGCCGGAGTCCAGGATGGCGATGACCACGGAGGGGTCGCCCTTTGTGACGGTCCAGGCGAGGTCGGCGCTAAGGCCGCTGCCCTCCAGCGGCGGGTCGTTCTCGTTCTTGAGCAGGTTGGCGTTCGGCGCGTTCCTGGGGAAAAAGCTGTACAGGTTCCACTGTTCGTCGAAGTAGGAGCAGGCCGGGTTAGGGGGCGGGTTGAAGGGCTGGTGAGGCGCGGCCTCCCCGCAGCGGTTGAAGTCGGGGTCGTTGGGCGCGTTGCCGTCGCTGCCGTAAGCCAGAGCGACGAATAGCACAGAAGCGAGGAGCGCGGCGTTGAGGGCCACACCCTTGAGGAGTCGCGACAATGCAGTCCTCCTTCGGAACGGATAGTACCGACTAGCCCAGGAGGGTCGGAAAAGGGCGTCTGATTCCCGAACTATAGGAGGAGGCGCGGATTAATGACAATTGCCAAAGGTCGCTGAGTAGTCGGCCGTTTAGCCAGAAACCTTAAACTTCGGTTTAATCGTGCGGGATTGGCAGAAGGCTCTGGCGGTGAGGTAAGCTGCGCAGCGTCGCTGAATGCCGGATCAGGAGATCGTTGGTTCGAATCCGGCCGCCCCGACCAGCGTCATTCCCGCAATCCGCCAGCGGGGCGGTTGTACGTGTCGTCTCGAGGAGGCCGTCCTACGCGGACGCCACCACGCCCTGCGTCTGCAGCCGGCGCAGGCCCGACTTGAGCAGGTGAGCCGCCCTGGGGAAGGGGACATCTAGCACTTCCGCCGCTTCTATTGGGCGCAGGCCGCCGTCGAATACCAGCGACATCAGCTCTCGCTCGCGGGCGCGCCCCTCGAGGGCGGACGAGACCAGGCCGTGCGCGGCCCGGAAGAGGCGGAGCCTAACGTCCGGCGGCTCCGTGCCGTTCATGTGCTGGAACGTGATCGCGAAGGCTTCCGCCACTATCTCCGGCGCGTCTTCGCGGCCCTGAAGCATCGAGGAGACGTAGGCGAAGAGGTCCGGGTAGAACTTGTCGAAGATCGCCTTCAGCGGGTCCGTCGCTGCGTGGGCTTCGGTCTGAGGCTGGCTCGGGGTGCTTATTCTCATCCCAACCCTCCATCGATAAAGTCTGAATCGAGGTTAGCAGGCCCGAAACGCCAGCGTAACCTGTTTCAAGTAGAGGGCCGGTTAAGGGGGAGTTGAGGTGTGGTTAAGAGGCCGGGCTCGACGGCTCGTCGCCGTTGGTGGAGTCGATGAGGGGAGAGAGGGGGTCGTTCTCGCGCGGCTGCGTGCGCCGCTCCAGCAGGTAGCCGAACCCCCTGACCGACAGGATGTACGGCTGCTCCGGAAGGTGGACTTCCAGCTTGCGGCGGATGTTGGCGATATGCACCTTCACCACGCTCTGGGCGTCCCGTTCGTCGGCAAGGTAGCCGTGGACGGCCTTCAACAGGGTGCGGCTGTCCACTACCCGGCCGGCACGCTGGGCCAGGCAGGCCAGCAGGCGAAACTCCGTTGGCGTGAGGTTGACGGGCTGCTCGCGCACCACCACCTGGCACTTGTTCAGGTCGATGCAGATTTCGCGGACTTGGAGGACGCCGCCTGCCCGCTCCTGCCGCGAAGCGCGCCGGAGCAGCGCCCTTACCCGGGCGGCCAGCAGCTCCGCCGACGCGTTCGCCGGCACGGCGTCGTCGGCGCCGGCTTCCAGGGCGTCAACGACATCGTCCTCCATGGAGACCATGGCGATCAGCGGCACTTCCTGGAGGCCGCGGACGGAGCGGCACGCCCGTACCATGAACTCGCTAGTGGGCGCGGCTACAATCAGGAGGGCGATCGGCTCCTCGTAGGAGAAGTCCATCGCTTCGTGCAGCTCGTGGCACTCCCATGGCTTCAGCCCCACGTCTTGGAGAACGCGCGCCGCTGCCGCGGACCACACGTCCACGTCGGAGATAACGACCGCAACACCGCCGGCGACGGCCGTCCGGGAGGTTGCAGGCGAGGCGGGCGTAACGATGCCCTTATTGCCGGCCATTTCAAAAAGTTTAGACGAGGTTTGGGGTGTAGCCGTTACACCCCAGAATGGCGGCGCAGCCGATACCGGCATAGCGGCTCGCCTCGCAAATTGTTTAAAATATGACTAGTCAAGGAGGATAAGAGGATGGTCAAGCCCGAGGTTGTGCGCGAGGCCCTCAAGGAAATATTAGACCCGGAGCTGCACTACAACATCGTCGACCTGGGACTGGTGTACGACGTCGAGTGCAGCGAGGACGGGAAGGTCCACATCGTGATGACGCTGACCACGCCCGCCTGCCCCATTGGGCCGATGGTCACGGAGCAGATCGAGGAGAACGTGGGGATCCTGCCCGGCGTGAAGGACATCGACGTCGAGTTCACCTTCGACCCCATGTGGAACCCCGACATGATGAGCGAAGAGGCCCGATCCGACCTGGGCCTCGACTAGCGCCGATCGCCGGTCATTGCGAGGGGCGGCAGCCAATCTAGAGGAAGCCTTTAGGCTTCCATGGCTTTTGGAGGCCTGAAGGCCTCCGCTACAGGAGGAGACGCGCATGGACGACCGTCACGAAGGCAAGCTCCCCATCGAGATCAAGTACTGCGTCGTCTGAGGGTACCTCCCCCTGGCCGCCTGGATGGCGACCGAGATCTGGCACGAGTTCGAAGACGACGCCCCCGTCACCATCATCCCCGTCGCCAACGGCCGCCTGGAGGTGTACGCCGGCGGCGAGAAGATATTCGACCGCAAAGCCGAGGGCGGCGCCTACCCCGACATGCAGCGCGTCCGCGCCATCAAGACCGAGATCCGGAACCGGCTATCATAAGACGCTTTCGCCCCGCGTCAAGCGCCGGAACCGCCCCAGCGCCACGAGAGGGCGGGAGGCCCCCCCTAAACGTAGCGGCGACCCTGCCTGCCGGCAGGCTTCAGGTCGCCGGCGACGGCCCGCGCGAATCAGCTTCCAGCAGGCGCCGGAAGCGCCCCACCGCCATCAGGGGCCAGTAGTTGCGGTACAGGTGGTACTTGATCATGAAGTCACGGGGGAAGCCGGTGGCGGTGAAGTGGGGCTCCTCCCACTGTCCGTCCTCTTCCTGCCTCTCCACCAGATAGGCAACCCCCCGCGTTACCGCTTCCATGATGCCGTCGCCGTTCGGCGAGGCGGCTGACAGCAGGGCCAGCAGCGCCCACGCCGTCTGCGAGGCGGTGCTGGGGCCCTGGCCGCGCAGGGCGGGGTCGGCGTAGCTGTCGCACGATTCGCCCCAGCCGCCGTCCTCGTTCTGGCGGCGCAGCAGCCAGCGCACCGCCGCCCGCACATAGGGCTGCGACATGTCCTCCCCTACGGCCTCGAGCGCAGGGAGTACGGCCCCCGTGCCGTAGATGTAGTTGACCCCCCAGCGGCCCCACCAGGCGCCGTCCGCCTCCTGCTCGCGTCGCAGGTAGGCCAGGGCGCGGCGCAGGGGCGGGAAATCTGCCCGGTACCCCAGCCGCCCCAGCATCTCCACGATGTGGGCGGTGACATCCTCCGTCGGGTAGTCGATCACCTCCCCGAAGTCGCAGAAGGGGATGGAGGTGATCAGTTTCTGGGTGTTGTCTTTGTCGAAGGAGCCCCAGCCCCCGTTCTTCGACTGCATGGCCAGGAGCCAGCGCAGCCCCCGCGCCAGCGCCCGCTGCTTCCGTTTCTCGTCCGGCACCTGCGTGCGCTGGAGGGCGATCATCACCTCGGCCGTGTCGTCCGTGTCCGGGTAGAGGTCGTTCTCGAACTCGAAAGCCCAGCCACCCGGCTCGACCCCTTTCACCTTCACCTGCCAGTCGCCGCCGGTCAGGATCTGCTCACGGAGGAGCCAGCGGCCGGCGTTGACGAGGGCGGGGTGGTCCGGGCGCAGGCCGCCGTCCAACAGGCCGATCATCGCCAGCGCGGTGTCCCACACCGGCGACAGGCAGGCCTGCGGGTTGAACGTCTTGTCGTCCTCGACGGCGAACCCGTCGAAGCCTTCCAGCCCCTTCTTCATCACCGGGTGGTCCAGGGAGTACCCCAGCACCTTCAAAGCGATGAGGGAGTAGACCCAGGGCGGCTGGATGCCGCCCCAGGAGCCGTCGGCCTCCTGGTGGGCGACGATCCATCTCTCGGCGGTCCTGACGGCGGCCTTGCGCAAAGGCGAAACGGCGACGCTTTCGTAGCGGCGGAGGAGACCGTCCAGGTTGTAGAAGAGACCCCGCCACGAAAGCGATCTCTGCGGCCTCGGCAGGGAGTAGTCGACCTCCGAGCGCGGCACCGGGTACAGCTCGTCGATGCGGGCGTGCTCGGGGATGGGGCAGACAGGCCGCTCGGAGAGGATGATGAGCATGGGGACGACCGTGGCGCGCGCCCAGGATGCGAACTCGTAGATGTTGAGGGGGGAACAGGAGGGCAGGAACATGAACTCCGGCGGCAGGACGGGGACGCCCCGCCAGTCCCACTGGCCGAAGAGGGCCAGCCAGACCTTGGTGAAAATGCGCGCCCGGGGCACGCCCCCCTGCGAGACGACGAACCGGCGGGCCTCTGCCATCATCGGGTCGTCGGCGGGGACGCCGGCCATCTTCAGCGCGAAGTACGACTCGATGGTGGCGTTGATGTCGGGCGGGCCACCGTAGTAGATGGCCCAGGTCCCGTCGGCCCGCTGCTGCCGGCGAAGATAGCCGGCGACCTTCCGCCAACGCCGCTCTTCGCCCACGCCGAGGAAATGGGTGAGCAGCAGGTACTCTGCCGCCATGGTGACGTTCGACTCCAGCTCGCCCCACCAGTAGCCATCGGGGTGCTGGGTACGGAGGAAGTACTCCTGGGAACGCTGAATCGCCTCGTCCACTGCGGCGAGGCGACCCGGGTCGATGATCGATGAGACCGATTGAGTTTTCACGGCAGTCCGCTCCACTGGGAGATGAACTCGCCGGCGAAGCGGCCCAGCTGCCTGCCCGCCAGCATGCCGTTCCGCGTAAGGCGGAGAAAGTGGGGGATGTACGTCGGCCGGGTGGCCAGCAGCCTGATGATTCGCGTCACCCTCTGGTCGCCCAACTCCGTCACCAGCTCCTCCGCGTCGGGGACAACGTGGGCCGCGTCGTCCACGACAGCGCGCACGGTCAGGAAGGGGGCGCCATGGGCGTTCGCGGCCTGGCCCACCCAGAAGCTCTCCATCTCCACAATGTCGACAGGGCACTTTTCGCCCAGCTCCCGCTTCTGGGCTGGGTTCACCAGGGCCTGGGGAACGGTGGCCGATGCCCCCTTCCGGCTATGAAGGCTTCCGGCCCGGACCGCTCTCTCCGCGAGCATCAGCAGCGACTCGTCGGCTTCCTGAAGGGCCTCCGCCTCCCGTTCGCCGTCGGGGCAAAGGTAGACGCGCTCGCAGACCACGATCTCCCCGCCGCGGAGGTCGTGCCGCACGGCCCCCGAGAAGCCCAGCGACACCACCGCCTGGGCCCGGTGGGCGTTCAACACCAGGTCGGCGGCGTCCTTCGCCCGCCGGCCGAGCCCCGTGCGGCAGAGCAACAGCGGCCGGTTGCGGTGGTGCCCAAGGACGACGCTAAAGCCGTTCAGCCGCTTACGCTCCAGCTCCTCGATGTAGGGCTGGACGCAGCGCTGTTCCGCGGCCAGGGCGACGAATATGGCGAGCATACCTCCCCTAGTCTCCTTTGATGGACCTGAAGGCCAGCTCCGCGAGCACTTTAGGCTTGTCCATCGCCTCAATGATGGCGGAGCCCTCGAAGCCGCAGTGCATCATGCACGTATCGCAGCGGGGGTCCTTCCCCCAGCCGTAGGCGTCCCACTGCACCGTCTCCATCAGCTCCCGGTACGACCCCGCGTGGCCGTCGGCGATGAGGTAGCAGGGCTTGCGCCAGCCCATGACGGTGTAGGTGGGGGTGGTCCACTGGCTGCAGGTGTATTCCCGCTTCCCCATGAGGAAGTCGCGGTAGAGGGGGTTGTTGTAGAAGCGGATGCCCTTCCCGCTGCCTTCGAAGATGCGGCGGAAGAAGCCCTGCGCCTCCTGCCGCTGCATGAAGATTGGCTGATGGGCCACCTCCTTGTACTGGAACGCCGGCGACACCATCATCCCCTCGACGCCCATCTCGTTGAGCATCGGGAAGAGCTGGTGGTACTCCTCTGGATTCGTGCCGCTGTAGAGGGTAGTGTTCGTGCAGACCCGGTACCCCCTCTGCCTCGCCTCGTGGATCATCTTGATGGCGACGTCGTAGACACCCTTTTGCTCGACCGCCACGTCGTGCGTCTCCCGCAGGCCGTCCAGGTGGACGACGAAGGCGAAATACTTGGACGGCGGGATCGCCTTGAAGGCGCGCTTGTACAGGAGCGTATTCGTGCAGAGATAGACATACCGCTTCTGCTTGATGATCCCGGCCACGATCTCGCCGATCTGGGGGTGCATCAACGGCTCGCCCCCGGCGACGGAGACGACAGGCGGGTCGCACTCCTGGACGGCGCGGAGGGCGACCTCCACGCTCATGAACCTGTCGATCACCGGCTCGTACTCGCGGATGCGGCCGCAGCCGGTGCAGGTGAGGTTACAGGCCTCCAGGGGCTCCAGGATCATGGTCAGGGGGAAGTACTTGTTCCCCTTGATCTTCTGCTTCAGGAGGTACCAAGCCAGCTTCATGCTCAGTCCTAACGGTTGCCCAGCCACAACACACCTCTTCTAGGCCGGAGCTAAAACTCGCGCTCCAGCAGGAAATCGGCAATCTCTTTGAGCTCGCGGTGCCGCTCCGGGTCGAGGCCCAGCCCCTCCAGGGCAGCGAGGGCCTCTCCCTTCTTCCGGTGCGCCACCTGGCGGCAGTACTCAGGGGCTCCCAGGGCCTCCAGCGCCTGGCACACGGCCCCCACGTCCTCGTCGGAAATAGCGTCGTTCTGATAGATACGGGCGATGCTGTTCCGTTCCTCCGCGCTAGCGGACAGGGCGTAGACCACCGGCAGCGACTTCTTGCGCCGCCGGATATCGGCCACCAGGGGCTTGCCCGTGCGCTCGCCCACGCCCCACACCCCCAGCATGTCGTCCCGCACCTGGAAGGCGACGCCCAGCAACCGGCCGCAGCGTCCGAGGGCGTCGACGGTAGCCTCTTCGTCGCTGCCGACCAGGGCGCCCAGGCGGAGGGCGCAGTCGAACAGGGCGCCCGTCTTCCTGGCGATCATCTCCATGTAGGCATCCAGGCTCACTTCCAGCGTCTCCTCGAAGCTCAGGTCCAGCGACTGTCCCTCGACCATCTCCAGGGTGCACTCGTCCAGGATGCGGGCCGCGGAGATTACTTTGGCCGGAGGGACGTCCTCCCTGCCCAGGCGGAGGATGGCCAGCCGGCCCAGGGCCAGCAAGCTGTCGCCGGCGTTGATGGCCTGGGGCTGGCCCCAGACGCTCCACACGGTGGGGCGGTGGCGCCGCTCCCGGTCCTGGTCCTGGATGTCGTCGTGGACCAGCGAGAAGTTGTGCACCAGCTCCACGGCCGCCGCCACCGGCAGGGCCTTCCGCCAGTCGCCGCCCACCGCCTCGCAGGCCAGCAGGCAGAGGGTGGGCCGCAGGGCTTTGCCGCCGTTCTCCGTAATGGGCCGTCCCTGGGCGTCCTCCCAGCCCAGGTGATACCGCATCATGCGGTAGAGGAGGGACGGAGAACCCCGGCCGAGAAGCTCTCGCAGGGTCTCCTCCACCTCCCGCCGGTAGCGACTGAAGGCGCCCGGAAGGGTCAAGGCCTCACTCCCCCAGCAGCTGCACCACGACTTCACGCTCGCGAGCGTGGTCCAGCTCAACCAGGAAGATGCGCTGCCACTGGCCGAACAGCGGCTGCCCTTCGACGATGGGAACGGACTCCGAGGCGCCCAGAAGGAGCTGCTGGCAGTGCGAGTGTCCGTTGGGGCGCTCGCCGTTGTCGGAGAAGGCGTGGGCGAAGACGTTGTGGCGGTACTCGCCCCCCGGCGAAGCTATCTTCGCCAGCATGTCCTCCATGTCCTGGATCAGGTGCGGGCAGTTTTCATTGATGCGCACGGCCGCAGTGGTATGGCGGGAGAAGATAACGACGCAGCCGTTACGGATGGACGCCTGGACGATCAGGTCGACCACCTTTTCGGTTATGTCGATAAACTGGGGGCCCCGTTCGGTCTGGACTGTGAATGTCTGCGTCAGGAACTTCATTCCGTCCTCCCATTCTACGTGGCTGCCGCTGCCGGCTGTGGGCGGCGCCGGCGGCGCTCTGACTTGCCCTGCCGGTCCAGCTCCCGCAGCCGCCGCACGACCTCGTCTATGGACTCGTCGGGGGTCGAGGCTCCCGCCGTTACTCCCACCACCTCGCGTCCTTGCAGCCAGGCGGGCTCGATCTCTCCCGCCGTCTCGATGTGGTGCGTCTCGACGCCGGCGCCCGCGCACGTCTGAGCAAGCTTCCGCGTATTGGCGCTGTTGCGGCCTCCGACGACCAGTATGAGGTCGCTCTCGGCGGCCAGCTCGCGGGCGGCGTGATACCGTTCGTCGGTCTCGGGGCAGGTGGTGTTGATGATGCGGAGCTCATTGAAGCGGCCGATGTTGTGGGCCACGAAGCGGGCCACGAACTCCGCGAAGGACTCTTCGCTCTTGGTGGTCTGGGAAAGGAGGGCCACCTTCCGGCGGGGGATGTCGATGGAGGACTCGGGGTCGAGAATGGCTACTCCTTTGCCGTCAGTCCATGCTAGCACACCCCGGACCTCGGGGTGGTCCTCCTCGCCGTAGATGATCAGCTTGAACCCGTCGTGGACCAGCTTCTGCGCCGCCTTCTGCGACTTGCGGACGATGGGACAGGTGGCGTCGATGAGGCGGAGGCCGCGGCGGGAGGCCTCGTCCACGATCTGAGGCCCCCGGCCGTGGGCGGTCACCGCGATGGTGCCGCTCTCCACCTGCTCCAGGCCCTGGACCACGCGTACGCCCTTATTGTCTAGCTTATCGACAACCACCGGATTGTGCACTACCGACCCCAGGCTGTCGATGGGCCCGTACTCCTCCGCCCCGCTCTCCACCACCTCGATCGCGCGGCGCACGCCGAAGCAGAACCCCAGGGCGCTCGCCTTCTTTATCTTCATACCAGCCTCTCCCCTCTACAACGGATAGATCATTGCCCTTCGTACCCGGCGACGGCTGCCATCGCCTAGACTGCGATTGCTTCTGCTCTCACCTCCCTTCCCGCCGCCGCGATGACGTCGCGGGCGGCCAGCAGGCCGCTGCGCACGGCGGACTCCATGGTTGCCGGCCATCCGGTCTGGCTCCAATCGCCGGCCAGGAACAGGCTTTCGATGGGCGTGCGACCGCAATCCGGCCGCAGCGCGGCGATCCCGGGCCGGGGCGCGAACGTCGCCCGGGGCTGCTTGACCACCAGGGCGTTCTTCAGCTCCGCCGCTCGCGCCACCGGGAAGAGCGTCCCCACCTCGCGCCGGAACATCTCGATGAGCTCCTGGCCGGGGAGCTCGACGAAGTCGTGGGCGCCGCTCAGCGATATGTCCAGGTACTCCCCGGGCCCGTCCTGCTCCCACAGCTTCGACTTGTTGAACAGCCACTGGAGCGGCGTGTTCAGGAAGGCGGCGAAGTCGACGCTCGTGACGGGGCGGTCGTACCAGAGGTGGACGTTGACGATGGGCGAGGTCTCGATGCGGCTGAGGCGGGCGAAGTACGAATCCTTGCGAGCCGACGCCGGCAGCACGGCCAGAAGCGCATCGTGAGGCAGGGCCGAGACGTAGCCATCGGAAGCCAGCGTCTCGCCGTCGACCACGACGCCGGCGAGACGGCCGTCCTCCACCACGAGCCGCTGGACCCCCACCCGCAGGCGCACCTCACCCCCGCGCTCCTCAATGTGGCGCGCGGCGGCCTCGGCCAGCAGCTGCGAGAGCCCCACCTTCGCCCAGCCGATGTTCCCGCCGTCCTTCGTACGGAGGAACCCCTCCTGGAAGACCATAATGGCCAGGTCGGCGCTCACCCTTTCGATGCCGTCGTTCAGGGTCGGCTGGATGATGAGGTTCCAGAAGTTGCGGACGGCGTTGCTGGTCTGGCCCTGGGCCCGCAGCCACTCGCTGAAGGTGACGCCGTCCAGCTCCGGGTGCCTCGAACGGTCGAGGGAGCGCATCCGCGTGAGGGCGTAGGCTGCCAGCAGCTTCTCGCCCAGGGACAACGGCCGGTATCGCAGGAACGTCGGAAGCAGGTGGAAGGGCGCCGGCAGGCGGCCCGCCTCCAGCACGCTCCTGCCCGTGAGCTTGTCCACGACGGGGACGCGCATGCGCTCCTGGAGGTAGGTGCGGCCGCGCACCCCCAGCCGCTCCAGCAGGCGGATGTACTCCGTGCAGCACTTTAGGAAGACGTGCTGGCCGTTGTCTACCTCGCGGCCGGAGCGGCCGTCCGTATACGAGTAGGCCCGCCCTCCCAAGAAGGGCCGCTTCTCCAGCAGCGTCACCCGCTGGCCGGCGTCGGCCAGCTCACAGGCGGCGGCTATCCCCGCCAGCCCGCCGCCGATAACGATTACCGAGCGCCCGTTCATGAGGCGACCAGGCTCCTCACCAGCTCGCGGCCGGCCAGCGCCAGCTTCTGCCCGGTGCTGAGCCCGATCCGCTCTCGAAAGACGGACTCCGGCCGGCGCTCGATGTCGTCCAGGATGCGGCTGTAGATACCGGCCATGACGCCCACGCAGGCCCGCGCCCGCCGCGGCAGGAAGGGCAGGAGGCGGCGTCCCCGCTCGTAGTACCGGCGGGCCCGCTCCACCTGCCAGGCCATGAGCGGGAAGAAGGCATCGTTGGCCGCGCCCCGCAGTAGCTCCTCCTCCGCGTAGCCGAAACGGGCGAGCTCGTCGCGGGGGAGGTAGATACGATCGCGCCCGGCGTCCTCCTGGAGGTCGCGGAGGATGTTCGTGAGCTGGAGGGCGATCCCCAGGTCGACCGCGTATTCACGCGCCTCCTCGCCGCCCTCGTAGCCGAAGACCTCGATGCAGATGAGGCCCACGGTGGAGGCGACCAGGTAGCAGTAGCGCCGGAGGTCCTCGAAGGTGGAGTAGCGCTTTACGGTAAGGTCGGTCTCCACCCCCTCCATCAGCTGGTAGAGGTACTCGGGCGGAATGCGGTAGCGGGTCACGGCGTGGTAGAGGGCGGCGAACACCGGCCCCTCCGGCTGCCCGGCCAGGCAGCGGTCGAGCTGCTCCCGGTAGGCCGCCAGGCGGACGATCTTCTCGTCCGGCGGCATTTCCTCGTCGGCGATGTCGTCCGAGCCGCGGGCGAAGGCGTAGGCGGCGTAGATGGCGCGGCGCTGCTCCGGCGGCAGGAGGAGAAAGCCGTAGTAGAAGTTCTTCGCCTCGCGCCGGGCGAGGGCTCGGCAGTGCTCGTAAGCGACGTCGATGCTTCCATCCGCCGATCGCATCACGGTCCTCCCGTTGAAATGGGCAGAAGGGCGCGCGGGACGAGCAGCGCCTTCCGCAGCTTCGAGAGCGCGGGCCGCCGGTGGAGGACGTCGTAGTCGATCCTCTCGATGGCGTCGAGGACGGCGAGGCCGCCCAGGGTGAACAGCTTCAGGTCGATCCGCAGGCGCCCGTCCACGAGATCGACCAGCCCCAGGCCCACCCTGAACAGCGCCCGCGTCCGCCTTACCTCGAAGGGCATGAGCCGCCGGAATTCATCGTTGAAGAGGCCCGCCTCCAGATCTTCCTCCGAGTAGCCGAAGCGGGCCAGGTCCTCCCGAGGGATGTAGACCCGCCCCTTCGTCAGGTCAACGGCAACGTCCTGCCAGAAGTTGGTGAGCTGGAGGGCCGTGCACGTGGCGTCCGAGAGGCGCTGCCGCTCTTCGTCCCGATGACCAAACAAGTAGAGGACCAGGCGCCCGACTGGGTTGGCGGAGTAGGAGCAGTACTCCAGCAGGTCCTCGTAGGTGGCGTAGCGGTTTACGCGCTGGTCGCGCCGGTTGGCCTCGATGAGGCGGAGGAAGGGCTCCGGCGGGATCTGGAACTGCCGTATCGTCTCCTGGAGGGCGACGAACGCAGGGTGGCGCGGCCCGCCGTCGTAGCAGCGGCGGAGCTCGGCCTCCCACTCGTCCAGGAGGGCCAGGCGGTCGCCCTCCGCCTCGTCGCCGAGGTCGTCGACACCACGGCAAAAGGCGTAGACGGAGTACATGTGGGGCCTCGCCTGCCGAGGCAGGAACCAGGAGGCGACGGTAAAGTTCTCGTAGTGGGTATGGGCCATTCGCCGGCAGTAGGCGAAGGCCTCCTCCCTGCTATTCGGTTTCGCCGGCCCCTCCACTATCACCAGCTTCCCCTCATTGAGGCCGGGCTACGGAAGCACCCTGCCGCCGCATGCAGCGGGGGCGGCCCGGCCCTAAGGACCACTCGGGCAAGCTGGCCTGCGGGGAACTACTGAGAAGGAATCGAGGGGGAGAGATTATCGATAACCTAAATTATTGCGCCGTTCTCCCTGCGAACCCCTCACGTCGTGCCCTTCGCAGGCCGTTCTTCAGTTGTTATCTGGTTCCGTCCGCACTCTCTCCTTGGCTTGCGTCCATTCTATTCATTGGGGCGGCTGTGTCAAGACAACGGCACGAAAGGAGTGCCGTTGGCGCGAGCTTTTTTGGTAGGGAAGTTGTAACATATTCTTAATCTAGAACGGACGGACGGGTATAGATCGGGGCCTATGCTGTATGAGGAAAGGCAGGCGAACGCCGGTGAACCCGGTTGAGCACAGAGCCTTCATGAGCGAGCTGGAGCGGCAGGTCAGCCCTCGCTGGCACATCCCCGACGCCGTGCGCGTCGGCGTGCTGGCCGGGACCGATGACGACGGCCTGTGGCTCCAGGGACACTTCATGTCCTGTGAAGGCTGCCGCTCGCCCCTCACCCGCCTGCTGATGAAGAAGCAGGTCGTGGCGATCAGCCGCCCGGCCCAGGTATCCTGCCCCGTCGCCCGGAGCGATATGTTCCGCTACCTAGAGAGCGGCCAGGAGCCGAGCGAGGAGGCGTTCGCCCACATCGTCTCCTGCGACCTGTGCGACGACCTGTTCTTCGAGCCCGCCCAGGCGGTCGTCCTCCTCGAACACGACCCCGACGAAGTGGGCGAGGCCGGCTAGGCCCTCTCCCCTACTCCGTGACGTCCCCGGCCTGCGCCAGCTTCTGCTCCGCGTCCCTGCGGTAGAGGACGCCCAGCAACCGTCCCCCAGACGTGGTCACCAGGACACCGCGCACGCGTCGCATCCGCATGCGCTC
>JACOUE010000061.1 GCA_016178045.1 Chloroflexota bacterium
AGCTCCGCGATCTCCCTGCAGTCCATTAGCCTTCCGCCTGTCTCCCTTCCTTTCCCAGTGTCGACGCTCTCAGCTTCAGCATCCCCAGGCGAATCCTGGTCTTGATGGTGCCCAGCGGCTGGTTGAGGAGGTCGGCGATCTGCTGCTGCGTCAGCCCGCCGAAGTAGGCCAGCTCGATCGCGTCCCTCTGCTCCCGCGGCAGCTTGCTCAGCGCCTCCTTGACGCGCCGCCGCTCGTCGGCAAGTGTAGCCGCCAGCGCCGGGTCGTTGCCCTCGCCCGTGGCCACCACGTCGCGCGGCTCCGGCGAAGGTGGGGCCTCGCGGCGCTGGCGTCGGCCCCTCGTCCTCACCTCGTCCACGGCCCGGTTGCGCGTCACCGAGAGGACCCAGCTCATGAACCGCCCCCGCCCGGCGACGAAGCGGTCCGGCTTCCGCCAGAGCCGCAGGAAAATCTCCTGGGCCACGTCCTCCGCCAGGTGGATGTCCCGGACGATCCGGAGGGCCGTTGAGTACACAACGTCGGCGTAGCGGTCGTAGAGCGCCTCGAACGCCTTGATGTCCCGGTAGAGGAGCCGCTCCATGAGCTCTTCGTCTGCAAGGTCGCCGTAGTCCAAACGCGCTCCCGCCGACGAACCGCCCCGAGCCCTCGGGGCAGCCCGCTGAGTATACGGTCAGGCCGCCGGCCAAGATTCGTTCGGCCTCCGGCCGGCACCGCCCACCCCAATTCTATCGGCCAGAACCACGGCAAGCCACCTGGCGTTACCTTAAGTGAAGGCTTAACATTTTCGCCAGGAGGACGTGTCCCGTGCCCCGCTTCGCCTCGAAATTGCTTCTCATCGCCGCGCTGGCGCTCGCGGTCGTCGCCGCGGCCTGCGGCGGGGGATCCGGCAGCGGCAGTCCGGCGCCGACGGCAATGGAATCGCCGGCCCCGACCGCGCAGCCGGGCGGCGAGACCCTCACGACGGCCGAGCTGGTGGAGCGCCTCCGGCCCAGCGTCGTCCACGTCCTCACGGAGGCCGCCACCATCGACGTCTTCGGGCAGGTCGTGCCGGCGGCGGGCGTGGGCACGGGGATAGTCATCGACGAGCAGGGGCACATCGTTACCAACAACCACGTGGTGACCGTCGACGGCGTCAAACCGGTGGAGAAGGTCACCATCACCCTGAGCGATGGCCGCAAATTCGAGGCGCGGATCGTGGGGCGGGACCAGCCCACGGACCTGGCCGTGCTCCAGATCGATGCCGAGAACCTCGTCCCGGCAAGGCTCGGCGACTCTTCGGAGCTGCAGGTGGGGGACGAAGTCGTGGCCATCGGCAACGCTCTCGACCTTCCCGGCGGGCCCACGGTGACCAAGGGCGTGGTCAGCGCCAAAGGGCGCTTCATCCAGGAAGACCCCTTCATGATATCCGACGCCATCCAGACGGACGCCGCCATCAACCCCGGCAACTCGGGCGGGCCGCTGGTGAACGACCAAGGCGAGGTCATCGGCATCACGACGGCGGTGATCCGCGGCGACGTGGAAGGGGTGGGGTTCGCCATCTCCATCGACACGGCCAAGCCCATTGTCGCCGAGCTCATTCGGGAGGGACGGGTGGAGCGCGGCTTCCTCGGCATAACGTTCCTCGACGTCACCCCTTCCCTGGCCCAGGACTTTGACCTCCCCGTCGAAGCCGGGGTGGGGATACGGGCCGTAGAGGACGGCTCGCCGGCGGATCGCGCCGGCCTGCAGCCGGACGACATCATCGTGCGGTTGGCGGGCCGCGCGATCCGCTCCAACGCCGACCTCATCAAGGCGCTGACCGAGAACCGGGGCGGCGAAACGGTGGAGGTCGAGTTCTACCGCGGCGACCGCCTGATGCGGGCGGAGGTCGTACTGGGGGAGTCGCCGGGCTAGCGTGCTATACTATCAGTCGCCGCGGACCGCAGCGGTGACCTCATGAAGTTCGTCGATGCCCTACAGAGGCCGGTGGAGGTGAAGCGGCCGCCCCGCCGAATCGTCTCCCTGGTGCCCAGTCTCACGGAGGCCCTCTTCGTCTTCGGCCTAGCCGATGCCGTGGTCGGGGTCACCAAGTTCTGCGTCGAACCCAGGGAGGGCGTCTCGACGAAGGCCAAGGTTGGCGGCACGAAGTACCTCGACGTCCCAAGGGTGCTGGAGCTGGGGCCGGACCTCGTCGTCGCCAGCGCCGAGGAGAACCGCAAAGAGGATATCGAAGCGCTGCTCCAGCGCGGCCTCAACGTCTTCATCACCCTCCCCAAGACGGTCCGCGAGGGGATCGAGCTGATGGGCACGCTGGCCGAGATCACCGGCGCCTTAGAAGCTGCCAAGCCCATCATCGATGAGGCGGAGGCGACGGTGGCGGAGCTGGCAGCGGCGAACAGCGAACGCCCCCCGGTCAGGACCTTCTGCCCCATCTGGCGCAACCCCTGGATGACCGTGGGGCCCGGCTCCTACATGCACGACTTCATCACCGTCTGCGGCGCCCGCAACATCTTCGCCGACCGCTGGGAACGCTACCCGAAGGTCGACCTCTTCGAGATGGCAGAGCGGGACCCGGACGTGATCCTCCTCCCCGACGAGCCGTACCCTTTCTCCGAGAAGCACGTACTTGAGGTACGGAATTATCCGGACGTCTCGGCGGTGCGCAGCGGTCGCATTCGCCTGCTGGAGGGGAAGCACCTCTGCTGGTACGGCCCGCGCATCGCCGGCAGCCTCAGGTACGTGAGCGGGTTGCTGCACGGAACCTGACATGGGTATCCTCCCGACGAAGCGACTCCTTCTGTACGGCGTGGGCCTGTCGGCGGCCCTGGGCGCGACGTACCTGTACGGCCGTCGGCTCACCCGCCTCAACGAGACGCATGAGCTAGACGAGATACGCGACGGCTCCTCCCTCATCGACGTTGACGGCGTGCGGGTCCACTATGTCGAGAGCGGGAAGGGGCCGGCCGTCGTCCTGCTCCACGGCATGGGCGCCTCCACCTTCAGCTTCCGGCGCACGATCCCGGCCCTGGCCGAGAGCCGCTGCGCCGTCGCCCTCGACCTGCCCGGCTTCGGCCTCTCGGACCGGGCGCGGCTGAAGGACGCTTCCCTGACCGGCGCCGTCCGGCTGGTGAAGCAGGTCATAGAGCGGCTGGGCATCGAGCGCGCGGCCGTCATCGGCCACTCGATGGGCGGCGCGATCGCGCTGCGTTTCGCCGAGGCGTACCCGAATACGGTGGAGCGGCTGGTGCTGGTCTCCAGCGCCCTCCCGAACGGAATTATTCCCCGCTGGGTGCGGCCCTTCTGGCGCGGCCCGCTGGTCCGGACCATGGTCTCCTTCGCCCTCCACAACGAGCCCTTCCGCGAGTACCTCTGGCGCAGCGGCGTCGCCGACGTATCGACACTGAGCGACGAAGTGCGCCGCGGCCTCCGCCGGCCCATCGTTGTCCGCGGCACCACCGAGGCCATCACGTCGGTGGGCATCGCCCTCTTCCGCGACCGCCCCGTCGACCTCTCCCGTGTCCATCAGCCCGTCCTCCTCCTATGGGGCGAGGGCGACCGCTGGCTGGACCTGCGCAGCGCCCGCGCCCTCCTCTGGGGCCTGCCGGACGCGCGCCTCCAGATCATCCCCCACGCCCGGCACATGGTCCTGGAGGAGCGCCCAGAGGAGGCCAACGCCGCCATCCTCTCCTTCCTGCGGGAGCGGGAGGCGGCGGCCGCCCCGGAGGCGGCCCGAACGGCTGTACTTGAGGTTTAGCGGAACCCCGCGTATGCTATTTAGTGAACGTGGTTTCGTGTTTGAGGTGAGAACGCATGAATAACCTGAAGACGGTCGCCCTGCTGGCCCTGCTCAGCGCCATCCTAATGGGCATCGGCTTCGCCATCGGCAATATGGGCGGGCTAATCATCGGTTTCATCATCGCCCTGGTGATAAACGGCGGTGCCTACTGGTTCTCGGACCGCATCGCCCTGATGGCGACGGGCGCGAAGGAAGTGTCCGTGGACGAGGCGCCGGACCTGCACCGAATGGTGGAGGAAGTGGCGAGCCTGGCCCACCTGCCTAAGCCGCGCGTCGCGATGATCAACAACGACCAGCCCAACGCCTTCGCCACCGGCCGCGACGCCCACCACGCCGTAGTCGCCGTGACGACTGGTATCATGAGCATTCTCGACCAGCGGGAGCTGGCCGCGGTGCTGGGCCACGAGCTGGGGCACATCCGCAACCGGGACGTCCTCGTCGGCACGATGGCCGCTGTGATCGCCAGCGCCATCAGCTTCATCGCCTGGACGCTACAATGGGCGCTGTTCTGGGGCGGCATGGGTGGCCGCGGCCGCAACGGCGGCGGCATCGTCCAGTTGGTCGCCATGCTGGCCATCGTCATCCTGGCGCCCATCGCGGCGATGATCGTGCGCCTGGCCATCTCCCGTGCCCGCGAGTTCGGCGCCGACGAGGCGGGTGCCCAGATTACAGGAACCCCCCTGGCCCTGGCCAGCGCCCTGGAGAAGCTGGAGGCCTACGCCAGCGCGCGGCCGATGAACGTGAACCCGGCTATCTCGCACCTGTTCATCGTGAACCCGCTGCGGGGCCGTCGCGACGGCGGCGGCGACTTCTTCGTGAGCCTGTTCCAGACCCACCCGCCGATCCCCCGGCGCATCGAGCGGCTGAACGAGATCGCCCGCCGCACGGGGATGCTGGCCTAGAGCTAACGGGAAAAGGCACAAGGGCCGCCCGAGGGGCGGCCCTCCCTATTGGCCGTCGTCTGCTTGGCCACACATTGGCACAGATTTATCACAGATTCCGGTCTGTGCAACTTCTGTGTTCATCTATGGCTCAAGTCCTGCCCAGGCCCGGCGATCCCCAGCTCCGCCGCCGCCGGCTTCAGCGCCTCGATGACGAAGGCGATGTGCTCGTCCAGGCCCACGCCCAGCTGCGCCGCCCCCTTCACGATGTCGTCCCGGTTTACGGCGCGGGCGAACCCCTTGTCCTTCATCTTCTTCCGCACCGCCGCCGCGTCGACTTCGTGGATGCTCTTGTTGGGCCGCACCAGGGCCACGGCGATGATGAGCCCGGTGAGCTCGTCGACGGCGTAGATGGCCCGGTCCATGGGCGTCCGGCGCTCCAGGCCCAGGTAGTCGGCGTGGCAGATGACGGCGTAGACGATCTCCTCCGGCACGCCCCGCTCGC
>JACOUE010000062.1 GCA_016178045.1 Chloroflexota bacterium
AACCTCGACCGGCTCTTGCCACCGCTCCGGCTTAGCCAGCTTAACGGTCACTCTCACGTGTCCCATTTTAGCGCTATCCATGCCCGAACGCTGTTGAAGGCCAACCGTGCTGATAAGACAGCATAGAGAATCATGGGCAAATTACCTTCCTCTCTCCCGCCCCCCGCACCACCTCGCCCACCACAACCGCCTCCGGCAGCGCCGACCGCACCGCCTCGGCGTCAGCGGGCGAGACGGCCACGATCATGCCGATGCCCATGTTGAACACGCGCCACATCTCCTCCTCCGCCACGCTACCCTGCTCCTGGATCAGGCGGAAGATGGGAGGTACCTCCCAGGCTGTGCGGTCGACGCGCGCCCCCAGTCCTTCGGGCAGGATCCGCGGCAGGTTGCCGGGGATGCCGCCGCCGCTGATGTGGGCGATTCCCTTCAGCCGTGGCATGACCGTTTTCAGCTCGTTGTAGTAGCAGCGGTGCGGCCGCAGGAGCTCGTCGCCCAGAGCCTGCCCTGAGCCTGCCGAAGGGGTGCCCTTGAGGCCGGGGTAGCGCCGCGAGAGCCGCCGCCGCTCCTCGGCCGGGTCACCGCCGATGCCGACGCCGAACACCTTCCGCACCAGCGTATAGCCGTTGGTGTGGAGGCCGCTCGAGGGCGACCCCAGCAGCACGTCGCCCTCGCCGATGCGCGAGCCGTCGATGACAGCGTCGCGCTCCACGACGCCGACGACGAACCCCACGAGGTCGAGGTCGCCGGGGGCGTAGACGCCGGGCATCTCCGCCGTCTCGCCGCCCAGGAGGGCGCAACCGGCCTCGCGGCAGGCGTCGGCCACCCCGCGCACGATGGAGAGCTTCGCGTCGTCGTCCAGGCCGCAGCCGCCGATGTAGTCGAGGAAGAAGAGCGGCTCGGCGCCGGTGGTGATGATATCGTTGACGTTCTGGCTGACCACGTCGTGGCCCAGGCCGTGGTAGCGGCCGAGGAGGGCGGCCAGCTTCACCTTCGTGCCGACGCTGTCCGTGCTGGCGACGAGGACGGGGTCGCGGTAGCCTCCGCCTGAGGCGGACTCGCCTTTGGCGAGGGTAAGCCGGAACAGCCCGGCGAAGGGGCCGACGTCGGCGATGACCTCGGGGCGGCGGGTGCCCCGCGCCAGCCTGGCGAAGCGGGAGACCAGCCGCCCGGCCGCCTCGACGTCCACGCCGGCCTCGGCGTAGGAGATGGAGGAACGGTCTTCGGGACTCATCTTTTGTCGTGACGCAAGACCGGCGACCGGGGACACGAGGCTAACGTGTTGCCTGTCGCGTGTATCGTGTCTCGTCCGTAGCTAGCGCCGGTCGCGTTCCCAGGTCCAGGCGGCGGTGACCAGCTCCGGCTTGCCACCCTCGCGGGCCGGACGCTCGAACACCAGCTTGTCCATCTGGAGCTGCACCGGCATCGGGTACTTCCCGGTGAAGCAGGCGGTGCAGAAGGAGTCCTCCCGCTGGCCCAGGGCCCGCATCAACCCCTCGATGCTCAGGTAGCCCAGGCTGTCGGCCCCCACGTGCTCCCGCACCTCTTCGACCGACTTCTTGTTGGCGATGAGCTCCCACTGGGTCGCCATGTCGATGCCGAAGTAGCAGGGGTTGCGGATCGGGGGCGAGCAGATGCGCAGGTGCACCTCGCGGGCGCCGGCGCGGCGCAGCATGTCGACGACCTTCGGCGTCGTCGTCCCCCGCACGATGGAGTCGTCCACCACCACGAGCCGCTTGCCGCTGATGACCTGCTTGAGCGGGTTGAACTTCAGGTAGACGCCCACGTCCCGCAGGCGCTGGTCGGGCTGGATGAAGGTGCGGCCGACGTAGCGGTTCTTAACCAGCCCCTCCGCGTAGGGGATGCCCGACTCGTGGGAGTAGCCGGTGGCGGCAGCGATAGCCGAGTCCGGCACGCCGATCACCAGGTCGGCCTCCACCGGGTGCTCGCGGGCCAGCTCCCGGCCCATGGCCATGCGGACGGGGTAGATAAGGCTGTCCCTGAGGACGGAGTCGGGCCGCGAGAAGTAGATGTACTCGAAGACGCAGAGGGAGTCCTTCTGCGGTTCCACCACCTGGAAGGTGCGCAGGCCGTCGTCGTCCATGATCACTGCCTCGCCCGGGTTCACCTCGCGCAGGAACTCCGCGCCCAGGTGGTCGAGGGCGCACGTCTCGGAGGCGACGACGAAGCCGGATCGGCCGTTTCCGCCATAGGCGGACCCGCCTCCGGCGGGCAGCTTGCCCAGGCAAAGGGGCCGGACGCCGTAGGGGTCGCGCATGGCGAAGAGGGCCTTGGGCGTCACGCCGAGCAGGCAGTAGGCGCCGCTGATGATCCGCATGACGTTGGCGATGCGCTCCGGCCAGTCGGCCCCGGGCGCCGAGGCCAGCATCTGGGCGACGACCTCGGTGTCGGTGGAGGTGGTGAAGTCGTAGCCGACGTCCTCGAGGGAGTAGCGGAGGATGTCGGCGTTCACCAGGTTACCGTTGTGGGCCAGGGCCAGCGCCCCGTGAGCGCCGTCCACCCGGAGCGGCTGGGCGTTCTCGATGCGGGTGGAGCCGGTGGTGGAGTACCGCGTGTGGCCGATGGCGATGTGGCCGGGGAGGTACGACAGGTCGGCTTCGTCGAAGACCTGGGAGACGAGGCCCATGCCGGTGCGGACGTGGAGGTTGCGGCCGTCGGCGGTGGCGATGCCGGCGCTTTCCTGGCCGCGGTGCTGGAGGGCATAGATGCCGTAGAAAGTTATACGTGCGACGTCTTCACCCGGCGCGTAAACGCCGAAGACGCCGCACTTTTCGCGCCAGCTACTATGCACCGCGATCGTCTGTCCGGTCGAAGGCACAGTGGTGCCGGGAACGGCGATCGAAACAGTAATGTGCTAACACTTAATAGCCGAACGACGCCCTGGCTACTTCTCCCGCAGTCCGCATTGTAGCACGGGGGGTTCGAGAGGGTCAAACGCGTGCACCGTATTGAGGCTGCAAGTTAGAGGCTCTAGCCTCCAGCTTCGACCTGGTCCCCCGCCGCCTCCTCCACCGCCGCCTCGACCCGCACCGGCTTCTCCACCAGCGCCCCGATCGCCTCCGCCACCGCCACCGCCCGGCCGAACCCCTCCTGCACCAGCTCCTCCTCGCCCGGGACTATCACCTGGCCCACGGAAAGCCGCCTGCCGCTGGCCTTGACCAGCACCACGTCCCACCCCACCAGCTCCAGCGGCGGCCGCAGGCCCCGCACCTCCTTTTCGCCCAGGTCCAGGTCCTCCACCACTACGCGCTCGATCTTCCAGAACGGCACCAGCTCCACCGTTCCCAGCCCCAGCCCCATCAGTCCCTGCTGGAAGCGGCCCGACTGCTTGCCCCGGTCGAAGAGGGTGTGCGACCCGAATATCG
>JACOUE010000069.1 GCA_016178045.1 Chloroflexota bacterium
GCCGCGGCTCCTGGTGCGCCCGTACGGCCACCTCACGGGGCCCGTGGTGGGACGCTAGTCCCGTCATTGCGGGCCTGCCTGCCGGCAGGCAGGCTCGCAATGACGGGAACTAGGCGGTGTTCAGCAGGCGCGAGGCCGCCGCCACCCCCGCGCCCTTGTCCAGCCTGAACCCCTGCCGCGACAGCTGCGTCTCCAGAGCGTGGAGGAGGGCCAGCACGTTCTGAGCCGTGGAGGCGTACCCCATCAGGCCGATCCGCCACACCTTGCCCTGCAGCTCGCCGAAGCCGGCGCCGATCTCGATGTTGTGCTCCGCCAGCAGCCCCTGCCGCACGATCATTTCGTCGATGCCGTCCGGGACGCGGACAGTGGTGATGGGCGGCGCCCGGTGCTCGGGGCGGGCGACGTGCAGGGTGAGGCCTATCGCCTCCGCGCCGGCCCACAGCGCCTCCGCGTGGCGCCGGTGGCGGAGGATGCGCGGCTCCAGGCCCTCCTCCACGGCGATGCGCAGGGCCTCGCGCAGGGCGTAGAGCATCGTCATAGGCGGCGTGTGGTGGTAGCGGCGCGCCTCGCCGTAGTAGGCGCGCAGCATCGTCACGTCCACGTAAAAGCTGGCGCAGGGCACGCGGCGGGCGTTGATGACGTCGGCGGCTTGCGGGCTGAAAGTGACGGGCGCCATCCCCGGCGGCGCTGAGAGGCACTTTTGCGTGGCGCTGTAGACCACGTCCAGCCCCCACTCGTCCGCCCGCAGCTCGCAGCCGGTGAGAGAGGTGACGGCGTCCACGAGCAGGAGCGCCCCGTGCTCGTGGGCGATACGGGCGATCTCCTCCAGCGGCTGGAGGATGCCGGTGCTCGTCTCCGCGTGGACGATGCAGACGACCTTCGTCCCCGGGTTGGCCCGCAGGGCCGCCTCCACCGGCTCCGGCTCGATGACGCTGCCCCACTCGGCCTTGACGCTAACGACCTTCGCCCCGCAGCGGCCGGCCATGTCGGCGATACGCGTGCCGAAGAAGCCGTTGACGCAGACAACCACGGTGTCGCCCGGCTCGACAACGTTGTACACGGCGGCCTCCATCCCCAGGGTGCCGGTGCCGGAGATGGGGATGGTGAGGTCGTTTTCGGTGCGGAAGACGGCGCGTAGGGGGCTCTGGGTGTCGTCCAGGAGCTGGAGGAACTGCGGGTCCAGGTAGCCGATGACCGGCGCCATCATCGCCCGGTAGACGCGGGGGTGGACGTTGGACGGCCCGGGCCCCAGGAGGATGCGGGCCGGCGGGTTCAGCTCCGGGAAGTCGGTGCTCACGACGTCTTCCCCCCGGCCGGTCGCCAGCGCAGGACCGGCTTGCGCGCCGCCGTCGCCTCGTCCAGGCGGCGCAGCGGCGCCGTGTAGGGCGCGCCCTTCACCACCTCCGGCGACTCCTCCGCCTCCCTGGCAATGGCCAGCATCGCCTCGCAGAAGGCATCCAGCGACTCCCGGCTCTCCGACTCCGTCGGCTCGATCATCAGCGCCTCGTCCACGATGAGGGGAAAATATATGGTAGGCGGGTGGAAGCCGTAGTCGATGAGGCGCTTCGCGATGTCCAGCGTTTTCACTCCCTTGGCCCTCTGGCGGCTGCCGGAGAAGACGACCTCGTGCAGGCAACGGCGGCCGTAGGGGAGGTGGTACGCCCCCTTCAGCCGGGCCAGGACATAGTTGGCGTTGACGACAGCGTTCTCGCTGATGGCCCGCAGCCCCTCGGCGCCGAGGGAGCGGATATAGGTATAGGCCCGCACCAGCACGCCGAAGTTTCCATGGAAGGCCATCGTCTTGCCGATGCTGCGCTCCGGCGCCGCGAAAACGAAGTGCTCTCCCTCCTTGTCGACGACGGGCCCTGGCAGGTAGCGGGCGAGCTTGGCCTTGGCGCAGACGGGGCCGGCGCCGGGGCCGCCGCCCCCGTGGGGGGTGGAGAACGTCTTGTGGAGGTTCAGGTGGACGACGTCGAAGCCCATGTCGCCGAAGCGGGCCCGGCCCAGGAAAGCGTTCTGGTTGGCGCCGTCGCCGTAGAGGAGGGCGCCGTGGCGGTGCAGCGTCTCGGCGATGCGCCCGATGTTGGGGTCGAACAGGCCCAGCGTGGAGGGTAGGGTGAGCATCATGGCGGCGACGCCGTCGTCCAGCGCCCGCTCCAGGAAGGCCATGTCGGTATTGCCCTCCCCGTCGGAGGGCACCGTCACCACCTCGAAGCCGCACATGGCGGCGGTGGCGGGGTTGGTGCCGTGGGCGGAGTCGGGGACCAGCACCCTGCTCCGCTGCTCCTCTCCGCGTTCGGCCAGGTACGCCTTGATCATGAGAATGCCGCACAGCTCGCCCTGGGCGCCGGCGGCGGGGGCGAGGCCGACCGCGTCCATGCCCGTAATCTCGGCGAGCGCCTGCTGGAGCTCGAAGAGCAGCGCCAGTGCCCCCTGCACCGTCTCCGCCGGCTGGTGGGGATGGGCGAGGGCGAAGCCGGAGAGGCGGGCGACGTCTTCGTTGACCTTGGGGTTGTACTTCATGGTGCAGGAGCCCAGGGGGTAGAAGCCGGTGTCGACGCTGTAGTTGAGGCGGCTGAGAGCCAGGAAGTAGCGGACGATCTCGTTCTGGGCCAGCTCCGGCAGGTTCACCTCCGAGCGCAGCAGGTCCGGCGAGGGCAGTGGCGCCTCGGGTACGTCCAGCGGCGGCAGGATGACGCCCTTGCGCCCCGGCCGGCTCAGGTCGAAGGTGAGGCGCCGGCCGGCGTCGGTCTCCTTCGGGTCCAGCTTCACTCTTTCGTTCGTCGTTGTCATGCCGGTCTCTCGTAGCTGCAGGCCTTAAGGCCTGCCTTTGCAGGGCTGAAGGCCTGCAGCTACAGTTTCACCGCCCCGCCTCCGCCAGCGCCTCCACCAGCCGGTCGATCTCCTCGCGCGTGTTCGCCTCGGTGACGCAGAGCAGCAGGCCGTTCTCGACACGGTTGCTCACGTCCAGCCCGCCGATGATACGGCGCGCCAAGAGCCCGCGGTTGATATCGGCGGGCGGGCGCGGGCAGCGCACAACGAACTCCTTGAAGAACACGCCGGCGAGCGGCAGCGAGTACCCCTCAAGCGCGGCGATCCGCTCCGCAGCGTAGTGGGCCTTGTGGTAGCAGAGTTCGGCCACGCGGCGCAGGCCGTGCTTTCCCATCGCCGCCAGGTAGACCGTCGCGGCCAGCGCCACCAGCTGCTGGCTGGTGCAGATGTTGGAGGTGGCGCGCTCGCGCCGGATGTGCTGCTCGCGGGTCTGGAGGGTGAGGACGTAGCCCGTGCGGCCGTCCAGGTCCTTCGTCCGGCCCACGATCCGGCCCGGCATCTGGCGGACGAACTCCTGCCGGCAAGCGAAGAGGCCGAGCCAGGGCCCGCCGAAGTTCACCGGCCAGCCCAGGCTCTGCCCCTCGCCTACGACGATGTCGGCGCCGTACTCGCCGGGCGGCTTGAACAGCCCCAGCGATATGGGGTCGGCGCTGACGACGAAGAGCGCCCCCGCCCCGTGGGCGGCGCGCTGGCAGACGGCGGCGTCCTCGAGGTAGCCGAAGAAGTTCGGCCGCTGCACGGCCAGGCAGGCGTGCTCGGAAGTCAGCACCGCTTCGCCGGGCGCAAACACGTCGACGTCCAGGCCGCGGCCGGAGGCGTACGTCCGCACCACGGCCGCGTGGTCGGGGTTGACGGTGGACAGCAGGGCGATGCGGCCGCGACCCGTGACGTTGCAGGCCATGAGACACGCCTCGGCCAGAGCGGAGGCGCCGTCGTACATGCCGGCGTTGGCGACGTCCATGCCCGTGAGCTCACAGACCATGGACTGGAACTCGAACATGGTCTGGAGGGTGCCCTGGCTGATCTCCGGCTGATAGGGGGTGTAGGCGGTGTAGAACTCGCTGCGGCCGACGACGTGGCTCACGACGCTGGGGATGAAGTGGCGGTAGGCGCCGCCGCCCAGGAAGCAGGCAACGCGATCCTGGCCCGGCACGCGGTTGCCGGCGGCCAGTTCGGAGAGCTCCCTTACGAGATCCTGCTCGGAGAGGGCCGGAGGCAGGTTCAGCCCCTCGATCCGAAATTCCGCCGGAATGTCAGCGAACAGCTCTTCGGCGGAATTCGCGCCGATAGCCCGGAGCAGGGCGCGGCGGTCTTCGTCGGTGTTGGGGATGTAGGGATGGGGGGCGGACACGTCTTTATTCCTGATCTAACAGGCCCCAGTCTCCGGGCACGTCGTTCCAAATATGAACCCAGTCCGCCTCGCGGGCAAGATTATCAGACAGGGATTCAGCGAATGCTAATACTAGCACATATGGGCCGCTCTCTCGGATGGCCCTCGCTAGTGGCGCAAAGTCGGCATCTCCAGTCACGAGGGCTATCGCCTTCACCCCACGAGAAGTAGCTGCCCTCAGCGAGTCGATGGCCATCTGAACGTCGACGCCCTTTTGTTCTCTTTGCCCAGCCTTAGGGCTTGTCCTGACCTCACCAAGGAGAACGTGTGTCTGCGGCAAGTGCTCAACCCTACGAAAGTAATCTCTGCGGTGTGTTTGTTCCGTTTGGCTGGCGTTCGAATCAATGGCGTCATAGTAAAACACCCGACTGGGGTAAACGCGCTGACCCTCGAAAGAGTAGTTCTGTACAGAAGCGGCTGGCTTGGTGGGATCAAAGTCTTCATGCAGATCGCGCTTTCGAAGCGCGAACCGTACATAGGCACCATCAATATAGACATAGCAGGAAATCATGATTCGTTGAGATCCAGGGGTTAATGGCACAGCAGGAACTTAATTGTCTGACTGCCCCGTGAACTCGTCGTACTGCGCGGCGGTCAGGAGCCGCTCCTGCTGGGAGGGGTCGCTCAGCCGCACCCTGATCATCCAGCCGTCAGCGTACGGCGACTGGTTCACCAGCTCCGGCCGGTCGGCGAGTGCCCCGTTCGCCTCGAACACCTCGCCGCTCACGGGCGAGAAGAGGTCGGACACCGCCTTCACCGACTCGATCTCGCCGAACTTCTCCATGTGCTTCACCTGCGTACCCGGCCCCGGCAGGTCGACGTATACAACGTCGCCCAGCTGGTCCTGGGCGTAGTCCGTAATCCCGACGGTCCCGATACTGTCCTCCACGAGGACCCACTCGTGCTCCTGGGTGTAGCGCCGGTCGCTGGGGCTGGGCACTCCCCCTCCCTTCGCTATGCAGGCTTGGGCGGCTTGTAGAACGGGCGCGGGACGACCCGCACCGGCAGCGGCTTCCCCCGCACGTCCACCTCCAGCTCCGTCCCCGCTTCCGCCAGCGGCGGAGGCAGAAAGCCCATGCCGATGCTGAGGCCGAGGGTCGGCGAGAATCCGCCGCTGGTGACTTTACCGACCTTTTCCCCCGAACGCAAGATTGGGCAGCCGGCCCGCATGATGCCGCGACCCTCGGCCTTCAAACAGGCGAGGAGCCGGGCCGGGCCCTCCTCGCTGACCCGCAGCAGCGCCTCCCGGCCGATGAAGTCGGCGCCATCGTCCAGGTTGACCACCCAGCCCAGGCCGGCCTCGAACGGGTTGACGCTGTCGTCCATGTCGTTGCCGTAGAGGAGGAGGGCGGCCTCCAGGCGCAGGGTGTCGCGGGCGCCGAGGCCGCAGGGCGTCACGCCGGCCTTGAGCAGCGTCCGCCACAGCTCCGGCCCCGCTTGTGCGGGCACCACCAGCTCGAAGCCGTCCTCGCCCGTGTAGCCGGTTCGGGAGGCGAACAATGTCTCGCCGCGCCACTCCACCTCGACACAGCGGCGCTTGCCGATGTCCGCCACCTCCCCGGGCAGGGCCCGCGCGCAGGCCGCCGCCGCGTGCGGCCCCTGCACGGCGACCATCGCTGTCGATTCGTGACGGTCTACAAGCTCGGCCTTGAAGCCGCCGACGTGCCGCGCCAGCCAGTCGCGGATGCGCTCGGCGTTGGCGGCGTTGGCAACCAGCATGAAGCGCTCGGGATCCAGGCAGAAGACGTAGACGTCGTCGATGATGCCGCCGTCGGGATGGCAGGCGACGGTGTAGTGTCCCTCGCCGGGGGAAAGGCGGGTAACGTCGTAGGTGCAGACGTAGCGCAGCATGGCCGCCGCCTGCGGGCCGCGCACCTCGAAGCGGCCCATGTGGGAGACGTCGAACATGCCGGCGGCCCGGCGCACGGCGTGGTGCTCCTCCACGATCCCCGTGTGCTGCACGGGCATCTCCCACCCGGCGAACGGCACCATCCGCGCGCCCAGACGCAGGTGCTCGTCGTACAACGCAGTCCGGCGGAGGGCCTCCAGGGCGGGAGCGGCGTCGTCGCTCACGTCTCGTCCCAGCGGCGCTTGCCGTCCTCCAGGCGCAGGCGCCCCACGCCGGGAAAGGGAGCGTGCACGCAGACCAGGAGGGCGCGCTTGTCGATGGCGCGCTCGATCAGGCGCTTCTTCGTCTCCAGCGAGACCAGCGGCAGGACGTCGAAGGCGGAGATCCAGGCGATCCGCTCGAGCATCACCGGGTGCTGGGCCAGCTCGCCGGCGTATAGCGCCAGCTCGCCGCCGGACTCAAGCTCCACCACGGCGTGGTGGGCGGTGTGGCCCGGCGCCGGCACCATGCGCACACCCTTCACCACCTCCGCCTCCCCCTCCACGAGCTCCACCTGGCGGGCTTCGGCCAGGGGCTCGAAGTTCTCGGCCAGGTAGGTGGCGCGGGTGCGCTCGTTGGGGCGCTGCGCCTCCTCCCACTCGCCCTTCTGGATGAAGTAGCGCGCGCGGGGAAAGGCCGGGGCAGGGCCCCCCGCCGCCGTGACGGTGTTGCCGCCGGCATGGTCGAAGTGGAGGTGCGTGTTCACGACGATATCGACGTCTTCCGGTCGGATGCCCTCCCGCGCCAGCTCCTCCAGCAGCGTCCCCACTTCCCCAGTGCCCGCCGCGCCGGGCGTCCGCGCCCGCTTCGTCCCCACGCCGGTCTCGATAAGCACAGTCTTGCCCCCTGAGCGGACGACGACGCAGTTCAGGCCCATGGGCAGGCGGTGCATGTCGTCCAGGGGCCCAGCGTGGGGCTCCCACATCACGCGTGGGGTCAGGCCGAATACAGCGCCCGCGTCCAGCCGGAGGATACCGTCGCTGACGACGAGAAGGTCGAGGTTGCCCAGCTTAAGCCAGCGTCCCATGGGGCGTCGGGCCAAGCCTCACGATACGCCCGCCCCGATACCAAGTCAATCGAACCTGCCCGCCGAGGGGCGGGTTTGCGCGCGCCGTCACGAGTCAATATAATGGGCACACTCCCTTTGCCGGGACGCCGGGCTGGCCCGATGGTCGCGACACCCTACGCCTACTTCAAGAAACAGTTCCTCCCCCTGTCCGAAGCCAAGATAGGGATAATGACCCACGCCTTCCTCTACGGCACCGCCGTCTTCGAGGGCATCCGGGGGAACTGGAACGACGACGACGGGCAGGTCTACCTCTTCCGCATGGCCGAGCACTACGTCCGCCTCCGCAAGAGTTGTCGCGTCCTCCGCATTGAGTTCCCCTACCCGGACGAGGAGCTGCACTCCATCACCACCAAGGTGGTGGAGATGTCCGGCTTCCGGGAGGACGTTTACGTCCGGCCCATCGCCTATAAGAGCTCGGAGATCATCGGCGTGCGTCTCCACGACCTGGAGGACGACTTCCTGGTCTTCGTGACGCCGTTCGGCCCCTACCTCGACATCGAGAAGGGGGCCCGCTGCTGCACCTCGTCCTGGCGGCGGGTGGAGGACACCGGGATACCGGCCCGGGCCAAGATCAACGGCATCTACGTCAACTCCGCCCTGGCCAAGACCGAGGCCAACCTCAACGGCTTCGACGAGGCGATCATGCTGGACGAGCGCGGCCACGTCTCCGAGGGCAGCGGCGAGAACATCTTCATCGTGGAGGACGGCAAGCTGGTCACGCCGCCGCCGTCGTCGAACATCCTTGTCGGCATCACCCGCGACACGGTCATCACCCTGGCCCGGCAGGAGCTCGGGCTGGAGACGATCGAGCGGGACATCGACCGCAGCGAACTGTACACCGCGGAAGAGTGCTTCATGACCGGCACCGCCGCCCACGTCACCCCCGTGGTGGAGCTGGACCACCGCCCCATCGGCGAAGGGAAGATGGGCCCCATCACCGCCCGGCTCCAGCGCCTCTACTTCGAGGTGATCCGCGGCAACAACTCCAAGTACGCCCACTGGTGCGCCCCGTGCTACTCAAAGGTCAAGGCCTGACCATCGAGCGGCCCCAGCGCACGCTCGGCATCCTTGTCGGCGTTGTTCCGGCGCTGGTCGCCCTGATCCTGGCCGCCGTCCTCACCCTCAAGATCAACGACTGGCCCGTCTCCTGGCCCCTCTTCCTGGGCTACGTCGCGGCCGTGGGCCTCTTCGTCCTCGCCCTCGTCTTCGCCTTCTGGGCCTACGCCTGCGCCAGCCTCCACTACGTCCTCGACGGCAACGGCCTGGCCGTCCGCTGGGGGCTGATACGACACCGCGTGCCCCTGGGCCAGATCAGCGACCTCACCATCGGCCGGGGCGAGCAACGGCCGCACCTGCGCGGCCTTAGCTGGTGGGGGCACCACGTAGGGCCCGGCAGCGTCGAGGGCCTGGGCGAGGTGCTGTTCTTCTCCACGCACCGCGTCCCGGAGGAGCTGGTCTACGTGCGCACGGCGGAGACGACGTACGGTCTCTCGCCGCAGGACCCGGGACGGTTCGCCGCCACCCTCAAGCGGCTCCGGAAGAACGCCCCCGCCGAGGAGGAGACGCAGGAGGTGGAGCGCAACTGGCTGGCCAGCCACCCCATCTGGAGCGACCGCATCGCCCAGAGCCTGGCTCTGGTCGCCCTGCTGATGAACATCGGCCTGTTCGGCTATCTCTTCGCGGTGTACCCGGGCCTGAACAGTCAGATTGCCATCGAGTTCCCGCCTCTGGGCCAGATCACCACCCTCGACTCCAAGCGCGAGCTGCTAAAGCTGCCCGCGACCGCCCTCGCCCTGCTGGCGGTGAACCTGCTGGCCGCGGTCGGGCTCCAGCGGAGGGAGAGGGCGGGCACGTACCTGCTCCTCACCGGCAACATCTTCCTCCAGCTCCTCTTGTGGGTCGGCACGGCTATAGCCATCAGCAACGCCTGACCGGGGGTGCCGCTATGTCCACGGCGGCTCCCCGCCCCCGAGTGGTCATCGTCGGCGCGGGCTTCGGCGGGCTCGCCGCCCTGAAGGCGCTGGCCCGCGCGCCCGCGGATGTCGTCCTGGTCGACCGCCACAACTACCACCTCTTTACGCCACTCCTGTACCAGGTGGCGACGGCCGGCGTCGAGCCGGAGAGCATCGCCGAGCCGGTCAGGCGCATCGCCAGCGGGCGGGGACGCGCCGACTTCCGCATGGCGGAGGTGACGTCCGTCGACCTGGAGGGCCGGCGCGTCGTCACGCCCGAGGGCGACATCCCGTACGACTACCTGATCCTGGCGCCCGGCAGCGACACCAACTTCTTCGGCCTCAAGCGCGTGGCGGAGCGCGCGCACGGGGTGAAGAGCCTGAGCGAGGCGGTGGCCCTGCGCAACCACGTCCTCCGCCGGTTCGAGAAGGCGGCCCTGGAGCCGGATGCGGCGCGCCGGGCGGCCATGCTCACGTTTCTCGTCATCGGCGGCGGGCCCACGGGGGTCGAGATGACCGGCGCCCTCTCGGAGCTGGTGCGCGTCCTCCAGCGGCGCGACTACCGCGGGATAGACCTGGGGCCGGTGCGCATCGTGCTCCTGGAGGCCGCCGACCGCCTCCTCCTGCCCTTCCGGCCGGAGCTGAGCGAGGCGGCGGCGGAGGCGCTGCGGCGCAAGGGCGTGGAGGTGGTGCTGGGGGCGAAGGTGGAGGACGCCGCCGACGAGGGGATCCGCCTGGCCGACGGCACGGTGATAGTCAGCGATACCATCGTCTGGGCGGCGGGAGTCCTGGGCTCGCCCCTGCCGCTCGTTCCCGAGGTGACGCGCAGCCGTTGGGGCCGCGTGCCCGTGGGGCCTACGCTCCAGCTGCCGGGCCACCCATCGGCCTACGTCGCCGGCGACCTGGCCTACCTGGAGGACGAGACCGGGGCGCCCCTGCCCATGATGGCCCCGGTCGCCATCCAGCAAGGAGACGCGGCGGCCCGGAACGTGCTCCGCCGGCTCGCCGGCCGGGAGCCCGTCGCCTTCCGCTACCGCAACCGGGGCCTGATGGCGACCATCGGGCGGAACAAGGCGGTGGCGCAGATCGGCTTCCTCTCGCTGCGGGGGCTGCTGGCCTGGGTTATCTGGCTGCTGGTGCACCTGGTCTGGCTCATCGGCTTCCGTAACAAGCTGATCGTGCTGCTGGCCTGGACCTGGGACTACTTCCTGTACGACCGCTCGGTGCGCCTGATCACAGAGGATTAAGGGTATCTGGGGCCCGCCAATCATGCCGCAGCCTTCAGGGCGCGGTGTCGCGCCCTCATCCACTATCAGGGAGCGGTGTTGTACCTTGCGCGGTAGTATTACACTGATGCCATGACCTACGACGCCATCGTCGTCGGCGCCGGGCCCGCGGGGAGCACGGCCGCCCGCCTCCTGGCCCGGCGGGGCGCCTCCGTCCTCCTCCTCGACCGCGCCGGCTTCCCCCGCGACAAGCCCTGCGGGGGCGGCGTCACCATCCGCGCCGCCCGCTACCTGGACCTAGACTTCGGCCCCGTCGTCGAGCAGACCATCTACGGGGCCCGCTTCTCCCTGCGCCTGGGACGCCAGTTCGACCGCTGGTACCACACCCCGCTCACCTACATGACCCAGCGCTCCCGCCTCGACGCCTTCCTGGCTGAGGCTGCCTCGGGGGTCGAGTTCCACGACGGGGAGACGCTCCGCAGCATCGAGTTCAGCCGCTCGAACGGCGGCGACACGTTCGTCGCCGACGTCTACACGGACTGCGGGTCGTACCGCGCGCGCACGGTCGTCGGTGCCGACGGCGCCAACGGCCTCGCCGCCCGCCTGGTCGGGGCCCGCGACAGCTTCGAGGAGGCGGTCGCGCTGGAGGGCAACCTCCCCTTCCCCGACGGCGTCCCCGACGAGTGGCAGGGGGTGGTGGCCCTGGACCTGGGCGGGCTGGCCGGCGGCTACGGCTGGGTCTTCCCCAAGGGCGACCACCTGAACGTGGGCGTCGGCGCCTGGGAGTACGCCGCCTTCACCCTGCGGCCCAAGCTGGCGGCCCTCTGCCAGCGCTACGGCTTCGACTTCGCGTCGCTCCGGAACCTGCGGGGTCACCACCTGCCGGTGCGGCGGAAGGGCTCGCCCGTGGTCCTCGGCCCGGTGCTGCTGGTGGGCGACGCCGCCGGACTGGTCGACCCCCTCTCCGGCGAGGGGATCCACACGGCGTTCCTCAGCGCCCGCCTCGCCGCTAGGGCCGTCGTCGACTACCTGGCCGGCCGCTCGCCCGACCTCGCCCCTTACCAGCAGGCCGTCGAGCAGCGGATCCAGCCGGAGCTCACGGTCTCCCGGAAGCTGCAGGAGCTGTTCCACTTCGCGCCGCCGCCGTACGTGGCCCTGATGCGCCAGAGCGAGCGCTTCTGGCACCTCTTCTGCCACATCATCCGCGGCGAGATGGAGTACCGCACGTTCGCGAACGCGCTGGGGCCGCTGCGGGTAACGCTGGACTTCTTCGCGAGTGTGGCGGAGCGCCGGCGCCTGGCGCGGCTTTCCGCTACCGGTGAGCCCTTTATCAGCTTTTCATATAGTTCCCTTGACACAGATTCGCGGCGCTCCTATAATACCCGCACAACCCGAAGCCATAAGGCTGAGAAGGGGAGCAGTAGGGGCTAGCCCAGTCCCAGAGAGCCGGGCAGGTGGTGCTGTAAACCCGGCGGCTGAGCGCCCCGAACTCGCCCCCGAGCCTCCGGGCTGAACCCAGAGTAAGCCCGGACGGGAGCGCCCGTTACCGCGCCAGAGTGCTCCGAGGCCGTCCGCCGTTACCACGACGGGGAAGAAGGGTGGTACCGTCCCGCCCCAAGCGGGATCCCTTTTGGGGCGGGTTTTAAGTTGTGCGAGGCGGCCCGGGGAAGAAGGGTGGTACCGCGAGGACTTAGGAGTCCCGTCCCTTTTCGGACGGGACTCGTTGTTCGAGGAGAGCATGACGGTATCGACGAAGACCTACCGCAGCGACGCCGCGAAGCGGGGGGCGGAGCGCGCTCCGGCCCGCGCCTACTACCGCGCCATGGGCCTGAGCGACGAGGACATCTATCGCCCCTTCGTCGCCGTGGCCAGCACCTGGAACGAGGCCACCCCCTGCAACGTCCACCTCGACCGCCTGGCCGACGCGGTGAAGGAGGGCGTGCGCGCCGCCGGCGGCACCGCCCGCGAGTTCGTCACCATCGCCGTGTCGGACGGCATCGCCATGGGGCATCAGGGGATGAAGGCGTCGCTGGTCAGCCGTGAGGTCATCGCCGACTCCATCGAGCTGATGGTGCACGCCCACCAGTACGACGCCCTGGTCACCATCGCCGGCTGCGACAAGAGCCTGCCGGGGTCGGCCATGGCCATGGCCCGCCTCAACATCCCCTCCGTCTTCCTCTACGGCGGCACCATCATGCCCGGCCGCTTCCGCGGCCGCGACGTCACCATCCAGGACGTGTTCGAGGCCGTGGGCGCCTACGCCGCCGGCCGCATGACCGACCAGGAGCTGTACGAACTCGAGTGCTCCGCCTGCCCCGGCGAGGGCTCCTGCGCCGGCATGTACACCGCCAATACCATGGCCACCGCCGTGGAGGCGCTCGGCCTGTCCCTGCCGGGCAGCGCCTCCGTGCCGGCCATCGACCCCAGGCGGGAGGACGTATGCCGCCGCAGCGGGGAGGCCGTCCTCCGCCTGCTGGAGCAGGACGTCAAGCCCCGCGATATCCTCACCCGCCAGGCGTTTCTCAACGCCATCACCGTGGACGTCGCTATCGGCGGCTCCACGAACGCCGTCCTCCACCTCCTGGCCATCGCCCACGAGGCGGGCGTGGAGCTGACCCCGGACGACTTCGACCGCATCAGCCGCCAGACCCCCCACATCGCCGACATGCGCCCCGGTGGCCGCTACGTCATGGCCGACCTCGACCGCGTGGGCGGCGTGCCGCGGGTGATGAAGCCGCTGCTGGACGCCGGCCTGCTGGACGGCGATGTCCCCACGGTTACCGGCAGGACGGTCCGCGAGAACCTGGCCGCCTTCCAGTTCTCGCCCGCAGAAGGCGGGTCCGCCTCCGGCGGAGATGGGCAGGACGTGGTGCGCCCGCTGGACGACCCCATCAGCCCCAGCGGCACGCTGTGCGTGCTGCGCGGCAACCTGGCCCCCGAGGGCTGCGTGGTCAAGACGGCGGGCGTGGGGCACCAGGTCCACACCGGCCCCGCCCGCCTCTTCGACTCCGAGGAGGCGGCGTTCGAGGCGATCAGCCGCCGCGAGATCAGGGCCGGCGACGTCGTGGTCATCCGCTACGAGGGGCCCAAGGGCGGCCCCGGTATGCGCGAGATGCTGGCCGTGACCGCGGCCCTGGTCGGCCAGGGGCTAGGCGAGCAGGTGGCGCTGATCACCGACGGCCGCTTCTCCGGGGCAACGCGGGGGCTGATGGCCGGCCACGTCGCGCCGGAGGCGGCCGTGGGCGGGCCCATCGCCGCCCTCCACGACGGCGACGAGGTCACCATCGACGTCCCCGGACGCCGCCTGGAAGTGAAGCTTTCCAGGGAGGAGACGCAGTCGCGCCTGAGCGGCTGGAAGGCACCCCTCAGCGCCTACCCGACGGGCGCGCTGGCCAAGTACGCCAGGCTCGTCTCCTCGGCGGCCAAAGGGGCCGTCTGTGAGTAAGTCGCATGAGGCTTCGCGGTAAGGTGGCGATCGTGACGGGAGCGGGTTCAGGGATCGGCCGGGCCATCGCCCTCCGCCTGGCGGAGGAGGGCGCCAAGGTCGTCGCCGCCGACATCGACCCCTCGCGGGCCGAGGAGACGGCGGCGCTGGTGCGCAAGCGCGGCGGCGAGGCGCTGGCCATGACCGCGGACGTGGCCCGCCGCCCCGACGCCGAGGAGATGGTACGGCAAGCCGTGGACACGTTCGGCGGGCTGGACGTGCTGGTGGCCAACGCCGGAATCCTCATCCAGCAGCCGTTCCTGGAGACCACCGACGAGGCCTGGGAGCGGACGATGAACGTGGACCTGAAGGGCGTCTTCCTCTGCGGCCAGGCCGCCGCCCGCCGGATGGCGGCGCAGGGCCGCGGCGGCAAGATCGTGAACATCGCCTCGGTGGCGGCGGAGATCGCCCGGCCGCAGGAGGCCGCCTATACGGCGGCCAAGGCCGGCGTCGTCGGCCTGACCAGGGCGATGGCGGTGGAGCTGGCGCCCCACCACATCAACGTCAACGCCATCGCCCCCGCAGTGACCACGATGACGAACATCGTGCCGGCCCGCCAGCGGGACGAGTCGCGGGAGGAAGCGTTCCTGCGGGAGGTGCCCTGGGACCGGCTGGGGCTGCCGGAGGACGTGGCTAACGCCGCGGTCTTTCTAGCGTCTAATGAGGCAGACTACATTACCGGCGCCACCCTGGCGGTAGACGGAGGACGTCTTGCCTACACGGGGTAAGCGAAATCGAGAGGAGGCGAGGGCTATGGAGATGACGGGAGCGCAGATGGTCTTGGAGAGCCTGGTGCGCGAGGGCGTGGAGCACGTCTTCGGCCTGCCGGGCGGCGCGAACCTCCCGCTGTACGACACCATCCCCCAGTACTACCCGAAGCTACGCCACTACCTGGTACGGCACGAGCAGGCCGCCGCCCACGCCGCCGACGCCTACGCCCGGGTCACCGGCAAGGTCGGCGTCTGCTTCGCCACGTCCGGGCCGGGGGCGACCAACCTGGTAACCGGCATCGCCAACGCCTGGATGGACTCCGTGCCGCTGGTCTGCGTCACGGGCTGCGTCATCCGCCCTCTCATCGGGCGCGACGGCTTCCAGGAGGCGGACATCACCGGCATCACCATCCCCATCACCAAGCACAACTACCTGGTGCTCGACATCGAAGACATCCCGCGGGTCATGCGCGAGGCGTTCTACATCGCCAACACGGGGCGCCCCGGGCCGGTGCTCGTGGACATCCCCCGCGACCTCCAGCAGGAGAAGGGGGAGTTCGTCTGGCCGGAGAAGGTAGAGCTGCGCGGCTACCGCCCCCGCATCTACCCCGACCCGGACGAGGTGAAGAAGGCCGCCGAGATCATCAACGAATCGGAGCGGCCGGTAATCATCGCCGGGCACGGCGTCCACATCTCGCAGGCGTACAAGGAGCTGCTGGAGCTGGCGGAGAAGGCCCACGTCCCGGTCATCACCACCCTGCTGGGCATCAGCGGCTTCCCGGGCTCCCACCCGCTCTACCTGGGCATGCCCGGGATGCACGGCATGTTCTGGAACAACATTGCCATCAGCGAGTCCGACCTGGTGGTGGGCCTGGGCATGCGCTTCGACGACCGGGTGACCGGCCGCCTGCGCGACTTCGCCCCCAAGGCCCGCATCGTCCACGTGGAGATCGACCCGGCCGAGGTGGGCAAGAACGTGCGGCCCGCCGCCGCCCTCCAGGGCGACGCTCGCGTCTGCCTGCGCGAGCTTAACAAGCTGGTCGAGTCCAGGGAGCGGGCCCAGTGGTTCGCCCGCCTCGACGATCTGAAGCAGCAGCACCCCTCGATCGTCTTCCCGGAGACGGACGAGATCCTGCCCCAGTTCGCCATCCGCAAGATATACGAGGCCACGGGCGGCGACTGCTACGTCGTCACCGGCGTGGGCCAGCACCAGATGTGGGCGGCCCAGTACTGGTGGTACGACAAGCCCAACACGTTCGTGACGTCCGGCGGCCTGGGGACCATGGGGTTCGAGGTGCCCGCCGCCATGGGGGTGCAGGCGGCCAAGCCCGGCGAGCTGGTGTGGGCCATCTGCGGCGACGGCGGCTTCCAGATGACCCTGCAAGAGCTCGCCACCATCGCCGAGTACGGCTGGCCCATCAAGTTCGCCATCATCAACAACGGCCACCACGGCATGGTCCGCCAGTGGCAGCAGCTCTTCTACAAGGGCAACCTGGTGGCCAGCCCCCTGAGCAACCCGGACTTCGTGAAGCTGGCCGAGGCGTTCGGCATCCTGGGACTGCGGGCCAGCCGCCGCGAGGAGGTCGAGCCCACGATCCAGCAGGCGATGGAGCACAAGGGCGCGGTACTCATCGACTTCCAGGTGAAGGAGGACGAGAACTGCTACCCGATGGTGCCGCCGGGGGCCGCCCTCCAGGAGACCATCGACCTGCCCGACGACTACAACGTCATCGCCAAGGAGAAAACGAAAGCGGAGGTGCGGTCATGACCGCTAACGGACGAGGCGCGCTACGCAAGCATACCATCATCGCGCTGGTGGAGGACCGCCCGGGCGTGCTCAACCGGCTCGCCTCCAAGTGGCGGCAGCGCGGCTTCAACATCGAGAGCCTCGCCGTCGGCCACTCGGAGACGCCGGGGCTCTCCCGCATGACCTTCGTCGTCGACGCCAACACCGACGCCGAGCAGGTGGTGAAGCAGCTCGACAAGCTGGTCGACGTGGTGGACATCCGCGACGTCTCCCACGAGAACCTGGTGACGCGGGAGATGGCCCTCATCAAGGTCCGCTGCGACCCCGGCAACCGCGGCCACATCATCGAGATCGTCGACATCTTCCGCGCCAACATCGTCGACGTCTCGCCCGACTCGGTCATCGTCGAGGTGACCGGCGACGAGGGCAAGGTGGACGCCATCTTCGAGCTGCTGAAGGACTACGGCGTCATCGAGATGGTGCGCACCGGACGGGTGGCGATGGTACGCGGAGGCGCCGCCTCCCACCCGGCCCCCGAGGAAGAGCAGTACGAGCGCTACCCCGGACAGGAGCTATGGTAGCCCAGGCCGTTACGCCCTTCCGCACGACCGAGTCCCTTATGGGGATGACCGGGGTGGTCTTCGCCGTGCTGGGCGCGGCGGTCATGGGCGCCGTCATCGCCACGGACAGCGATCACATCGGCAGCGACAACCTCACGTTCATCTGGCTGGTGCCGCTGCTGTCGCTGCTGTTCCTGGTGCCAGCGCTGGCGGGGGCCGCCCTCATCCCCACCCGCTCGTGGGTGGGAGGCGTCCTGCTGATGGGTAACGCCGCCCTGCTCCTGGTGGGAGGGGCGTCCGCCTCGGGCGTGGGCTTCCCGCTGGGCCTGGTCTTCCTGCCGGGGGTGGTGCTGATGTGGCGGGCCGGCGCCCGCGCCGTCGCCCGCCAAAACTCGGAGGAGATCGCCCTCACTCCACGGCCGTTCCTGGTGTGGACGGCGGGCTCGGTCACCCCCATCCTCGCCTTCCTCCTGCTGGCCAGCCGCTGGTACATGACCTGCACCGCCTTTAGCGATGGCACGGAGGACTGCGACCGACAGAGCCTCGGCGCGGAGCCGCTGGTGTTCGGGCTCATAGCCGTGTGCGCGGCGACGCTGGCCCTGCTGGGGCTCCTCCTGGCCAACCTGCGAATTCAGGGCGCCAGCCCGTTCGCGGGCACGCTGGCGCGCGGCGCCGCCCTGTTTCCCCTGGCCGGGGCCGGCCTCGGTTTGGTGGCGCTGTGGATGCCGCTGAGCATCATCGGCGTCATCGTGCTCGCCCTGATTGGTATAAGCTTCGTGCTCTTCTTCCTGCCCACCCAGTCGCGGGAGAGAGCGTAAGCGAGAAGGAGTCGCCCATGGCGAAGATCTACTACGAAAAGGACGCCGACCTCGGCCTGCTGAAGGGGAAGATGATCGCCATCATCGGCTTCGGCAGCCAGGGCCACGCCCACGCCCTTAACCTGAAGGACAGCGGCTGCGACGTCATGGTCGGCCTCTACCCGGGGTCGAAGAGCTGGAAGCAGGCGGAGGAGGCCGGCCTGCGGGTCGGCACCGTCGAGGAGGTGGCGAAGGCGGCGGACATCATCATGATGCTCGCGCCCGACCAGGTGCAGCGCCAGATCTACTACGACAGCATCGAGCCGGGCCTTTGCGCGGGCAAGATGCTGATGTTCGCCCACGGCTTTAACATCCACTTCAACCAGATCGTGCCCCCGTCCGAGGCGGACGTGACGATGATCGCCCCGAAGGCGCCGGGCCACCGCATGCGGGAGATGTTCACCCAGGGGCTGGGCGTGCCGGCGCTGCTGGCCATCCACCAGAACGCCTCGGAGGGCGCTAAAGAGCTGGCCCTGGCTTACGCCAAGGGGGTCGGCTGCCTCCGCGCCGGGGTCATCGAGACGACGTTCGCGGAGGAGACGGAGACGGACCTCTTCGGCGAGCAGGTGGTCCTGTGCGGCGGGGTCACCGCCCTGGTCAAGAGCGCCTTCGAGACGCTGGTGGCCGCCGGCTACCAGCCGGAGATCGCCTACTTCGAGTGCCTGCACGAGCTCAAGCTGCTGGTGGACCTGATGCACGAGGGCGGCATGGCCTACATGCGCTACTCCATCAGCGACACCGCCGAGTACGGCGACTACAGCCGCGGGCCCCGCGTGATCGATGAGCACGTGCGGCAGACCATGAAGGGCATCCTGGACGACATCCAGTCCGGCACCTTCGCCCGGGAGTGGATACTGGAGAACCAGGCCGGGCGTCCCAGCTTCCTGGCCCTGCGCCAGCAGAACGCCGAGCACCCCATCGAGCAGGTGGGCAAGGAGCTGCGGGGGATGATGCCCTGGCTCAAGAAGCGGTAGGCAACGGATACAGGAACGGATAAACGGATGGCAACCCAAGCGTCTCCCGGGAGCGCAGACGGGCGCAGCCC
>JACOUE010000005.1 GCA_016178045.1 Chloroflexota bacterium
GGGATCTCGAGTTCGTGCTGGATCTGGCCGATGACCTCGGCCGTGGTGTTGGCGTGCATGGTGGTGCCCAGGGAGTAGCCGCTGTCCAGCAGCTCGAAGACGCGGCGGGCGTGCTGGCCCCACGTGTACACCGGCAGGTGGTCGCTCATCTCGTTGACGAGTATGTAGGTGGGGTACTTCCTGCTCGGCGGGGGGAGCCCGAACGTCTCGCCGAGGCCGCGGGTGAAGTAGGCCATCGTCTCGGGCGGGGTGAGGGAGAGGAGGGCGGTGAGGGTGGTGGTCTTGCCGGCGGACGGCGGGTCGGCGGCGATGATGACGGAGGCGCCCCGCTCCATCCCCAGCCAGAAGAGAGCGGCCAGCCGGGGCGACATGCTGCCGGCGCGGAGGATCTCGACGATGGACAGGGGGACCGGCGCCGTGTAGTGCCAGCCCCACCAGCTCACCGGCTGATTGAGGGCCCGCATCTCTCTTCGATGATAACGCAAGGCGTGCGGCGGGTCAGCCAGAGCTACGGGCAGGCCGTCTGCTAAAATGGGGCCGACTTCCTTCCGCCATGCAAGCCGCCCTGATCACCGGCCCCCGCAAAGTCGAGACGAAAGACCTGCCCCAGCCCGCTCCGGGAGGGGGCGAGGTGCTGGTGCGGGTGCGGGGCTGCGGCATCTGCGGCAGCGACCTCCACTTCTACCGCGGCGATTTCCCGGCAATGCCGAACGTGCCCCCGGGCCACGAGCTGGCCGGGGAGGTGGCGGAGCTCGGCGAGGGCGTCGAGGGGTGGTCTCCGGGACAGCGGGTGGTCATCGAGCCGCTGTGGGTCTGCCGCGAGTGCTCCTACTGTCGCACCGGCAGCTACCAGCTCTGCCCCAGGCGCAGGTTCGTCGGCACCTTCGCCCCCGGAGGGATGGCCGAGTACATCAGTGTTCCCGCTTACAGCCTGTACCGGCTTCCCGAGGACCTCGACTTCGAGCTGGGGGCGCTGGTGGAGCCGCTCTCCGTCGTCGTGCACGGGCTGCACGTGGCGGGCCTGACCGTGGGGGAGCGGGTCCTAGTGCTGGGGAGCGGGAGCATCGGTCTGCTGGCCGCTTTCGCCGCCCGGGCTGCCGGAGCCGGCGAGGTGGTGGCGACCTACCGGCACGAGCACCAGGGGAAGGCGGCCTTGGCGGCGGGCGCTCACCGCGCCGTCAAGGCGGACGATGAGGGCATCGCTGGCCTCAAGGCCGAGGCCCAGTCCAGCCCCGCGGACGTGGTCCTAGAGACGGTGGGCGGCCACGCCGATACGCTCCAGCAGGCGGTCGACCTCGTGCGGCTGGGAGGACGCGTGGTGGTGCTGGGTCTGTTCACGGGGCCGGTGCCGGTCAACGCCCTGACACTGATGCTGAAGGAAGCGCGGGTGATGGGCGGTATCACCTACTGCCGCCCGGGCCCGCAGTCCGACTTCGACGTGTCACTGCGCCTGCTCGCGGCGGAGCCGGAGCGGGCGCGGTCGATGATCAGCCACCGCTTTCCCCTGGCCCAGGCGGCGGACGCCTTCGCGACGGCGCTGGACAAGAGCACCGGCTCGCTGAAGGTGCACGTGCACCCGTAGCCGCGTCAGCTCATCGCGCCGAAGCCGCGCCATTTCTCCGCCCGCGCCGCCGCCACCCGCACGGTCAGATTCCGTATCGTGTCGGACAGGATGTCGACCTCCAGGCTCAGGCGCTCGGGGACGGAGAGCGTCTCCAGGAGCCGCTGCTTGACCCAGAGGCCGACGGGCAGGCGGGCGGCGACGAAGTCGGACAGGTCGGCGGGGGAGCCGGGGAGGCCGATGGCGCGGGTCCACTGGTCGGAGAGGGCGAGGTACAGCCGGTAGTACTCGGCGAAGAGGGAGCCGACGGTGCCGGCGAGGTCGCGGGCGGCGTTCTCGTCGACGCTGTCGAGGGTGTCGACTTCGCCGACCAAGTACGGCTCTTTGTGGACGAGCGACTGGATGCGGAAGCGCTGGCCGCCGACGGCTATCAGGTTCAGGCGGCCTTCCTCCGCCTGCTGGACGCGGACGATGCGGGCGGTGGTACCGATGGGGAAGGGGTCCGCCGGTCCGCCGGCCTCCTCGCCGGAGCGGATGAGGGCCACCCCGAAGGGCTCGTTGTTCTCCAGGCAGCGCTTGGTCAGGAGCTTGTAGCGCTCCTCGAAGACGTGGAGGGGGATGGCGGCGCCGGGGAAGAGGACGGTGTTCAGGGGGAAGAGAGGCAGCTCCATCGGGCCGTAAAGCGGATCAGCTCGACGCGCGCTCCAGCTCGCCCAGGACCCAGCGCGCCCGCTTCAGGTCCTTCGCCAGGACCAGCAGCTCGATGCTGAAGGGCAGGGACGCGCCGAAGGAGGCCAGCGGGTCTACGTTGCGGACGTTGACGGCGATGCCCTCCTGCTCCAGGGCGTCGCGCCAGACGCCCGCCTCCACTTCGTCGCGGGCGGTGGCCAGCTTCACCAGGCGGTCGTCCGGGGCCTTGGGCATGGCTCTTACGGGAAAACGGCGCTCATCAAGAGTATAGCGAGGGATGGGGTCGAGCGTCGGCGACTAAGGCCGTGGCGCGAGCTCCACGCGGGTGACCGCCTCGTCACGGGCGAAGAGGCGGGTCACGGCGCCGCCGTCGTAATACAACGGGACGAAGAGCGTGCCGGCCTGTACCGCCTCCGTCACCTTGACGCGGATGGCCAGCTCCCCGCGGGCGTTCTTGAGGACGACCTCGTCGCCTTTGCTCAAGCCCAGCTTCTCGGCGTCCTGGGGACACACCTCCACGAACTCCTCGCGGTGGAGCCTGTCCGCCTCGGGCGAGTGGATGACGGCCCCGTCGTAGCTGGTGTACAGGGGGCGCGTCGCCGTGAGGACGAAGCCTTCGCCCTGGGGCGCGGAGAGGGGCACCGCCTGGAGGGCGGCTGTCTTCGGGCCGAGGCCGTCTCCGCCTAAGGTGGACTGGGCGCCGTTCTCCATCTCGGCGTAGCGGGCGGCGCGGTACAGGGGGATGAGATCCGCCATCTCGTCCATGATGTCGGCGGGCCGCGAGTAGGTCAGGCGGACCTCGCCCAGGTTGAAACGCTGGGCCAGGCGGGCGGCCAGCTCGCCCAGGATGCGCCAGCCCGGCTGCGCCTCGCCCTGGGGCGAATTGGCGGCGTGGAGGCGGAGGATACGCCGGTCGGCGCTGGTGACCGTCCCTTCCTTGCCGAAGGGACCGACGTCCGGCAGGACGACGTGGGCCATCTGCGCCGTGTCCGTGAGCAGGCTGTCGACGACGAGCAGGAAATCGAGCTTGCTCCGCCGTTCCTTCACCCAGGTCTTGTCCGCCGCCGTGAACAGCGGGTTGTCGTCCAGCAGCACCAGGGCGCGCAGCTTCCCGCCCGCCTCCGAGAGCATCTCCTCGAAGGTCAGGCCGGCGCCGCCGGCCACGGGCGTTCCCCAGGCCCGCTCCAGCGCCTCGCGGGCGTCCGCCTCGGCCGCAGCGTGGTAGCCGGGGAGGAGGTCCGGGGAGACGCCGGCGTCGCGCATGCCCCAGACGTTCGCCTCCTGGGGCAGGACGAGGAGCGACTGCGACGCTTCCTGGCCCAGGGAGGCGACGGCCAGGTTGGCGAGGGCGGCGACGGTAGCGCCGGCCTCGCTGGGGCCCAGGTGGGGGAGGGCGTAGACAAAGGTGAGGGGCCGCTGCGACTCGTCGCGGACGGCCTCCAGCAGGACGTCGCGGGCGAAGGGGAGCATCTGCTCCGGCTGGCCCGAGAGCGTAGGCGCCTCGCCGGTCGTCGCCTCGGTGAGACCGGGGACGGCCTCGAGCCGCTGGCGCACGTCCTCGGCCTCACCCACGAGCGAACGGAGGAGGGCGGCGAGGACGGCCGTCTCCCCGCCCGGGCGCGGCCGCAGCCACACCTGGGCGAAGTCGCACAGCTCGCCCCAGCGGGCGCTGACGACGATGAGCCGCGCCCCTTCCTTGATGACGGCGTCCTTGGCCCGGAGGGCGGCGACGTTGTGACTGGACTCCAGGTCCGACGGCGTCCGGGCCGTGCTTCTCGCGGACTTCGGCCAGGCGTGCGACGGCGAACTCGAGCGCCTCGTCCCAGGTAGCGGCGTCTAGGCCCCCATTGCGCCGCATCAGGGGCTGGGCCAGCCGCTCCGAGGGCTTGACGGCGTCGTAGTGGAAGCGGCCACGGACGCAGAGCTGGTCGCGGCTGACGGGATTGCCGCCGCTGTCGGGCCGGACGATGACGCCGCGGCCCTTCTTCATGCCCAGGTTTAGGGTGCAGCCGACGCTGCAGTAGGTGCAGGTGGTAGGGACCCAGCGCTCGGTCTGGGCGGCGGCCCACTTGTTGGGGCGCTCCATCAGCGTCGCCGTGGGGCAGACGTCGATGCAGGCGCCGCAGAAGTCGCAGTTGGACTCGTCGACGCGGCCGCCGGCGCCGAACTCGATGCGCGACTCGAAGCCGCGACCGGCCAGGGTGATGGCGCCGGTGTGGCGGATTTCGTCGCAGGCGCGGACGCAGCGGGTGCAGATGATGCACATCTGCGGGTCGAACTCCAGGAAGGGGTTGGCGCGGTCGGGCTCGGGCTGCTCGAGCTGGTAGTAGGTGCGCTCCTCGCCCTCCCAGGGCTCGTAGCCGGCCATCTCCAGCATCTCGCAGGTGGTCTGGAGTTCGCAGCGGTAGTTCTTGGAGCAGGTGACGCAGCGGTGGGTGACGACGTTGTCGCGGAGGCAGGTGTCCCCGGGCTTGCACTTGACGACGCGGTGGCAGGTGAGGCAGCGGTCGGAGTGGTAGGAGAGGATGAGGGAGAGGACGGCCTGGCGGGAGGACTTTACCTCCGGCGTGTCGGTCCGCACCTCCATACCGTCTGCGACCTTGGCGGTGCACGATAGCTGGAGGCCGCGCATGCCTTCGATCTCCACGAGGCAGGTGCGGCAGCCGGCGTAGGGCGGGAGGCCGTTGATGTAGCAGAGGTTGGAGATATAGACGCCGGCGTCCTTGATGACCTCCACCAGCGGCGCGCCCTCGGGGGCTTCTATCTCGCGGCCGTCGATGGTGAGCTTAGCCATTATGATGATGGGGCCCGATTTCCAGATGACGGCGGTGGAGCGACATTACCGGGTCGGCGGTCGCCTTTCTCGCCGGCCATGGGGATAGGGGTGGGGCCGCCGCCCAGGCCTACGTCCGGGGTGAAGGCGCCGACACCGCGCGACGCCTTGCCCAGGCGCAGGTCCCGCTCCTCCGGTTTGGGGGCCACCTTGCCGATGGGGTAGGTCCAGTCGTGGGTGCGGAGGTATTCCTGGGCCATCGCGGTGAGGGCGTGCTTGTCGCGATACAGCGCGCCGAAGTCGTAGACGGCGTCGTCGTAGGGGCCGCCGGCCTGGATCGCCTCGTAGGGGCAGGCCTCGACGCAGAGCCCGCAGTACATGCAGAGGCGAAAATCGATCTCGTAGCGGTCGATGTTGAGGGTGCCGTCCTCGGCGTTGGGGGAGGTCTGGACCAGGATGCAGCCGTCGGGGCAGGCCTGGGCGCAGGTGGAGCAGCCGGTGCAGCGCTCCTCGAACCAGAGGAGGTTGGTGCGGGCGTTCTCGGGGATGGGGCGCCGTTCCTCGGGGTACTGGAAGGTGAAAGGCTGCTTGAAGAGGTGCCGGAGGGTGAGGAGCATCCCCCTGGCGATGCCGATACCGAACAAATGCCCGCCCTTTCCTCGATAGCTCCCTATCTGCAGGCTAAATTCTACGCTGAGGGGTTGGTTTATTCAAGGCGCTGGTGAAAAATCTCACTTTCACCAGCGCCGCAATCGCGGACCGATGGCTCCTCCGGGCCGAGGGGGACCTACTTGGCGACCGGGTAGACGTACTCGCCGCCGACGGGCATTAGGGTACCCTGGCGGCGGACGGAGGCGCCCTTGGTCTGCCAGAAGATATCGGCGAACTTCTGGACCTCCGTCACCAGTTCCTGGGCCGCCTGCAGGTTTACCTCCTGTCGCACCCTGGAGGCGAGCTTCATGATGTTCCAGACGACGTTGTGGAGCTCTGGGAACTTCTCCACGTGCTCGGGCTTGAAGTAATCGCCCCAGATGATGCGGACCTCTTTCTTGACCAACTCCGCGTGCTCCTCCTTGGTTGTCGTGTACCGCTCCAAGGCGTGGACGTACCTGTCCCGGTCTTCCTTGGACGGCATCGCCCCAGCGGCCGCGGCCGGCGCCTCCAGCTGCTCGATCAGCTGGTTCATGCGGACGCAGGTGAGCGCGGCCACCTGGGCGGCGTGGGGGTCGTAGATGCCGCAAGGGATGTCGCAGTGGGCGAACGCCTCCTGGGCGGGGAGCAGCCGGTTCAGGGCGGCAAAGGCTAAACGCAGGACCATGGGGAGACCTCCTTCAGGGCAGAGTTTTCGCTGTAAAATTTACTACAAACGTTGCAACGCACGCCAGACCCGGCGAAAAGCCCTTTGCCTGCCACCGAAGCCGTCCGATCTCTCCTGAGGGCCCTGGTGAGGCTGCCCGTGGTCTACCCGCTCGCGGCGTTCCTGCTGGCGAAGCGGGTCGTGATCCGGGGCTGGAGCATGCACCCGACGCTCTCCCCCGGCGAGTACGTCCTCTTCGACGCGCTGGCGCCGCGGCTGGGAGCGCCTTGCCGAGGCGACGTCGTGCTGGCCGTCCACCCCGCCGGCGACGGCCGGAGCATCGTGAAGCGGGTCGTGGCCGTACCGGGCGACCGAGTTGCGGTTAGCGGCGAGGAGTGCTGGGTGAACGGGTCGCCTCTGGGGGAGGCGACCGACGAAGCGCCTCCGGAGGCCGGGGAGCGGACCCTGGGGCTGGATGAGTACTTCGTGGTGGGGGACGCGCCGGACTTCAGCAGCGACGCCCGGCACTTCGGGCCGCTCCGGCGTGAGGACATCGTGGGGCGGGCGTGGCTGGTCTACTGGCCGCCGCGGCGCTTCCGTCGGGTGCGAGGGCACGGGCTCTAGGCGGCCGGGCGACTACTGCTCCGCTGCGGCGATAATGGTCGGCTCGGTCGGCTGGATGTACTCGACCTCCTCGCTGGAGCCGACGGTGGTGAGCTGGGTGTTTACGCTCACTACGTCCAGCTGGACTGAGGTCTCGATCACCACGAAGCCTTTGCCCACAGCCTGAGTCTTCCCGGCGAACAGAACGTTCTTGATATCGGCGCAGTCTATCTCCAGGGCCTTGTCAGGGTTCAGGGTCAGGTTCTTTATGGTGGAGATAGGGCCGCGGCTCAGGTCCTCGCTCTTGGCGATGACCGCCTTCTTCGTGAACGGGACCGGGTCTGGATTGGGGTTGTGGACGTTGATGGCCGTCTTGTAGGTGCCGGGGACGACGGCGCCGGCGGCGGGGCCAACCTCCGGCACGCAGACGAACTTGACTACATACAACAGGGACGGGGAGGTGGTGGCGGCGGAGGTGGAGCCGCCGGACGTCTGGCGCCCCCAGAGGAATCCCAGGCCAACTGCCAGCACCAGGAGGGCGGCCAGGGCCGCCACTGTGTACCGGTTATATCCGTTGCGTACCGTCATTGCTCCGGCCTCCTTTCGATTATTCCCAGGGGAAAGTTACGAGGTTTTCCCACCTGCCGCCGATGCCCGTGATCGGCGTGGGCTCATGCACGGGCGTTGGCGAAGGCGTAGGGCTGGTCGGCGGCGGGTTGGGCACGTGGCTGGCCTGCTGGACCTGCCACGGGGACGATTGCTCGTCTTCGGTGAACAGGGGGATGACATCTGGGCCTTCGTAGGTCTCCCCCTCTGCGGGCGGTTTGTTGGTGATGGTGGTCGTCATGTGCTTCGCATCGTGGTTGTGGAACTTGACTCCAAAATTCTGGACATCGACCTCGAAGAACACGTCGAAAAAGCTGTCGGCGGTGCCGGTCCCGAAGGGAGGCAGGTCCAGGACCCCCGGCGTGCTGTTGGTGGTCTCCTCTATGCAGCCCACCGACTCCTTGTTGGGGTGCTTGGTCGGGGGTCGCAGCGTCACGGTGACGGGCCCTATGTTCGGCCCAGAGCCGGTCAGGCTCAGTTGCACCAGCTCGGTCGGCACCTCTTCGCGGTTGTTCGCCGTCGTGCCGCAGGCCGTATCTGAGAGCTTGCCCAGGTCGACGCGGACCGTCGTGGGCCCGCTGAGATTTACCGTGTCGGGCTGGCCTCCCGTGAAACCGACGGTGGCAGTGGCGAACGACGCCGAGAAGCGGTCGAACTCGAACGTCGGCGCCCCTTGCTTGGCGGTAACCGTCTCTTTGTCCTCGCTGGAGCCGACGGTGGTGAGCTGGGTGTATACCGCCACCACGTCCAACTCCGCAGGGCTTTCGATCACCACGAAGCCTTTCCCCACCGCCTGGGTCTTCCCGCCGAACAGCACGTTCTTGATGTCGGCGCAGTCTATCTCCAGGGCCCTGTCGGAGCCCAGGGTCAGGAACTTCTTGGTGGAGATGGGGCCGCGGGTGAGGTCCTCGCTCCTGGCGATGACCGCCTTCTTGGCGAGGTCAACCGGGCCTGGATTGGGGTTGTGGACGTTGATGGCCGTCTTGTAGGTGCCGGGGACGACGGCGCCGGCGGCAGGGCCTACCTCCGGCACGCAGACGAACTTGACGGCGTGGAAAAACGAAGGGGGGACGGTGGTGACGGCCGAGGTGAAGCCACCGGACGCCCGGCTGTACAACAAGAAGCCTAGCCCGGCGGCGACGAGGAGAATGAGCGCGACCCCGGCCAAGAGATGACGCAGTCGCAGGGTCAAGGGGGGGCCTCCTCCGGCTAAGTAGCGCAGACGCTGACCGGTATGGGGCGACCGGGTCAGGCGCCTAATGATAGGAGCAGGGGCGGAAGGCTGTCAAGACGCCTGGCGGGTGATTTTACGGCTGGGTCTTGACGAAGGGCGGGAAGAGGGACTCCAGCTCCTGGCGGACCGGATCGCCCTCGGGGAGGTACTTGGAGAAGTCGCCGGACGGCTCGGTGCGGTCGCGCTTGCCGGTGATGCTCATCTTCTTGATCTTCTCCTGGAGCAGGATCAGCCCCTGGAGGAGCGACTCCGGGCGCGGCGGGCAGCCCGGCACGTAGACGTCGACGGGGACGACGAGGTTGACTCCCGGGAGCACGCTATAGCCGTAGGCGAAGGGCCCTCCGATGTTGGCGCAGGAGCCCATGGATATCACCCACTTGGGCTCCGCCATCTGGAGATAGACCCGGCGGAGGGGTACAGCCATCTTCCAGGTGACGGTGCCGGCCACTATCATCAGGTCGGCCTGGCGGGGCGAGGCGCGGAACACCTCGGCGCCGAAACGGGCGATGTCGTAGCGGGAGGTGGCGGTGGCGATCATTTCCATGGCGCAGCAGGCCAGGCCGAACATGGCCGGCCACAGCGACGACCTGCGTGCCCAGTTGAGGACGGTATCGACGGAGCTGACCAGCAGGTTCTGCTTGAGTGACTGCTCGACGTCCAGTTCGCCGGCGAGAGGTGTTGTCATGCCTGCACCATTCGCGAATTATATCACAAACGCTCACCCGGCGGGAGAGCTTACCGTCGCACCTGCCTGCCGGCAGGCAGGCGCTCCGGCCAGGCGGGGGAGAGGGCCCGCAGCCGCGAGACGATGCCCGGAAGGACGTCCAGCAGGTAGTCGATCTCCTCCATAGTGTTGTCCTTGCCCACGGTCAGGCGGAGGCTGCCGCGCGCCAGATCCAGGGGTACGCCCATGGCGGTCAGGACGTGCGATGGCTCCAGGGAGCCGGAGGTGCAGGCGGAGCCGCTGGAGGCGGCCACGCCCTGGAGGTCCAGGGCCATGAGGATCGCTTCCCCCTCGATGAACTCGAAGCAGCAGGAGAAGTTGTGGGACGCCCGTCGCGAGAGGTCCGTCGGGCCAGTGATGTGGACGTAGGGGACGCGGGCCGGGACCTCCTCGAGCAGCCGGTCGCGCAGGGCGCGATTTCTCTGTGCCGGCGCGCCGGCCCTTCTCCTGGGAGCCGCCGAGTTGCTGGGGCTGGAAGGGGGTGCGGGTCCGGACGTAGAGGGCGCCGATACCCTTGGGCCCGTAGAACTTGTGGGCGCCGATGCTGAGCATGTCGGCCCCCAGGCGGTCCACGTTCACGTCCAGGGTGCCGACGGCCTGGACGGCGTCGGTGTGGAAGACGGTCTGCGGGTTCTTCGCCTTGACAATGCGCACGGCCTCCTCGATGGGCTCGACGGTGCCGACCTCGTTGTTGACGTGCATGATGCTAACCACAGTGGTTTCCGGCCCGACCGCCCGCTCGAGCTCTTCCAGATCGATGAATCCGTGGCGGTCGACGGGGAGGCAGGTGACGCGGAAGCCCTCCTGCTCCAAGCGCTCGGCGGTGTGGAGGACGGCGTGGTGCTCGACGGCGGAGGTGACGATATGGTTGCCGCGCCTGCGGCCGGCGTAAGCGGCGCCGCGGAGGGCGAGGTTATCGGCCTCGGTGGCGCAGGAGGTGAAGATGATCTCCTGGGGCTTGCAACCGAGGAGTTCGGCCACCGTCCGCCGCGCCGAGTCGAGGCCCTTCCGCGCCTCCTGGGCCTCGGCGTAGAGGCTGGAGGGGTTACCCCAGTACTCGGTGAGGTAGGGGAGCATCGCCTCGAGGACGCGGGGGTCCAGGGGTGTGGTGGCGGCGTGGTCCAGGTACACGCGTTTTCGCATATCTACCGAGGCCAAAGTAGCATGGGCCCCAGAGGGCGTCAAGGAAAGGGAAAACGGGGGCAGCGGTGCCGCCGAGCGTTGAAAAGGGTGCCTTGTCGTGGTAGAATAAGGGCGCTAGAGGAGATTTAGACAGTAGAATGTTTGTAAAGTGGCGGGAGCGGTGTAGGTATGGTCGCCCCTAAAGTAATTTCGCGGAAGGCGACGACCTCAAAGGACCTGGAGAAGGAGTACAAGTGGGGCTTCGTTACGCCTATCGAGCCCGACCTCGCTCCCAAGGGCCTAAACGAGGACATCGTCCGCCTGATCTCCAGGAAGAAGAACGAGCCGGAGTGGCTGCTGGAGTGGCGACTGAAGGCTTACCGCTACTGGACTTCGCTGAAGTACGGGGAGCCGCGCTGGGCCAAGGTCAGCTTCCCCCCTATCGACTACCAGGACATCTACTACTACTCGTCCCCGTTCAAGGAGAAGCGGCCCGAAAGCCTTGACGAGGTCGACCCGGAGCTGGTGGAGGCTTTCCGCAAGCTCGGCATCCCGCTGGAGGAGCAGAAGAAGCTGACCGGCGTGGCCGTCGACGCCGTGTTCGACAGTGTCTCAGTAGCCACGACCCTCCAGAAGACCTTGGAGGAGCACGGGATCATCTTCTGCTCCGTCAGCGAAGCCGTCGAGAAGTGCCCGGAGCTGGTCCGGAAGTACCTCGGCTCCGTGGTGCCGTACACCGATAACTTCTTCGCCAGCCTCAACTCGGCTGTCTTCAGCGACGGCACCTTCGCCTACGTGCCGCCGGGCGTCCGCTGTCCCGTGGAGCTGATGACCTACTTCCGTATCAACACGGAGGGCAGCGGCCAGTTCGAGCGGACGCTGATCATCGCCGATAAGGGGAGCTACGTCAGCTACCTGGAGGGGTGCACCGCCCCCATGCGGAAGACCCACCAGTTGCACGCCGCCGTCGTCGAGCTCATCGCCCTGGACGACGCCGAGATCAAGTACTCCACCCTCCAGAACTGGTACCCGGGCGACAAGGAGGGCAGGGGCGGCGTCTACAACTTCGTCACCAAGCGGGGCAAGGCGGCCGGGCGGAACTCGAAGGTCTCGTGGACGCAGGTGGAGACGGGTTCCGCCATCACCTGGAAGTACCCCAGCGTCATCCTCCAGGGCGACAACTCCGTCGGCGAGTTCTACTCGGTGGCGCTGGTGAACAACCACCAGCAGGCGGACACCGGGACGAAGATGATCCACCTGGGGAAGAACACCCGCAGCACTATCATCGCCAAGGGGATATCGGCCGGACAGGGGAGCAACACGTACCGCGGCCTGGTCAAGATCATGCCCTCGGCGGCCAACGCCCGTAACTTCACCCGCTGCGACTCGCTGCTCATCGGCGACAAGTGCGCCGCCCACACGGTGCCCTACATCGAGGTGCGGAACCCGACGGCGCGAATGGAGCACGAGGCGACCACCTCCAAGGTCAGCGACGACCAGCTCTTCTACCTGCGCCAGCGGGGGATCACGGAAGAGCAGGCGCAGTACATGATCATCAACGGCTTCTGCAGGGGGGTCTTCCAGGAGCTGCCCTTTGAGTTTGCGATGGAGGCGTCCCAGCTGCTCAAGGTAAGCCTGGAAGGAGCCGTCGGCTAGATGACTTCGCGGGGAGCGAACCACAACCGGCCGCTGCTGGAAGTACGGGACCTGCACGTCTCCGTAGGTAGCGTCGAGATACTGAAGGGGCTGAACCTCACCGTTAACCTGGGTGAGGTCCACGCCGTGATGGGCCCCAACGGCAGCGGCAAGAGCACGCTTACCAACGCCCTCGCCGGCAAGCCCGAATACGCGGTCACGGAAGGGAAGGTCCTCTACAGGGGGAAGAACCTGCTGGAGATGCTCCCGGAGGAGCGCGCCCGCGAGGGCCTCTTCCTGGCCTTCCAGTACCCCGTCGAGCTGCCGGGAATCCGCGTCCGCGAGTTCCTGCGCACGGCGCTGGACGCCCTGCGGGAGCACCGCGGCCTGGACAAAGGGAGCCTGCGCGAGTTCAACAAGCTCCTCCAGGAGAAAGCGAAGGAGCTGGGGCTGGACGAGGAGCTGGTGAAGCGGTCGGTGAACGAGGGGTTCTCGGGCGGCGAGAAGAAGCGGCACGAGATCCTCCAGATGGCGGTCCTGGACCCCGAACTGGCCCTCCTGGACGAGACCGACTCGGGCCTGGACATCGACGCTCTCAAGGTCGTCGCCGACGCCGTCAACAAGTTCCGCAAGCCCGATAAAGCGATACTGCTGGTGACCCACTACCAGCGCATCCTCAACTACGTGACCCCTGACTTCGTCCACGTCCTGATCGACGGCCGCATCGTCCGCTCCGGCGGCCGCGACCTGGCCCTTGAGCTGGAGGCCAAGGGTTACGAGTGGATCCGGGATGCCGTGGAGAGCGGCAGGGAAATCAGCGTCTGACGGGACGCTTCCGTGGTCATGACTCAGGCCCCCACCAAACACGACAGGTATCTCGCGGACTTCGAGGGGTTCGAGAGGGACGTCGCGGCCCGCGGGCCGGAATGGCTCCACGAGCTGCGGCAGCGGGCCCTCGCCCGCTTCACCGAGGTGGGGTTCCCCACGGCTCGCCGGGGCAACGAGAGGTGGAAGTACACCAATATCAACCCCATCGCTGAGGGAACGTTCAGCTATCCCTTCGCCGCCGGCGAAGTGGACGGGGAGCGGCTCCACACGTCCATCCCCTGGTCCGACGACTGGTCGCGTCTCGTCTTCGTCAACGGCCTGCACTCAGCGGCCCTTTCGTCTGTGGGTGTCGGCGCTGACGCGCGCAGCCTGGCGGAAGCGCTGCGGGCGGACGGGCAGCCGGCTCGGGAGCACCTGGGCCGCTACGTCACCATCGAGGACGACGCCTTCGCCGCCCTCAACACCGCCTTCGTTCACGACGGCGCCTTGGTGCACGTGCCCAAGAACGGGTCGCTCGACCGGCCGCTGCACCTCGTCTACGTCACCGCCGCCGGCGCCGGGCCCACCGTCTCCTACCCCCGGACCCTCGTCGTCGCCGAGTCGCACAGCCGGCTGACGTTGATCGAGACGTACGCCGGCTTCGGCGAGGGGCGCTACTTCACGGACGCGGTGACGGAGATCGTGCTGGGCGAGGGGGCGCAGGTGCAGCACTACCGCGTGCTCATGGAGGAGCCGGACGCCTTCCACGTGGGGATAACGCGGGTCCACCTGGAGCGGGACAGCACCTTTACCTCGACCCTCTTTGCCAGGGGGTGCGCCATCGGCAGGAACGACCTCCTGGCTACGCTGGACGCCCCCGGCAGCTCCTGCTTCCTGCGCGGCCTGTACCTCACCTCCGGCTCGCAGCACGTCGACAACTACGTCAACATCGACCACACCCAGCCGCACACCACCAGCCGCCTCTACTACAAGGGGATCCTGGGGGGGAAGTCGCACGCCGTCTTCGGCGGCACCGTCTTCGTGCGGCCGGGGGCGGTGAAGGCCGACGCGAGGCAGGAGGACAAGAACCTGCTCCTGTCCGACGAGGCGGAGGTGGACAGCAAGCCGAGCCTCGAGATATACGCCGACGACGTCCTGTGCGGGCACGGGGCCACCGCCGGCACCGTGGCCGACGATGCCCTTTTCTACATGAGGACGCGGGGCCTGGACCTGAACACGGCGATGGTGCATCTGATCAAGGGTTTCGCCAGCGAGGTACTGGACAAGGTGGAGGTGGAGCCGCTCCGCCTCAGCCTCGACAGGCTTACGACCGCCTCCCTTCCCGAGCTTCAGCCAGGGTTGGTGTCATGACCGCAGCCGATCCCGTCCCCACCCGCAGCGTTTCCACCCGGGCCGCCCCTCTGGACCTGGCGAAAATCCGCGAGGACTTTCCGATCCTCAGGCGGCGGGTCTACGGGAAGCCTCTGGTCTACCTGGACAACGCCGCTACCTCCCAGAAGCCGCGGCAGGTGATCGAAGCGCTCACCCAGTACTACGAGCAGTACAACGCGAACATCCACCGCGCCATCCACTGCCTGGGCGAGGAGGCCACGGTGGCGTACGAAGAGGCGCGGGCCAAGACGGCGGCGTTCATCAACGCCCCCTCGGCGGAGTGCATCGTCTTCACCCGCAACACCACGGAGGCGATCAACCTGGTGGCCTACACCTGGGGCCGCACCCACGTCGGCGAAGGCGACGAAATCCTGCTGACGGAGATGGAGCACCACTCCAACCTGATCCCCTGGCAGCGCCTCGCCGCCGAGAAATCCTGGTGGACGGGGCACAGGCGGTGCCCCACGTGGCCGTGGACGCGCAGGCGATCGACTGCGACTTCCTGGCCTTCTCCGCCCATAAGATGCTGGGGCCCACCGGCGTGGGTGTGCTCTACGCGCGCCGCGAGCTCCTGGAGGAGATGGAGCCGTTCCTCAGCGGCGGCCACATGATCCGCGAGGTGCGCCTGGAGGGCGCCTCCTGGAACGAGGTTCCCTGGAAGTTCGAGGCCGGCACCGACAACATCGGCGACGTCATCGCCTTCGGGGCGGCGCTGGACTACCTCACGGAGCTGGGGATGGGGAACGTCCGCGCCCACGAGATCGAGGTGACGGAGTACGCCCTGCGCCGGATGCGGCAGCTGGAGGACGTGCTCATGTACGGGCCGCTCGACGTGGAGCAGCGGGCCGGTGTCATCTCCTTCAACTTCGCCGACATCCATCCCCACGACGTCGGCACGGTCCTGGACCACGAGGGGGTGGCGATCCGGGCCGGCCACCACTGCAACATGCCGCTCATGCGCCGCTACGGGGTGGCGGGCACCTGCCGCGCCAGCTTCTACGTCTACAACACCATCGACGAAGCCGACATCCTGGTCGAGGCGCTGAAGAAGGTCAGGGCGATCTTCAAGAATGACCGTCGATAAGGAAGAGTTCGCCCGCCAGGAAGCCGAGCTCGACGAACTCTACCGCGAGATCATCATCGACCACTACCGGAGCCCCCGGAACAGGGGCAAGCTTCCCTCCCCGACCGTCTCCCGCGAAGGCTTCAACCCCCTCTGCGGCGACGAGATAACCCTGGACCTCTCCGTGGCCGACGGCGTCATCGTCGATGTCCGCTACGACGGCCAGGGCTGTTCCATAAGCCAGTCGTCGGCGTCGATGCTGACGGACGCGGTGAAGGGGAAGGAGCTGGAGGAGGCGCGGAGCCTGTTCCGGCGCTTCCAGGCGATGATGGTCGGCTCCGGGGTCGCGGACCCGGAGGAGCTGGGCGATCTGGAGGCTTTGTCGGGGGTGCGGAAGTTCCCGGTGCGGGTGAAGTGCGCCACCCTGGCCTGGCACACCCTGGACGAGGCGCTGGAGTCGCTTCTTCAGGGTAAGTCTTAAGCGGTCGGATTTTCGCCCCTAGCCACTGAAGTCCAACGACCTGAGGAACGCTCGGAACCGTTGGCCGGGCTCCGCGCCTTCATGCAGTATTGCGTAGAGGGCGTCCAGCAGCGGCGCCTTGAGGCGTACTTCTTTCGTCAGCTCCCTGACGGCGCGGGCGGCTGCCACGCCCTCCACCGTGTGCGTCTCCACGAACCGGGGCCAGGACGGGTCTGAGCCCAGCTTCTCGCCCAGGGTGCGGTTGCGGCTGTGGGGGCTGTAGCCGGTGGTGAGGAGGTCACCCAGGCCGGCCAGGCCGAAGACGCTCCCCTGTTCGGCGCCGAGGGCTGAGGCCACAGCGTCCATCTCCTTGATCGCGGCGGTGGCGACGATCGCCTTGGCGTTGACCCCCAGGCCCAGGCCGTCGCACATCCCCAGGGCGATGGCGTAGACGTTCTTGAGGGTGGCGCCTATCTCCACGCCGCAGAGGTCGGTGGTGGTCTGCACCTTGAAGGGGTCGTTCTCCAGGATCTTCCGCACCGCCGCGGCAACGGCGATGTCCGGGGCGGCGACGACCACGGCCGTGGGCAGGCCCTGCGCCAGCTCGGCGGCGATGGCGGGGCCGCCCATAGTGGCGATGCTGTGGTGAAGGTGGTCGGGCAGCTCCTGGGCCAGCACCTGGCTCATGCGGTAGTGCGAACCCTCCTCCAGCCCCTTGGCCACGTTCAGGACGGCCTGCTCCGTCTTGAGGAAGGGCGCGGCGTCCCGGGCCACCACTCGCACCACGTGGGAGGGCACGGAGACGATGGCCAGCCAGGCGGCGGACAGCGCCTCCTCCAGGCCCCACTTTGGCTCGATGCGGTCGTGGAGGGGGACGTCGGGAAGGTACCGGCTGTTGAGGCGGCGGTCGCGAATCTCCTCGAGGACGTCGGTCTCGATGCTCCAGAGGCGGACCCGGTGGCCGTTGGACGCGACCACCTGGGCGAGGGCGGTGCCCATGTTGCCGGCGCCCAGCACGGCGACGGTGCAGCCCATGGCCTAGCGGAACTGGTAGGTGGCGAAGTCCTGGGCGACGATGACGTTGTCCAGCCCCGTCACGTCCGGGTCGCCGTCCAGGTGGGTGAGGATGACGGTGGTGGCCGGGTCGACGCGCTTGCGGACCTGCCGGACGTCGTCGAGGCCCATGTGCTCCGGGCCGGCCTCATCGTAGGTGCAGTCGACCACTAGGACGTTCGCCCCTTCGGCCAGGTCGAAGATCCGCTCGGAGTACTCAGCGTCGCCGGTGTAAGCGACGGTCACGCCGTCGATCGTAACGCGGTAGCCAAAGCAGTCGAGCTTGCCGCCGGCGTGTTGCATGGGGACGGCGCGGAAGCTGATCTCATCGATGGTCTGGGGGCCGGTCGGGTCCGCTTCGGTGTAGCGGCGGCGGTAGCCGGCCTCGGCGCGGCTGAGGTCGGGGTAACAGCGGTCGGCGAGCTCCTCGGTGAAGCGCTCCACGCCGGGCGGCCCCACGATGTGGAGGTCGTCCCGGCGGGGGGTGAGGTAGACGTACTCAAGGAAGAGGAAGGGCAGGCCGAGGAAGTGGTCGGCGTGGAAATGGCTGATGAAGACGACGCGGAGGTCGGCCAGGGGGCAGCCGGCCCGCTTGAGGTGGGGTAGAGCGGTGGGCGGGGCGTCGAACAGGTAGCGCCCGTTGGCCAGGAAAGAGCTCCAGTACCGGCTCGAGGCGAAGGCGTTGCCCGAGCCGAGGAACGTCAGCTCCAGCATGACCTAAGCGACCGCGGCCGCGACGTACTCCCGGTAGACGCCGTCCAGGAAGCCCCAGAGGGCGCTGGCGGCGCGCCGGGCGGCGGCCTTGGCCCTGTCCCGCGTCTCCTCGTCCTGCGCGTGCTTCACCACGAGGTCGCGGGTGACGCGGGAGTGCTCCACGTCCAGGCTCTTGTGGACGATGAAGAACTCGAGGCCGCGGCGGTCGCTGATGCCGTAGAACTGCTTCAGCCCGTCGATCTTGGTGGCGGCGACGTCGGGCACCTGCGACTCGTAGGCGTAGAGGGCGGCGGCGCCCTCGGGGAAGGAGCCGTTCCTGGTGATGTCGCGGAACGTCTCGATGAGGGCGGACGTCTCCGGCAGAGGCTCCGAGTGGACCATCTCCTCGCGGGCCAGGCCCAGGGCCTCGCCGAAGCGCAGCCACAGCTCGGGGTGGTTCTTCTCCCCGCGCTCCTCCTCGATCAGGTTCTCCAGCAGCTCCTGGCGGTCGCCCAGGTCGTCGCAGTTGGCGTGGGCGCCGCTGACGTAGGTGGGGAAGGCGAGGACGTGGTGGTAGTACTGCCTGGCGTACCCCCGCAGGGAGTCCAGGGTGAGCTTGCCCTCGGCCCAGCGCTGGTAGAACGGATGGCGGAGGAGGCTCCGGCCGGCGATGATCTCCTCCAGTTCAGCGACGAAGTCGGGGGAGGACGGCGGCGTCATGGCGCTCCTTTCTAGGGACGGTAGGTTCGCTGTCATGATAGCAGGCGGGTATGGGCCGGACAAGAAGAGCCGCCCTGCGGTTCGCGGGGCAGCTCCTGTGGCTGGTCGGATACTGCGGTCGCGGCCTACTTCTTCAGGATGTGAATAGTGCAGGCCGAGCCGAGTCCGATCACGTGGGCCAGTCCCACCTTGGCGCCTTCCACCTGCCGGCCGCCGGCCTGCCCGCGCAGGTGCCAGGCGACCTCGACGATGTTGGCGACGCCGGTGGCGCCGAGCGGGTGCCCCTTGGAGAGGAGGCCGCCGCTAGCGTTGACGGGGATGCGGCCGCCGACGTAGGTCTCGCCCTCGTCGATGAGGCGGCCGGCCTCGCCCTCGCCGCAGAGCATCAGGTTCTCGTAGTGGACCAGTTCGGCGGTGGCGAAGCAGTCGTGTAGCTCCACCATGCTCAGGTCTTCCGGGCCGATGCCGGCCTTCTCGTAGGCCTCCTCGGCGGCGTTGCGGGTGAGGGTGTTGACGTCGAACATGATGGGGTTGCGCTGGGTCCAGGGGTCGGAGGTGAGGACGGAGGCGGCCACCCAGACCGGCTGCTTGGTGTACTGGCGCGCCTTCTCGGCGGACATGAGGACGGCGGCGGCGGCGCCGTCGCCGGTGGGGCAGCACATGTACAGGGTGTTGGGCCAGGCGATGACGCGGGCGTTGATGACGTCCTCCAGGGGCGTCTCCACCTGGTACTGGGCGTACGGGTTGTGCACCGAGTGTTTGTGGTTCTTGACGGCGATCTTGGCGAACTGCTCGGCGGTGGTGCCGTACTTCCGCATGTGCTCGACGCCGGTCTGGCCGAAGACGCCGGGCATCAGGCCTGTGCCCATGACGCCCTCCGAGCTGTACGAGGGGTCGCGGTCGCCGAAGCCGGTGAGGAGCCCCATCTTCCCCATCTGCTCGGAGCCGATGGCCAGGGCGATGTCGTAGGCGCCGGAGGCCACGGCGAGGTACGCCTCGCGGAAGGCGGTGGAGCCGGTGGCGCAGGCGTTGGCCACGTTTACCACGGGCACGCCGGTGGCGCCGATCTCTTTCATGATCCGCTGGCCGACCATGGCGTTGGCCTGGTAGAGGTTGCCGCTCACCACCATCTGAACTTCGTTCATGGTGATGCCGGCGTCCTTCAGGGCGCCGATGGCCGCTTCCGAGGCCAGCTGGACGAGGTCCTTGTCCGGGTAGCGCCCGAACTTGATCATGTTGGCGCCGACTATCGCTACGTCTCGCATTTCTCCTCCTTGTCTACTTAAAGTCCCACAACGGTTGTCATTGCGAGCGAAGTGAAGCAATCTCCCGAGATCGCTTCGGGGCTACGCCCGTCGCAATGACGGACTACTTGCCGTCTACCACCTTGAACTTGGCGGCGATGACGTCGTTCCCCTCCCGGTCAACCCGGATCTTCTCCGTGTACATCTTTACCTTCTTGCCGAACCACTGCGGGCTGGGGTTCAGGGGGTCGAGCCCGTACACGTTGGCGCGGACGGCAACCCCCTCCGCGAGGTCGATGATGGCGGCGACGTAAGGGGCCTCCAGGCCGGGGACAGTCTGGTGGACGACGGAGAAGACGTATATCTCGCCTTCGTCGCTCAGGCGGACCTCTTCGAAGGGGCCGGTGGACGCGCACTTGGCGCAGGCGATGCGGGAACCCAGGTAAACGGTGCCGCAGCTCTTGCACTTGGAGCCCCAGAGGTAGGCGGGCTCGTCTGGGTACTTGTCGGGGATCTTGAGGAACGGGACGAGGGGCTTGATCTTCTTCTCGGTGGCGACTTGCTCTTGGGTCAAGGGCGGACCTCCTTCGACGGGCCTGCCTGCCGGCAGGCGGGCGAGGCACAGGTTCGTTTACGTTGACGGAAGTGTTGTATCACGGGACGGTTTTCCCCGTCAAGACGAGGCCAATCACTCGACGACGTGGTGGTCCTCCCGGTCCAGGGGCGGGATCGAGAGGCTGAGGACGAGGGCAGACTCCGTCACGGCCCGGACGCTGTGGACGACTCCCTTCTCGATGCGCACCGTCTCATAGGGGAGGAGGTGGAAGGTGCGCTCGCCCACCTTGGCCTCCACCTCGTGCTCCAGCACGGTGTAGATCTGGGTCGACTCGTTGTGGAAGTGGGGGGCCACGGATTCCGTCTGCCTCATCCCGATGATGCGGATGCTGCACTCGGGCATCTCCACGTGGGAGAGGACTTCGTAGTCGCCCATGGATCGCATAGGCCTGCTCCTATCGGAAGTAGTACGAGAGCGCCTTCTCGTAGTCGGCCGGCCGGTTGATGTCGAGGAGGACGACCGGAGTGTCGAAGTCCACCGTGCGGACGTCATCTTCGTGGCGGCGGAGGATTTCGCGCAGCCCCAGCGTTTCCTCGCGGGCCTCCCGCAGCTCCGAGAGTAGGGAGCCGGCGAGGACCGGCGGGTGTCCCCGCTTGCCCTGGTGGACAGGGATGGTGACGACTTGCCCGGCCTCCAGGTGGGAGCGGACGAGGCGGGCCAGCACCTGGTGGGGCCGGGGCTGGTCGACGTTGATGACGACGATGGCCTCGACATCGTCGTCCAGGGCGGCGGCGCCGACGCGGAGGGAGCTGGCGCGCCCCGACCGGTACAGCTCGTTGATCACGGCCTGGGCGCCGGCCTGGTGGACGTAGGGCCGGACCTCGTCCGCCTGGGCGCCGAGGACGACGACGACCTTATCGATACCGGCGCGCTTGAGCTGGCCGATCTGGTACTCGATGAGGGTCGCGGCGCCTGCCCTGAGCCGTGTTGAAGGGCCCCATTCGAGCAGCGGCTTCGGTGTCCCCATGCGCGAGGACTCTCCGCCCGCCAGGAGCAGCGCCGCGACGGTCATGTGACGCGAAAGAGCGACTCCAGCTTCATGGCGAGGGAGGCGTTGCCGATGAGATGGACCTTACGGCTGACCACGGCCCAGGCGGGATTGACGTCGTGGGTGGAGAGGTCCATCCAGAGGGCCGGCCGCATGCGCATCTCCAGGTCGGCGGACTCCGTCGCCCCCGGCCGCGCTTCCGTCTTGCCATCGGCTATCTCGAGCGTCCACTGGCCGCCGCCGTCGCCGTCGAGGGTGAAGAGGTAGGAGGCGTGGAGGTCACCGCCGCGGTCGGGCCAGTAGATGAGGGGCATGAAGTGGAAAAGGCGGTCCATCTGGAAGTGAACCTCGTCGGGGGCGCTGGCGTCGATCCAGTGGGGGAGCCGCTTCACCGCCCGGCGGATGTCCTGGTAGTGGCCCGGGAGGTGCAGGTAGCACATGAAGAACAGGTCACGTACCGTGCCCGCCCGGTCCCAGCCGGGGTTGGAGGCGGGCTTGCCGAGGTCGGCTTCGGTCAGGCCGGCCAGGAGGGCGAGGTGCTCCTCGTGGGCGCGGCGGAACCGCTCGAGGAGGTCCGGCGCCGGCAGGTCACGCACGGCCGCTAGTATGCGGTCGTTGTAGTCGTCGATGGCCTCGCGTCCCCGGAAGCCGTCGAGGTGGCCCGACTCGCCGGCGAGGGCCTGGCGGGTGAGGGGTATGCCTTCCGCCTCCAGGGACGACGTGAGGTGGCCGAGGTAGTCCCTGGCCGTCCACACCTTGGTGGACTTCTTCCCCCAGTCCTTGTCGCTGATGCCGCTGAAGGCGTCCAGGCAGCGGCCGAGGGCGTGGCGGCAGTGCTTCTGGATGTCGTCTTTAGTGGGAACGGTCACGTATGCCTCCTATCGTAATGCCGGCCTATTCCTTTATCTTCCCCATCGCCCGGAGCACGCGCTCCGGGGTGATGGGGGCGTCGTAAACGCGGACGCCGGCGGCGTCCGCCACGGCGTTGGCGATGACGGCGGCGCCGGCGACGATGGACGGCTCGCCTACGATGCGGGCGCCGTACGGCCCGTCCTCCGACGGCACCTCGACGATGATCGCCTCGATCGGCGGGAGGTCACGGGTCGTCGGCAAGCGGTAGTCGAGGAAGTTCGGGTTCAGCAGGCGGCCCTTGTCGTCGTAGACCATCTCCTCGGAGAGGGCGATGCCCAGGCCCTGGCTGGCCCCGCCCTGCATCTGTCCCTCCACCGACAGCGGGTTGATGGCGAAGCCGGCGTCCTGGGCGATGGCGTAGCGCAGGAGCGTGACCTCGCCCGTGTCCGGGTCGACCTCTACCTCCGCGATCTGGACGGTGAAGCCGGGCGCCTGCCGGCGGGCGGTGATGGTACCGGTGCCGACGACGGGGGCGTAGCGGGCGGCGAAGCCGGTGCTCATGTGGCCGATGCGCCCGAAGGTCAGGGTCTTGTCGGTCGAGCCCTTGATTCGGACGACGCCGTCCTTCATCTCGAGGTCGTCGGGGGCGGTCTCCAGCCGGTGCCCGGCGATCTCGAGGATCTGACGCCGCGCCTCGTCGGCGGCCAGCTTCACGGCCCGCCCGACGGTGAAGGTAGTCTTGGAGCCGGCGCTCATGCCGGCGTAGGGGGCGGTCTTGGTGTCGCCGGTGGTGACGTTGACCATGGACATGGGCACATTCAGCTCCTCCGCGGCGATCTGGGCGAAGGAGGTGTTGGTGCCGGTGATGTCGGCGGCGCCGACGATGACGTTGATGGTGCCGTCGCCGTTGAGGCCGACGGTGGCGCTGGCGGGCTGGAGGCCGCCCAGCCAGCCGCCCACGGCCAGGCCGACGCCGCGGGCGGGCGGGTGCCCGTCTGGGCGGTTGGGGTGCTTCCTGGAGTCGCGGCGCTCGTTCCAGACCGCCGTCTCGCTTATGGCCTGGAGGCACTCCTTCAGGCCGATGGCCGGGTAGGGCTGGCCGCTGGGCAGGGGGTCGCCCTTCTCCACGGCGTTCTTCAGCCGCACCTCCAGCGGGTCGAGGCCCAGCTTGCGGGCCATCATGTCCACGGCGCTCTCGATGGCGAAGGTGGCGTTGTGGGCGCCGGGGGCGCGCAGGGCGCCGACGCTTACCTTATTAGTAAGCACCTCGTAACCCTGGATGCCCAGGTTGGCGCACTTGTAGTAGCCGCCGATGATGAGGCAGCCGGGGAGCATGGGGGCGCCGGGGAAGGCGCCGGAGTCGTAGATGAGGCGGGCCTGGAGGGCGGTGAGGGTGCCGTCCGCCTTCATCCCCGTCTTCAGCTCGACGACGGCCTGGGGGGCGGGTGTGGCGGCGAGGATGTCTTCCTTGCGGCTCATGGTCAGCTTCACCGGCCGCCGCACCACCATGGCCAGGGCGGCGACCAGCGTCTCGTAGAGGAAGATCTTGCCGCCGAAGCCGCCGCCGACCTCGGTGGCGGTGACGCGGACCTTGGTCTCGGGGATCTCCAGTATCTCCGACACCTCGTCGCGGATGTAGAAGGGGGCCTGGGTGCTGGTCCAGATGGACAGCTCGCCGGTGGCGTCGTAGTCGGCGATGGTGACGTGGGGCTCGATGTACGACTGGTGCACCATGCCCGACCACCACGTCCCCTCGACGACGGCGTCGGCCCCGGCGAAGCCCTCCTCGAGGTCGCCCCGCTTGAACGACATCTCGGAGGCGATGTTGGAAGGCTTGCCCTGCTCCTCCCTTTGCTCCACGCCCGTCGCGATGTGGCCCTTCTCCTCGGTGCGGTCCACCTCGCTCACCGGCGAACGGGCCAGCGGCGAGTCCTCGGCCATCGCGGCCACCGGGTCGACCACGGGAGGCAGTTCCTCGTACTCCACGCGGACGAGATCGCGCGCCTCCTCCGCCACGTGGGGGTCGGAGGCGAGGACGGCGGCGACGGGCTGGCCGTAGAAGAGGACCTCGTCCTCGGCCAGGAGGACTTCGCGACGGTTCGAGGGGTTCTTGCGGTGTGGCGGCAGGTCCGCGGCGGTGACCACGGCTTCCACGCCGGGGAGCCGGCGGGCCTTGGCGCTGTCGATGGACTTGATGCGGGCGTGGGCGTAGGGGGCCATGACGAGCTTGGCGTGGAGGAGACGGGGGAGGTGCATGTCGTCGGCGTAGACGGTCTTGCCGGTGACCTTGCCCGCGGCGTCGATGCGGGTGACCGCCTTGCCGACGACCCGGTACTCCTGTCGCGTGATCGTCTCTTTGGCCATACGTCGCGACTCTTCTAGCGTCTCATGGCCGAGGCAGGCCGTCGTTCAACGCATCCTGTCCGCGGCGGACAGCACCGCCTCGTATATCTTGGTGTAGCCGGTGCAGCGGCAGAGGTTTCCGGCCAGGCCCAGGCGGACGTCGTCCAGAGTCGGGTTTGGGTTGGCGTCCAGGAGGGTCTTGGCCGCCATGATCATGCCCGGGATGCAGAAGCCGCACTGCACGGCGCCGGTGTCGATGAACGCCTGCTGAACGGGGTGGAGCCGGCCGTCGGCGCCCGCGACTGGCGATGGGGCCAGCCCCTCAATGGTGGTGACCTCGGTGCCGTCGGCCTGCGCGGCCAGCATGAGGCATGAGGTGACGAGCCTGCCGTCCACGATCATGGAGCAGGCGCCGCAGTCGCCGGTGCCGCAGCCCTCCTTGCTGCCGGTGAGGCGCAGCGCCTCTCGCACGGTGTAGAGAAGGGTCCAACGGGGCTCGACGGCGATCTCCTGGCGCTCGCCGTTAACGTTGAGGGTGATGATCTGCTTCGACATCGTTACTCAGAGCCCATGTAGTGCCTCATGATGAGCCAGTTCTCTTTGGGACGGGCCACCTCCACGAAACCGGCCCTGCGGAAGGTGGAGACGACGCCGGTGTAGCCCGAGTAGCCATACAGGGGCTTGGTGGCCTCGAACGGGTATCCGTCAAGCATGGTCGCCGCGTGCCCCCGCGCGTATTCTACAGCGGCCCGCAGGAGCTTGACCATAAGGCCCTGGCCTCGCAACTCTTTGCAAGAGGATCACTGCAACTTCACCCGGTCGCCGCGGCGGATCACGCCCTGCTGTAACACCATGGCGTACACGCCTACGTTGGCCTTGTTGTGCTGCGCGGATGCCCGCAGGATGCCGTAGTCCTGGGGCAGGTCGTCCTGGGGCAGGGTGGTCATCACACAGCGGGGGCAGGGGCTGAAGACGCGCAGGCGCACCTCTTCGCCGACAGCGAGCGTCTGGTTCAGCCACGCATTCTCGACGAAGTCCATCTGCCCGGGGGTCTCCACCACGATGTTCGGCCGGAACCGCCGCGCCTCGAACCGCCCCTGCGGGTAGGCCTCCCGCAGGCGGTCGATGGTGCCCGTGGTCAGGAGGTGGATTATACCCAGGTCGAAGAAGGTGCCCTGCGGCATGCGCTCGTCGGTGACCGTCTCCCGGTGGATCAGGCCCTCGACGTCCGGCCAGTACTCCTCGAGCTGGGGCGCTTCCGGCGGCGTGGCGGCGAGGGCCACCGGCCGGCCCAGCACGCCGGCGAGCGTCTTCTCGATGCCGGCCTCGTCGGTGGTGAGGGTTGAGCCGTCGGGGAGGGTGATGCGCACCGGCGGGAGCCGATCGGGCACCGGCGGCTGGACGAAGGCGGCTCGGAACTCGAACATCTTTGCCCACTTGCGGGGGTTCTTGGCGCTTACCACCTTGCCGTCGCCGCTATCGACGAGGGCGTAGACGCGGTCGCCCAGCAGCCCTCTCTGGGTGACGTAGGACGAGTTCAGCTCCTCCCCCATCATCGACTTCACCGGATAACGCCAGAGCGAAGCGACGGAGCCTACGACTGGAGCCTCTGACGACAGGGCGTTCTCCTCTCCTGGTTCCCTAGTCCCTACCTGCGCGCCCTCGCCACCGCCTCCTTGAGGAGGCGCTCGGTCATCACCCCCACCAGGTGGCGGCGGAAGGCAGCGGAGCCGCGGACGTCGGAGATGGGTTTGGCTTCGTCGTGGGCGATCGCGGCGGCCCCGGCGATGGCTTCGTCGGAGGCGGGCCGGCCTTCCAGGCGGGCCTCCGCGTTCCGGGCGCGCACAGGCGTCGGGGCGACGGCGCCCAGGGCGAGGCGCACGCGCTGGAAGGCACCGCCGTCAGCCTGCCCTGAGCTTGTCGAAGGGCCCAGGGTCACCAGCGCCGCCACCCCCACGACGGCGATGTCCATCTGCTTGCGGGGGGTGTGGCGCCGGTAGGCGCCGCCGGTGCGCGGCGGCGGTGGGGGGACTAGAACTTCGACGAGGAGCTCGCCGGGGCGGAGAACGGTCTCCCCGGGCCCCACGAAGAACTCGTCCAGGGGGACGGTGCGCTGTCCGGAAGGCCCGGCGATGCGCGCCGTCGCCTCGCAGGCCAGCAGCGGCGGGGCGATATCGGCGGAAGGGGCGGCGTTGCACAGGTTGCCGCCGACGGTGGCCATGTTCATAGTCTGGACGGAGCCGACGATGGACGCCCCCTCGGCGATGATGGGGTAGCGCTCGCGCACCACGGGGGACTCCGCTACTTCGGCGAAGGTGGCGCCGGCGCCGAGGCGCAGGCCGGTCGCTTCGCTGAAGTCCATTCCCTTAAGCTCGGGTAGGCGGCGGAGGCTGACGACGTACTCCGGGTAGGGAAACCGCAGGACGCCCTCCTTCATCTGCACGACGAGGTCGGTGCCGCCGGCTAGGGGCCGGCCGCCGTCGCCGCGCTGACGCAGGACGTCGATGGCTTCCTGGAGGCTGGTAGGGGCGAAGTATTCGAAGGGACGCATGGAGAGGCGGCCTGCCGCTAGTGCGCAACCATTCTACCGTCCGTGGCGCGAGCCGACAATACAGTGGGCGCCACAGCAGGACGGGGGAGGTATAATGTTGGCGTTTCCGGAAGGAGGACGGGCCGATGTTGTTTTTCGTGAAAGCGGAGCTGCCAGAACAGCCTCCCATGCCGCGGGAGCAGTGGCTGGGGCAGGTAGCTTCCACCTGGGAGGTCATCAAGAACCTGGAGCAGAACGGGAAAGTGCTGGCGGGCGGCGCCTTCGTCGGCAAGCGGGCAGGCTGCGTCATCGCCGACGTGGCTTCGAACGAAGAGCTGGCGGAGATGCTGAACCGGGTGCCGCTCTTCGCCTACCTGGAGTGGGAAGTGCTGCCGCTAATACCGGCGGACAAGGCGCTGGAGTCCGCCAAGTGGGCGCTCCAGCAGCTAAGCCTGGCCCAGACCCGCGCGGGTTAGGCGCCGGCGCTGTGGCCATAGCCGAGGGTCATACGTCGAACCCCATGGCCTGGAAGATCTCCTCGTACTGCGAGGGGTTTCCCGGCTGGAACCAGGGGACCGCGTGGAGGAGCTTGCCACCCTTGTCGATGACGAAGACGGCGCGTCGGGAGCGTTTGCCGCTGTCGTCGATCACGTCGTAGGCCCGCGCCGCCTCGAGCTTCTCATCGCTGGCCAGGGGGAAGGGTACGCCCCCCAGGCGCTCGGCGAACTCCTGGTGCGATTCCAGGCTGTCGGCGCTAACGCCGACCACCTCGACGCCGAGCTGCTGGATGATCTCGTAGTCTTCCTTCAGGACGGACAGCTCGCTGGCGCACATCGGGGTACTATCCTCAAAGTAGAAGGCCAGCATCACCTTCTTCTGGGCCGTGAGATCGCTGAGCTTGAGGGTTCCCTTGGTGCTCGGGAGCGTGAAGTTAGGCGCCTTGTTCCCTATCTCTACCGTCATAAGGTTTCCCCCCTAGGCCGGCCAGCCGGCAATCACCAACACTCTTCGTCTGAACAAGGACGCGGATGCGCCCCAGCCCGGCCGGGTCGATGAGATCTGTGACCGCCCGCCGCCGGGCGTAGTACTCCTCCAGGCTGGGCCCGCCCTCCACCGGAGGGCGGAGCGCGTCGCTAATGCCGAGGTTCGAGAGGAACTCCGACTGCGTCACGAGGCCCGCCACCTCCAGCCCGGCCTCGCGGCCGGCGGCGATCAGGCTGGTGAAGTCCACGTGGCTGGTCAGGTCCTGCCGGCCGACGCGGGCGTAGGGGTCGCTGCCGGGGCTGTGGCGGTAGAAGGCCATGAGGGTGCCGTCGTGGCGCCAGGGAGCGTACAGCTCCACCGCCTCGTAGCCGTAGTCGAAAGTCACGACGAAGCCGCGGCGGAGGGCGCGTCCGGCGCGTCGCATCCAGTCGGGAGCCTGGAGGTTCACCTCGGCGGAGCAGCCCTCCCCGGGCCGGAGGCCGAGCCGCCGGAAGTACTCGTCAATCGCCGGGGTCGAGGGCTCGTCCGGCTCCTCGACGAAGCGGCCGCCGTCCCAGGAGACGTATACCTCGAGCAGCCGCCCGCCCCGCGCCAGCACGCGGTGGACGGGGAAGCTATCGAAGAACTCGTTGCTGAGGAGGCAGCCGTCAACCGAGCCGGGGTCGAGCTCCCGCTGCCAGGCGACCTTATCGAGCGCGCCCTGGACGGCCCGCAGGGCCCGCCGCTGCTGCTCTACCATCTCCTCGCTGACCTCGACGATGCGGTAGGCGAGGGTGTCGAAGAAGGGCGGGGCGCTCCGCTGCGCCCAGGCGAGGATGTCGCGGCAGAGGGCGCCTGTCCCCGCCCCCAGCTCCACCAGGTCGAAGGCCGCCGGGCGACCCATCGCGCCCCACACCTCGTGGAGCTGCCGCCCGAAGAGGGCCCCGAAGATGGGGCTGACCTCGGGGCTGGTGAGGTAGTCGCCCTCCCGGCCGATCTTGTCGCGGCGGGAGGAGTAGTAGCCGTGGAGGGGGTGGTAGAGGGCCAGCTCCATGAAGTCGCGGAAGGTGATGCGGCCCCCGGTCTGGATGCGGGCGGCGACGAGGTCTTTAAGGGCCTGGTCCTCGGTGACGGCGGCGAACTCGCTCACAACATGCCATGTTAGCCTACGTATCAAATTTGCGCCAATGCCGTTGTTGCTCCCTCCCCCGGGGTCGGGTAAAATGTTCGCATCAAGCGAAATATTTCCATGGCGACAAGTAACCGCAACAACGGACTGGTGGAAGAGGCGTTCCACCTCCTGGTGCGCACCATCACCAGGACGGACCCCAGCCGTTTGGAAGAGTGGGTGGGCCTGGGCCTGACCATGACCCAGATCCGCCTGCTGTTCGTCCTCCGCCTTCAGGAGGGGGCGAACGCTCGCCTCCTGGCCGACCTGCTAAACGTGGCGCCGCCCACTTTCACCCGCATCGTGGACCGATTGGTGCGGAACGACTTGGTGCGGCGGGAAGTCGACCCAAGGGACCGCCGGCACGTGCTGCACTTCCTGACGGAGAACGGCCGGGAGACGGTCGCGGAGATGGAGCGCGTGGGCCGGGCTAGGATCGAGCGCGTCCTCTCCCACCTGTCCGAGGAGCAGCTGGAGCGGCTGGTGCTGGCGCTGAACGATCTTTTCACCGCCACAGAGGCGGTTGAGGTCGAGGAGCGCCCGGCCGGGGTGAGGGTCTAGCATGGCGGCTCCCGTCCCTGCCAACGTCGAGAGCTTCTCCCAGATGAGCGACCGCACCCGCTTCGTGGTGGTGGCGGGGACTCTGCTGGGCCTGTTCACGGCGGCGATGGACCAGACGGTGGTGAGCACGTCGCTGCCGCGGATCGTCGCCAGCCTCGGTGGCCTGGGGCTCTTCCCCTGGATATTCACCGCGTTCATGGTCACATCGACGACGACGGTGCCGGTAGTGGGCAAGCTGACCGACATCTACGGGCGCAAGCCCTTCTACATGGCTGGCATCGCCATCCTGCTGCTGGGCTCCGCCCTGGCTGGCTCCTCCACAACGATGGAGCAGCTGATCGCCTACCGGGCAGTGCAGGGGCTGGGGGCGGGGATGATCATGGGGATCGCCTTCGCCATCGTGGGGGATGTCTTCCCCCCGGCCGAGCGGGGAAAGTACAGCGGTCTGTTCGGGGCCACTTTCGCCTCGGCCAGCGTCCTCGGCCCTCTGATCGGCGGCGGGTTGACGGACCACGTCCACTGGCGCTGGATCTTCTACGTCAACCTACCGCTGGGCGGGCTGGCGTTGGCGGTGCTGGCCCTGGGGATGCCGAGCATCCGGCCGCCCCGGGCGAACAAGCCGCTGGACGGAGTAGGCATCGCCCTGCTGGCGGCAGCCGTTGTGCCGCTGTTGCTGGCTCTGGCCTGGGCCGACAGCAAGTTCGACTGGGGCTCGCCGCAGATAGTAGGGCTGTTCACGTTCGCGGCGGCGGTCACCGTCATCTTCGTGTACGTGGAGCAGCGGGCCGTTGAGCCGGTGCTGCCGCCCTCGCTCTTCCGTTCGACGATATTCAACGTCTCGACCGGGGTGACGTTCCTGACGGGCATGGGAATGTTCGGGGCCATAGCGTTCATTCCGCTCTTCGTGCAGGGTGTTACCGGTGCCTCGGCCACGAACTCCGGGATCATAACCATGCCCATGATGATCGCCATGGCGATCGCGAGCGCCATCTCCGGGCAGATCATGTCTCGCCTGGGCCGGTACAGATTCCTCGGCATCATAGGGCTGTCCGTGATGGTGGCGGGCATGTTCCTGCTCTCGCAGATGGACGTGGAGACGACCCGCTTCATGGTCACCCGCAACATGGTTATCCTCGGAATCGGCCTGGGGACGAGCATCCCCCTGTTCATGCTGGCGGTGCAAAACTCCGTTCCCCATCAACAGATGGGGATCGCGACGTCCACCATCCAGTTCTTCCGCTCGGTGGGAGGCACGATGGGCGTGGCCATAATCGGGTCCCGGATGAACGCTGGCTTCCACGAGCAGTTGGCGTCGAACACGCCGGCGCAGGTAAGGGACAGCGTCCCGCCGGCCCTGCTGAAGCAGCTTGAGGACCCGCAGTTCCTCCTGAGCGGGGATGCCTTCGTCAGGCTGCGAGAAGCCTTCGCGGGACTGGGGAGCCAGGGGCCGGAGCTGTTTGACCTGGTCACCGTGGCCGTGAAGACATCCCTGGCCACAGCGATCTCGGACGCTTTCCTTATCGCCTTCTTCATCACGATCGCTGCTCTGGTGGTCGGCGTGTTCCTGAAGGACATACCGCTGCGCCGCCTGCACGTGCCGGAAGCCCCGCCGCCGACCCCCTCGCCGGCGGCGGCGCCATCGTTGCCGGGCTCCATCTCCGACGGCCCGGTATCGGCTTCCCCGAAAGCACCGCCCTCGCCCGCGCCCTGGTGGCGGACGCTGGCGAGGCCGGCGCTGGCCACGGGAGCGCTCGCGCTGGCGGTATCGGCCGTCGCTTTCTGGCTACGGCGCAATCACCGCCTGCCGCTCGACTAGCCAATAGCTTGCCGCTGCCGTAACACGTGACTTATCATCCCCTTGTGATCGCTCGGGCCGGATTCGGGGCGTTCTGGTGTCTGGTCTTGCTGGCGGCGTCCGGTTGCGGCGGCGGCGCGAGCGAGGTAGTGCTGGCCACCACGACCAGCACCCAGGACAGCGGCCTACTAGACGTGCTAACGCCTCTCTTCGAGGAGGCGAGCGGGTACGACCTCAAGCCGGTGGCCGTAGGGTCCGGGCAGGCGATGCTACTGGGGGAGGAGGGGGAGGCGGACGTGTTGCTGGTGCACTCGCCGGCGGAGGAGGCGGAGTTCATGGCGGCGGGCCATGGGATCGACCGCCGGGCCGTCATGCACAACGACTTCGTCATCGTCGGCCCAGCCGGCGATCCGGCCGGGCTGGCGGGCGCTGGCTCGGCCGCGGACGCCTTCCGCCGCATCGCCCGGGCCGGCGCGACGTTTTTCAGCCGCGGGGATGAGTCGGGTACGCATGTGCGGGAGAAGGAGTTGTGGGAGGAAGCGGGGCTCGCCCCGTTCGACCAGGGCTGGTACGAGGAGACGGGGCAGGGGATGGGCCAGACGCTGTTCATCGCCAACGACAGGCAGGCGTACACGCTGACCGATAGGGGGACGTACCTGGCCCTGGCGGAGAGTCTCGACCTGGAAGTGCTCTTGTAAGGGGACCCTAAACTGCTGAACGTCTACCACGTTATCGTCGTCAACCCCAACAAGGGCAACATCAACCTCGAGGGGGCGCGCGCCTTCGCCGAATTCATCACCTCAGTGGAGACCCAGGAGGTGATCCGAACGTTCGGCGTGGAGGCCTACGGGCAGCCGCTATTCGTCCCGGACGCGCTGACGCAGGAAACCGAGCCTTAGGAGGATGCGCGATGGAGCTCATAGGCGAGGGGATACGCGAGGCTTTTCGCCTTATCTTCACCGGCGATGGCCAGGTGTATGCCATCGCGGCGCGGTCGCTGGCTGTCTCCGGGGTGGCGACGGCCATCGGCCTGACGATAGGGTCGCTGCTGGGCCTGGTGCTGGGGACGCGCAGCTTCGTCGGGCGCAACCTGGTGCTGAGCCTAGTAAACACGGGGATGGCCCTGCCGCCGGTGGTAGTGGGCCTCTTCGTGTTCATGGTGCTGGTGCGCGACGGCCCGCTGGGCCGGCTGCACCTGCTGTTCACCCCCGCGGCGATGGTGCTCGCTCAGGCGATAATTGTGACGCCGATCGTGACCGCCCTGACGGCCGCGGCCATCCAGGGGCTCCACCCCAGGCTGCGGCTTCAGATCCTGGCGCTGGGAGCGTCCCGCTGGCAGTGGGCGTGGCTCATGTTCAAGGAGGCGCGGCTGCCCCTGCTGGCGGCGGTGATGCTGGGGTTCGGCGCCGCCATCCACGAGGTGGGCGCATCTCTTATGGTGGGCGGCAATATCAAGGACGAGACCAGGGTCCTCACCACGGCCACGGTGCTCGAGACGCAGAAGGGCAATTTCGAGACGGCGATCGCGCTCTCGGTGATCCTCCTGCTGGTCATGTATGCCGTGAACCTGGCCCTGACCCTGATCCAGCAGCGGAGGCGGCCCCTTTGAGCGAAGTCAAGCTGGCGGCCGTGGACGTCCGGCTGGTGCGGGGAAGCCGCAGCGTGCTGGACGTGCCGCGGCTCGACGTCCACCGCGGCGAGGTACTGGCCGTCGTCGGGCCGAACGGCGCCGGCAAGAGCTCGCTCCTGAACGTGCTGGCCCTGCTGGAGAAGCCGAGCCAGGGTCGGGTGGTCTTCGACGGCGAGCCCGTAGCCGGCGACCCGCTGTCGTACCGGAGGCGGATGGCCGTGGTGTTCCAGGAGCCGCTGCTCCTGGACACGACGGTCGAGGCCAACGTTCGCTCCGGCCTCGCCCTGCGGGGCGTGCCCCGCGACGAGCAGGAGCGGCGGATGGAGCACTGGCTCCGGCGCTTCGGCATCCAGCACCTGAGGCGGCGGTCGGCCTATTTGATCTCGGGCGGCGAGGCCCAGCGGACGAGCCTGGCGCGGGCGCTGGTGCTGGAGCCGGAGGTGCTGCTTCTCGACGAGCCGTTCGGGGGCCTGGACGCCCCGGCGCGCCAATCGCTCCTGGACGACCTGGAGGCGGCGCTGCGGGAGACGGGGACGACGACGGTCTTCGTCACCCACGACCGGGGCGAGGCGCTGCGGCTGGGCCGGCGGGTGGCGGTGATGATGGACGGCCGCATCCGCCAGGTGTGTCCGACGGAGGAGGTGTTCGCCTCGCCGGTGGACGAGGAGGTGGCGGCGTTCGTGGGCGTGGAGACGATAGTGCCCGGCCTGATGCGTACACAGGAGGGAGGGCTGGCCGTCATCGAGGTGACCGGCCGGTCGATCGAGGCCGTCGCCGACTCTTCGGTGCGGGGCGAGGTGTTGGTCTGCCTGCGGCCGGAGGACGTGGTCCTCGCGCCCGGCTCCGACAGTGCCTCACCGACGAGCGCGCGCAACCGGTTACGGGCGAAGGTACGCCGCATCGTTCCGGTGGGGCCGCAGGTGCGGGTGGAGCTGGACTGCGGCTTTCACTTGGTCGCCCTGATCACGAAACAGTCGCTGGAGGACCTATCCCTGCGCCCCGGCGATGAGGTCGTGGCCTCGTTCAAGGCCACGGCGGTGCACGTTATCCCGCGCCGCGGCGGCTCCTGACAGCCCTCTCCGGCCTCAGGGAAGCGAGCAGCGAAAGGCTGTTGCTGGTGATCCCGTCGGCCCCCAGGGAGAGGACGCGCGCCGCCTCTTCGGGGTCGTCCACGGTCCAGCAGTGGTAATCGATGCCGTGCTCCGTCAGCAGTCGGGCGCGCTCTTTGTCCAGAAGGCGGTGGTAGAGGCAGATGGCGCCGGTGGCGCGGCCCCGCTCCAGGCAGCGGAGGAAGGCGTCCCACTGGTAAGCTTGCTCCACCGTGTACTCGACGCGCAGGTGGGGGGCGATATCGCGTATGGTATCCAGCAGAGACCAGTTCTGGCCGCAGATACGGGCGTCCGCCTCGAACTCGTACTCCGGCAAGAGCCGCGCCAACAGGTTGGCGAAAGCGGCATGGTCACGGGTCCGGTAACGGCCCTTGGTGTCGAGCATGAGGCCGCGCCTGCCCTTGGCTTTGGCCAGGAGCTCCTCCAGGCGGACGGGCCAAAGGTCGAGGCGGGTGTACCAGCGGGAGCCCAGGGGGAAGGCCCAGGGGCCGTGGTAGCTCCCGTCCCGGGCGCGGCTGTCCAGAAGGATGGGGAGGAAGCCGGCGCGGCGCTCGTGGCGGAGCTCGATGGCACCGGAGCGGTACCAGATATCCGCCTCGACCAGGTCCACCGGGCCCACCAGCGCCTCTTCCAGCCGCTCGCGGTGGTTGCCGTAGGCGTGGGCAATGCGGAGGACCGGCCGCTGCGTCATCGCTTGATGTAGTCGATGCCGTCGGCGAGCCGTTTCGGACGGAAGCCGAACTGGCTCTCGACAGAGTCGATGGCGGTGACGTTGTCGATCCGCAGCATCTTCAGCTGCTCGCTGGTCACCATGGGCCGGGGTAGGACCCACTCCATCAGCTGGACGACAGGCCGCATCGCGAAGAGGGGCACGTGCACCCGGAGACGGTGGACGCCGAGGACGTCCTGCACGACTTCGATCATCTGGTCGTAGGAGAGGTGCTCGGGCCCGCCGATCTCGAGCACTTCGCCGTCGTGGGCGCTCTCCAGGCAGGCGAGGAGGCAGGTGACCATGTCCTCGATCCAGATGGGCTGGAACATGGCGCGGCCGTTCCCGGCGATGGGGACGACGGGGTTACGCACGAGCCCGGCGAGGGTGGTGATGAACTCGTCGCCCTCGCCGAAGACGACGGAGGGGCGCAGGACAGTGTAGCTCGGGCCGTTGTTGATGACCGCCTGCTCCGCCCGCCACTTGGCATAGAGGTAGGAAAAACGGGGGTCGTCGCGGGCGCCGAGGGCGCTCTGGTAGACGAACTTCTTGACCCCTGCGGCCTTGGCCGCGCTCACTGTGTTCTCGGTGCCTTGTTGGATCACCCTGTCGAAGGTCTGGTCGCCGGCCTCGCGGATGATCGCCACCAGGTGGACGACCCTGTCGACGCCGTACATGGCCTGGGCCAGACCCTCGCCGCCGGCGACGTCACCCGTGGTTACCTCTACCTCATCCGGGAGCTGGGCGGCGCGAACGCCTCTGGCGAGGACGCGCACCTTCTCCCCCTTCTCCAGCAGCCGGTGGACGACGCGCCTGCCGATGTACCCGGTGCCGCCGGTGACCAGGATCATGCCTCGGCGACGCCTCCGTCTGACAGCGTTTCCATCGTCTTCAGCCGCTCCACCGCCTGCCCGACGCGGTCTGCGTCACGGGCGTCGGCGTTGAAGCGCAGGTACGTCTCCAGGTCGGCGAGGGCATCGTCGTAGGCGCCGAGCTTGTAGTGCAGCAGGCCGCGGTCGCGCACTTCGTCCAGGTCCCAGGGGGCGATGGCCAGCAGGGTCTCGACGGCGGCCAGGGCGCGGGGGTGGTCCTTCTGCCGCAGATAGGCCCCTTTCACGTTGTTGACCAGCCGCAGGAGCAGCTGGCGCTTGGTGACCGGCGAGAGGTGGAAGGGGCGGAAGGCGGAGGGATTGCCGGTGGCCCCCGCCACCCGCGCCCGGCAGTCCTCGACGCTGAGGATGACCCCCTGGTGGAAGGGGTCGATGAGGATGTCGCCCTCGGCGGGGTCGCGGTGCTTGACGATGAAGTGGCCGGGGAGGCCCACGCCGGCGACGGGGAACTCGAGGCGGCGGGCGACCTCGATGTACACGAGGGAGAGCGTGATGGGGACGCCGAGCCGCCGGTCCAGGACTTCGTTCAGGTAGCTGTTGCGGGGGTCGTAGTAGTGCTTGCGGTTGCCGCGGAACTTCAGCTCTGCGAAGAGGCACTGGTTGATGATGCCGATGGTCTGGTAGGGACCGGCATTGGGCGGCAGCTCTTGGCGGGCCTGCTCCGAGATGACGTCCAGCTTCCGCACGTAGGCGTCGATGTCCAGGCCCGGGTACTCCTGGCAGGCCACCAGCAGGGCCGCCCTGGCCAGGTCGATGGCCTCTTCGGGGCGGCGGACCTCGTCCGTCAGGGCCTCGTGATGCCAGCGGAACGTCGTCATCCCTTGGCCGTCGCCTCTCTTCCCGTCGAATGGAGGGCTTCGACGCGTTCGGCCGTTTCGGTTAGGCGGCCTGCGGCCATCTGGAGGACCTGCCGGAGCGTGAAGGCGCCCCGCTCCTCGTGGGCGGCCGTGCGCTCCAGGTCTGCGTTGGTGAGGTCGTGCAGGAGGTTGGTCAGGCGGCGGTAGACGACCTGGAGGGCCATGGACGCCTCACGGACGGAGAAGAACTGGGCGTCCGTGATGCAGGACGGCGGCGGAAGGCCGCGGGCCCGCGCCAGGAGACGGTTGAAGAAGAAGCTGATTTCGTCGGAGGCGTGTTCCAGGAGGCGGCGGATCGAGTCGCCGCGAGGCGGCTGCCGCTCGAACTCCTCGTCGCTGACCCGGGCGATGGCTTCGATCAAGCGCTGCTTCCCTTCCTCGATCCTGCGGAGGAGCCCTTCCAGCTCGTCTTCGCTCACTGCTCATCCTCGCCCAGGGGCTCGCGCCCGGCGAAGCCCGCCTCGAGGTCGTGCCACCAGCGGATGCGGTCCTCGCCCAGCTTCCAGCAGAGGTAGACCCGGCGCCCCTGCCTGACGGTCGGGAAGTCCACCAGCCCCTGGTCGACGTCCTTGAGCTCGCAGCCGAGCTCGTTGACCTTGCGGGCGAGGTCCGTCACCTCGTTGGCCGCCTGCTCGGCCTCGTGACGGGTCGTGTTGTACTGCTCTTCGTAGATGTTGCCGTTCCCGGACATCTTGGCGGCGAACTCCGCTAGCCTCTGCTGGAGGGTGTCGAGGGCGCGTTTCTTGTCCTGGAGCTGGGGCAGCAGCTCGCTGAGCCGGGTCAGGAGGACGTTGGCTTCTTCAAGGGTGAATTGCCGGGACGCCATAGCGCCTCCGATTAAGTGTATCAGAAAAAGGCCAGACTCTCACGAGCGCGTTTGCCGGTGCTATACTGCCTTCGGCATGGCCCGGGCCCAGCTCCCCTATCTGGTACGCCGCCTCCTCGACCCCGCCGCTTACCCTCATCCTGTCGATGGCGTGGAGCTAATCCAGACGCACATCTCCTACGTCTTCCTGGCCGGCGACTACGTCTACAAGGTGAAGAAGCCGGTCGACTTCCGCTTCCTGGACTACTCCACGCTTCGCAAGCGCCTCTATTACTGCCACCAGGAGGTGCGCCTCAACAGCCGCCTCTGCCCTGACACGTATTTGGGCGTCGTCGCTATTCGAGAGCAGGGCGGCGCGGTGCGCGTGGAGGGGCCGGGCCGGGTGCTGGAGTACGCGATGAAGATGCGGCGGCTGCCCCAGGAGCGGATGCTGGACCGCCTGCTGGCCACGGGCGAGGCGGACCGGACGATGGTCGAGCGGCTGGCCGAACGGCTGGCGCGGTTCCACGCCGGCTCCGAGTCCAGCCCGCGCATCGCCCGCTACGGTGACTGGGCGATCCGCTTCGCCTGGCGGGAGAACTTCCAGCAGTGGGCTGACTTCGTCGGGGAGACGCTGACGGCGGAGCAGGACCGGCTGCTCCGCTCCTACGTACGCCATTTCCTCCGCCGTAACCGCGACCTCATGCGAAGGCGGCGGGATACGCTCCGTATTCGCGACTGCCACGGCGACCTGCGGTCCGACAGCGTGTGCCTGGTGGACGGCGTCTGCATCTACGACCGCATCGAGTTCAGCCGCCGCCTGCGCTACACGGACGTGGCCGGGGACGTGGGTTTCCTGGCCATGGACCTGGAGTACCGCGGCCGCCCCGACCTGGCCGGGGCGTTGGTAGCGCGGTACGGGGACGCTTCGGGAGACCGGGAGTTGCTGCGCGTGCTCGACTTCTACCGCTGCTACCGTGCCTGCGTACGGGGCAAGGTGGAGGGGTTTCGCTTGCGCCAGCCTGAGGCCGGCGCCCGCGAGAAGCGGCAGGCGCTGCAGGCGGCGCGGCGCTACTTCGCCCTGGCCTGCCGCTACGGGGAGCGCGACCGGCCCCTGTTGATCATCATGTGCGGTCTGACGGCAACAGGGAAGTCGACGCTGGCGCAGGCCCTGTCGGATGAGCTGGGCGTGGAAGTCGTGTCGTCAGACCTGGTGCGGAAGGAGCTGGCCGGGGTGGGGCCGTCGGAGCGGCGGTTCGAGCCATTCGGGCGCGGGATATATGCCAGCCGCTTCAGCGACCGCACCTACCGGGCGCTGCTGAGGCGGGCGGAGGGCGTCCTCGCGGGCGGCGGCGATGCGATCGTCGACGCCTCCTTCGCCCGGCGCCGGCACCGGGCGTGGGCGAAGAGGACGGCGGAGAGGCAGGGGGCGCGTTTCCTGTGCGTCGAGTGCCGGGCGGGCGACGCCACTGTGCGCCAGCGGCTCGAGGAGCGGCTGCGGCAGGGCGGCGACCCGTCGGACGCGCGCTGGGAGATTTACGTAGGGCAGAAGGCGATTTTCGAGGCCGTGGACGAGCTTTCGCCGGAAGAGCACGTGATAATCGATTCGCAGTGGCGGTTAGGGCAGCAGGTTGACGCCATACAGCGGAAGACCGGCGTAACCCGTCAATCCCTCGCCTAAGCTCTGGTTCCCTCTCAAAGGCTTGACAAAGGGCCCATAGAACGTTTAACGTATAGATGCTGCTACTAGCAGCCATCGAAATAATCGATTATTGTCGACAAGGAGGGGGAAGAGCCGGAGCCGTTCTTCGCGGAACACAACCGCGGGGGAAAGGGGGTGAGAACTTATGGCAGCGATTTTTCCGCCAATCAAATGGGGAACCCGTGAAGTGAACTGGACGTGGGTACCCGAGACGGCTGACGAGCTGGCGAGCACCTATCGACCGCTGTTTGCGGAGATGCTGGGCACGCTGGCGTTCGTGTTCGTGGCTGGATCAATCATGATCGTCGAGAGCGAGGGTGCCGGCTTGGGCCTGCTGGGAATGGCGTTGGCCACCGCTATCACCTATGCAATTATCGTATCAGCGCTGTACCCGGTTTCAGGTGGCCACATTAACCCGGCGGTGACCGTCGCCCATGTAGCGGCGCGGCGGATGCCACCGTCCATCGCGATCCTTTACGTGGTGGCCCAGTTCGCCGGCGCTATCCTGGGCGCCCTGTTGCTCGGGCTTATCTTCCGGGACGTGGTCGCGGACGCCGCTCGGACGGCTACACTGTCCTTCGGCGACGCGTACCACGGTACCTGGTCGGCGATCTTTACCGGCGGCTTCCTGGAGGCCATCCTGACCTTCGTGTTGGTGCTGGCCTACTTCGGGACGCTGGTAGACCGCCGGGGCAACCGGAGCCTGGGCGGCTTCGGCGTGGGCCTCGTGCTCATGGTGTCGATGCTGTTCGCCTTCCCGCTGACGGGCGCCGCCCTCAACGTGGCGCGAGTCTTCGGTACGGCGACAGTGGCGAACCACTGGAGCGACTTCGGGATGTACTGGCTGGGCCTGGTCGGCGCTGTAGTCGCCGGTCTGGTCTACGAGCACATCCTCGCCTCGCGCGAAGACGAAGCTTAACGGTTGACGGCTCAGACGGCTCTTCCGAATTGACGGAGGCCCCGACCACGGTCGGGGCCTCCTCGTTTTGACATTTCGGCTCTTCGTCATTAGCATCAAGGCAAATAACAACCGGCCCGCCTGGCTCTCGAGCCGCTAGTGGAGCCCGTTGATCCGGGCTGGAGCAGGGAGGTCAGATTGGCAGGACTGCAGCTGTCGGCCAGCACTCTCGGCCTGACGTCGGGAGACTTCGGGCTGAGGACGTGGCGCGCGGTGGCGGCGGAACTGGTAGCCACCGCGCTGTTCGTTTTCGTCGGGGCGGGGGCGGTGGTAACGGTAACCGGGGTCCTGGGGAAGAGCCCCAGCGATGACGCCGCCGCCCTGGTCGTCATCGCCCTGGCGCACGGGTTCGCGATAGCGGTGCTGGTGGCCGCTCTGGCTACTATCTCCGGCGGGCACATCAACCCCGCCGTGACCTTCGCGGCGACGATCACGGGCCGCATAAAGCTGACGACTGGTGTCCTCTACGTGACGGCCCAACTGGCGGGCGCGGTCCTGGGCGCGAGCCTCCTCAAGGCCGTCTTCGCGAACGACGTGGAGGGGAACCTGGGTGCACACAGCCTGAACCTGGACGCACTGGCCAGCACGGAGATGGGGTGCCTGCTGGAGATCATCCTGACGTTCGTGCTGGTCTTCGTCGTGTTCGCCACGGCCATCGACGCCCGCGGCTACGGCGGGATCGCTCCGCTGGCCATCGGCCTTACGGTGATGATCGACCACTTCATCGGAGTTCCTCTGACAGGCGCGTCGATGAACCCGGCCCGCTCCTTCGGCCCCGCGGCCATCGCCAACGTCTGGGATGACCACTGGGTTTACTGGGCGGGCCCCCTCGTTGGTGGGGGGCTGGCCGGCCTGGTGTATTACTTCTTCTACATCTACCGCAGGGGCGAGGAGCGAGGCGTCCCTCCCGCCGTCGCCGAAGAGTAGCCTATTTCTCCCGGCCTAAGCCGGCGAGATCTCGGCGACGTAGTGGTAGTGGCAGGAGACGCGCGTCCCCGGCCGCTCGTCGGGCTCCAGGAAGAGCACCAGCCCGTCCGCCGCGTCGATCGTCCCCACCAGGCGTCCGGTCAGCGCTGGGCCTGCCGGGGCATCCGGCCGCAGACGCAAGGTGACGCGCTTCCCCACGTACTGCTGAACCTCAGCGGGCGTTACGCGTTCCTGCGGCATCCTTCGCCCTCCTCCTAGCGGCCGGTAGAGCCGTGGCCGCCGCCGCCGCGCTGCGTCTCCGAGAGCGCGTGTACCTCCGCAACGTCTAACCTGGCCAGAGCGGTCACCACCAGCTGGGCGATGCGGTCGCCGTGGCGGACGATGTGGGCCGAGCGGGTGCCGACGACGTACATCGTGACGAGGACCTCGCCGCGGTAGTCGCTGTCGATTGTGCCGAGGGGGACGGCGACGCCCTGCGAGGATAGGCCGGAGCTGGGCCGGATCTGGGCGTCGTAGCCGCGGGGCACCTCCACGGCGATCCCTGTAGGGATAAGGATAGGGTCACGTCCCACCTCCACCGGATCTGGGCCCTGGATGCAGGCGTAGAGGTCGAAGGCGGTGGCCCCGGGGGTGGCGCGGCAGGGGAGGATGGCGCCCGGCCTTATGCGCTTGACCTTGAGGACGGGTCGGGCGCTCATCAGTCGACCTGGGCGAGCACCTCGAAGAGCAGCTCGTTGGGCGGGTTGTCCGCCGCGTCGCGGTTATAGTGGGCGAAGCGGACCGTGCCCTGCCGGTCGATGACGAAGGTGCCGGGCATCTGCATGACGTCGCCGACCGACCGGGAGGTGTGGAAGCCCCTGAGGGCGGCGCTGATGCCCCGCAGGACGACCGCGGGGCCGAGCACTTGGTTGAAGGTGCCCCGTTCGAGGGTGAAGGCGTGGTAGGCCTCGCGCTCAGGGTCGGCGAAGCAGGGGAAGGGAGAGTGGCGGTCGCGGCAGAACTGGTCGGCCTGCTCCGGCGTCCCCTGGGTGACGAGCAGCACCTGCGCCCCCGTCTCTTCGAACTTCTCGTCGTCCTGACGCAACTGCGCCAGGTGCTCTTTGCAGAACGGTCAGCCGAAGTGGCGCAGGAAGACCAGTACGCTCTTCTGCTTGGACCACAACTCGGAGAGGCGGAGCTCGGCGCCTTCGGTATTGCGCACAACGAAGTCCGGGGCCTTGTCGCCCACCTTGACCGGTCCCGCTGTCATGCCGAACCTCCTTCGTCAAGGAACCTGGTGATCGCTTCCAGGACGGCCTCCGGCTTCTCCATGGGCGAGAAGTGGCTCCCGCCCTCGATGGTGCCGAGGCGGCCGTCCGCCACCCGCTGGGAGACCCCTTCCGCCCCCCACGACAAGTACTGATCCGTCTCCTCGCCGCGCAGGACGAGGACGGGACAGCGCACCCGGGGAAGGACGGACCAGGCGTCCATGGCGATACGGCCCTCGTAGATGCGGGCCTCGGTCTCCCCCGGACATTTTAGCTCGATCTGGCCGTCCTCGCGCACGAAGGTGCCCTCCTCCACATAGATGCGCAGGATATCGCCGCGCCAGCGGGCGAAGGTAGGGCGGCCGCGGTAGGCCTCGGTCATCTCGTCGTAGCCGGGCCAGACGGCACGGCGCTTGCGGGCGCCCTCGGCGAGCTGGTCGCGGCGGCGGAAGGAGGCTTCGGTCGCCTCGGGCGGGAAGATTATGGGCTCGATGGCAACCAGGCGGGAGAAGAGGTCGGGCCGGGAGGCGGCGGAGTAGAGGGCGGCGGCGCCGCCGCTGGAGTGGCCGATGGCGACGATGTCGCGAAGGGAGAGGGCGTCCACGAAGCCCGCCAGGTCCTCGGCGAAGCGGGTCCACTCGTAGCCGGAGGGCGGGCCTTCGGTAGGCCTCGGGACAGGCTTGTCGCTGTCGCCGTGGCCGCGGGCGTCGTAGGCGTAGACGTCGAAGCGGCGGCTGAGGGGTTCGGCGTAAGGCTTCCATAGGGCGGCGATGAAGCCGGTGGCGTGGAGCAGGACCAGGGGCGGCGCTCCGGCGGGGCCGGCCCAGCGCAGGTAGTGCAGGCTGAGCCCTTTGACGGAGACAGCCCCATCCTCAGGAGGCAACGGGTTCCTCCTCGCGGAAGGCGATGGCGGGTATGAGCGAGCGGTCGAACTGCCGCAGGCGGCGGGGGCCGAGTGAGCGGACGGACTCGAGGCAGCGGCTTGTCTCCGTGAGGAGGCGCTCTACGTCGACGCCGAGGCAGGACGGGCGGAACGGCTCCAGCAGGCGGATGCCGCCTTCGAGAAGGTTGATCGTGCCGCGGTGGTTATTACGGAGGAGGTGGTGGAAGCCAGCGGCGACCTTGATGAGGCCCTGGTAGAAGTCGGCCAGGTGGGTCTCCTCCCGGTGCCAGATGTCCTCGAACGTCTCGTGGCAGTCGTAGAAGCGCCAGGCGTTGAACTGGCGGACGCCCCTGACAAGGCCTTCGGGGTCGACGGCGACGGGGGCGGCAATGTGTGGCTTGGGGGCCTTCATGGTCGCTTCGAATTGTACGAAGGGCGGCGGCGAGGGTCAAAGGGCCCTTCGACAGGCTCAGGGCGAGCGGGGGAATCACCGCAGAGGGCCGCAGATAAGCTCTGACTGGGTGTTTGAGGCAGCGTATAGCAGTCTTGAGGGCGCCGGTGAAGTGGTGTAGCGACGTCAAATGAGGCTCGTGGCATGCCATCTCATGTGTGGTCGGCGCCCCAGCCTCCGCCGCCCGGCGTCTCCAGCGTGAGGCGTCGCCGGGCTCCACGCACGGAGTACGCGCAGTATCCCAAGAACAGCAGGGCGATGATGACCACGGCGAGCGGCCAGTTCATGCTCATGGGAGAACGGTGCGCGCCCTGGTTATGGGCCCCTACTCCTCAGGGGGTTCGTACCGATCGGCCTCGGCGTCCGCGAAGCCGTCAGAGTACAGAGAGGCGCACTCTGATTGATCGAAGGGCGCCCCCTGCTCGGTGCCCGCACGACCGTCCTGCCAGCCGGTGTCGTAGCAGACGCTGCGTTTGGCGAAGTCGATGGCCTCACTGGCGCTGTCGCTGGCGCTTCGCAGGACGACGGCACAACCGGCGACGAGAAGGACGAGAACAACGGCTAGGGCGATAACCCAGTTCATGTAACTTCTTCCTGGCTAGACCCCAGACGAATGACTCCGGCAGGGATCTGCCGATCCCGGTACGGGGGTCCGGCCGGCGGACGGGACAGCATCCCCCTGTGATAAAGAACGGCAGGGAGGCACGTTTGTTACAAGGAAGCGGTGGGAGGACCGGACGCGCTCGGGGTTTCCCCTAACGCAAACGTCATGGTATCCTGCTAGGGACGTATCGGCCGAGCGAGAGGTCTTGTTTCATGGGTAGCATCATCGACATGCACGTCCACACTATCGTCGGGTCGATGGACAGCGATATCTCGCCGCGCCGCCTGGCGGAGATGGCCCAGCACACGGGGCTGAGCGGCGTGGTCTTGACCGAGCACCTGAACCACTGGCGACCCGAAGACGTGGAGCGCCTTCGCCAGGAGAGCGGACTATTCGCCTTCAACGCCCGCGAGTGGTCGACCGAGATGGGCCACATCATCGCCCTGGGGCTCGACCACGGCGTGCGCAACATCCTCCGGGCGGCGGACCTGCGCCGCGCCGCCGACGAGCACGGCGCGCTCTTGATCCTGGCCCACCCCTTCCGCTACTTCCCGGGGCCCTCCAGCCTGCTCTTCCGGAGCACGCCGAACGCCGAGAAGATGGGGGTGGAGGAGCTGGCGGGGCACCCGGCGTTCAAGATCGCCGACGCAATCGAGGTGCTGAACGGGGGCTGCATCGAGCGGGAGAACCAGCTGGCGCTGGAGGTGGCGCGCTACCTGGGCAAGCCAGCCGTGGCCGGCAGCGATGCCCACATCCCCATGGAGCTGGGGCGGTACGTGACGCTCTTCGAGAAGGAGCTTACCTCAGAGGAGGAGATGCTCGCCGAGCTGCGGTCGGGCCGCTTTCAAGCCGCCCAGCGCCTGGGCGACGCCTTCGTCCCGCTGGGTGAATCCGTGCCCAGCTAGGGCATCAACGGCGGAAGACGTTACGGATGCGGTCCCACACGGAGGGGCCACGGCGGCCTCCTCGTAGCCCCTGGACGAACTGGCCCCACGCCTCCTCCGCCCCGGCGGCGCGCTTCAGCCCCCGCAGCCGCTCTTCGATGATGTCGCGGACGCGCCCCTCCTCGGCGGCGTCCAGCCAGAAGCCGTGCTCGTCCGGGCAGGTGTCCAGCTCCAGGTTGTAGGCGCGGTAGTTGAAGGCGATCATGCGCTTGTCGCAGACCGGGCAGCGGAGCTCGCTGGCGTGCCTGGCGTACTGGACGGTGGCGCGGCGCTCCTCCGCCGTGGAGGGGACGGTGGCCTCCATCTGGTCGAGCTCGTCTTGGTCGAGCCAGCGGCCGTTGCAGGCCGGGCAGTGGTCGACCTCGATGCCGTATTGGTGTTCGACGGCCAGTTCGACGTTGCAGCGGGGGCAGTTCACGATCAGGCGCCCTCCTTCTCGAACCAGACCTCGATGAGGTAGCCGTCGGGGTCCCTGAAGAAGACGTACGGCTCGCCGGGGACGAACTCGCCGCCCTCCTCGACCGTCCCGCCGGCCCGCTCGACCTCAGCGACGGCGGCGGCGATGTCGTCCGGGCTCACGAGCCGGAAGCCGAAGTGAGCGATGCCGCCCGTCTGGCCGGGGTCCGGCGAATCACCCTCGACGAAGGTGATGATGTCGTTGGCGCCGGGGGTGTTCACCTCGGCGCGGCCCTCCTCGCGGTGGAGGACGCGGGTGCCGAACGCCTGCTGGTAGAAGCGCAGGGTGCGGTCGAGGTCGCGCACGGCGAGGGCGAGGTGGGTAAGGCCGAGGGTGCGGATCATTTGACCCTCACACTAGCCCTCTCCCCCTTCGACTCCGCTCAGGGCAGGCTTCGAGGGAGAGGGGACCGGTTGTCGCTTCAGCGCCTCGTTGAGGGAGCCCTGGCGGTAGCCGGCCAGGTCGAGGGTGACATAAAGGTACCCCAGCTCCTTGAGCCGCCCGACGATGGCGCTTCGGTTCGCCAGAAGCGCCGCCATCCCCGCTTCGTCCGTCTCGATGCGGGCGACGGAGTCGTGGTGGCGGACGCGGAGCTGGCGCAGGCCCAGGGAGCGGAGGAACTCCTCCGCCCGGCCGATGCGGTCCAGCGCCTCGACGGTGACGGGCGTGCCGTAGGGGATGCGGGAGGCGAGGCAGGCCATGGCCGGCTTGTCCCAGGTGGGGAGGCCGCGCCGGCGGGAGAGGGCCCGGACGTCGTCCTTGGTGAGGCCGGCCTCCACAAGCGGGCTTCGCACGCTATGCTCGGCGGCGGCGCGGCGGCCGGGGCGGAAGTCGCCGGTGTCGTCCAGGTTGCAGCCATCCACGACGAAAGCGAAGCCGCGCTCGCGGGCGATGGCGCTGAGCCGGCCGTACAGCTCGTCCTTGCAGTGGTAACAGCGGGCGGGGTTGTTGGCCACGTACTCGGGGTTGTCCATCTCGTGCGTGTCAATCAGCTCGTGGCGGACGCCGATCTGCCGGGCCAGGGCTTTCGCCTCCTCTACCTCGGATGGCGGCACGGAGGGGGACACGCCGGTGACGGCAAGGGCTTTGTCGTCGACGACGTCGCGGGCGACGGCGGCCACGAAGGTGCTGTCGACGCCGCCGGAGTAGGCGACGATGACCGAGCCCATCTCGGCGAGGAACGTCTTCAAGCGGGCGAGCTTCTCCTCCATGGCCGACCTCCCACAAGAAAGTCGTTCCCCATGATAGCACTTCGCATCGGCCGATGATGCCGTTTGCGATTGACCCCGGCGTCCGCTATCCTGTGTCTTGAACGTCTAGAGGAAACGCATAGATGGTGCAAACGCTGGCGAAGGCTGAACTGGAAGTAACCCGCCGCGAAGTCCTGGGCAAGAAGGTGAAGACCCTGCGGCGGCAAGGGATCACCCCCGCCAACATCTTCGGCCGTAATGTGGATTCCCTGGCGGTGCAGTTGCCCACCGACCGGCTGGTGTACGTGCTCCGCCACTTCGGCCGCAACGAGATCGTGCACATCAGGCTGGACGGGGACGAGCCCCGGCCCACGTTCATCCGCCACATCCAGCGCAACCCGATAACCGACGAGATCCTGCACGTCGACTTTCACCAGATATCGCTGACGGAGAAGGTGCGCATGGAGGTGGCGCTGCACCTGGTGGGCACGGCGCCGGCCGTATCGATGTACAACGGCACCCTCCTCCACAGCTTGGACTACCTGACGGTGGAGGGAATGCCGGGGGAGATCCCGTCGCACCTGGAGGTGGACGTCTCCGGCCTGGAGGAGATCGACTCCGCCGTCCACGTGCGGGACATCGCGGTGCCCTCGAACCTGACGGTGCTGACCGACCTCGACCTGGTGGTGGCGAAGGTGGCGCCGCCGGCCAAGGAGCGCGTCGAGGAGGTGGAGGAGGAGGTGCCGGAGGAAGAGGCCGCCGCCGAAGAGGAGGGCGCGGCCCCGGAGGCGGAAGCCGGCGGCGAAGAGCAGGAGTAGGGCGCTCGCCTTACCCCGTCACCAGGCGTTTTCCCGTAAAGTCACGCATACCGCGCAGGAAATCGCCCGCCGGCAATGCGCGGCGACCCGCCCGCTGCACGGTAATCACCGCGAGCACGCCTTTCCCCGTCTGCACGCCGAAAGCGGCGCCTTTTGCCTCCGGCGGGAGGGCCTCGGTCTGCGCCGGGCTCAGGGGGACGACCGTTCCCGGCTCGCTGCCGGTGTCTCCGCTGAGGGGCCACGCTTCCCAGATATGGAGCAGCTCGCCCTGGAAGGCCGTATAGGCGCCGGGCCAGGGGTTGTAGGCGCGGACCTGCCGCCAGATGTGGACCGCCGGCTGACGCCAGTCGATGGCGCCGTGCTCCTTCTTCAGCAGGGGCGCGACGGTGGCTTGAGAGTCGTGCTGGGGCTGCGGCTCGATCTCGCCCTTGAGCCAGCGGGGCAGCGTCTCGACGGTGAGGGCGGCGGCCAGCGGCGCTAGCTTTTCGGCCAGGGTGCCCGCCGTATCGAAGGGGGAGATGGGGACGGCCCTCTGGCCGAGGACTGGCCCGGTGTCCATGCCGGCGTCCATGAGCATGACGGTGACGCCGGTGGCGTCGTCGCCGGCGAGGATGGCGGCGGGAATGGGTGAGGCGCCCCGGTGTCGCGGCAGGAGGGCGGGGTGGACGTTGAGGACGCCACGAGGGGCAATGTCGAGGACGTCCTGGCGGAGGATCTGGCCGAAGGCGCAGGCGACCATCGCCTCCGGCTTCAGGGCCGCGAGCTCGGATACGGTTTCGGGGTCGCGGAGGCCGGCCGGCTGGCCCACGGTCAGGCCGTGGGCGAGCGCGGCCTCCTTCACGGGAGGCGCCCGCGGCCTGCGGCCTCGCCCGGCGGGACGGTCGGGCTGGGTGTAGACGGCGGTGATATCGAAACCAGCTTCGACCAGGGCGCGCAGACAGGGGACGGCGAAGTCAGGGGTGCCGAGGAAGACGATGGCCATAATCGGGAAGGGGCCGGCGAGGGCGTCGTCGCGAGGATTCTAGCACAGGGGCCGTTCGTAACGCGACGCTGAGGGGCGCGTTATTACAATCGGCCGGTAGACATGCAAACCAGTGGGCGAGAGCGCTATCCAGAGCTGGGCGTGGCAGCCGTCATTGTCCTCGCCTTCGCCGCTTTTGGCTGTTCGAACGCCGTCGGCGATAACCTCACGGGCCCGGCCCGCGATACTGTCGTCATCCAAGTGAATACGCCGACGCCCACCGCTGCCGCCACACCCTCGCCTACACCCACCACGACGCCGCTGGCAAAGGTCTGCTCCACCAACCCGGATCCGGCAAAGCCTAGCGAGATCCAGGTGCAGGAGCCGGAGCCGGAGGACCGGGTCGGCCCTATCTTCCACGTCCGCGGCTGGGGTTCACGCATCGAGCGGGACAGCGTGGGGGTGGAAGTGGCTCTGGTGGACTCGAGGTTGAAGGTGGTGAACCAGGGTGGCGTGCCCACTCACGCCCCGCCCCAGCCGCGGGCCGGGCGAATCCCGCCGCGGGGCCTAGAGATAACGCGCTTCACCGCCCCCTTCGCCGTCGACCTGTACCTGGGCGTCACGCAGCCGATGCCCATCTGCATCTGGGTGTTCCAGCAGGAGCCGGGCACCGGCGACCCGATCAACGTGGTCCAGGTGCCGGTCCTGGTGGCGCCGCCGGAATGACGCCGACCGCCGCGCCTATGTCCACGTTGAGGGCGGATGCGGCGTTCCCGTTGGGTAGCGACAGCTCCAGGTAGCCGGCGCTCCCGATCAGCGCGACCAGACCCTTAGCGTCGCCGTAAGTGCGGGCCAGGCCTGCGACCGTCCGCCCGGCGATCTCAACTTCCACGTTCGCGGCGGGCAAGTCTTCCTGCCGAATGTCCGTGACCACGTTCCCAAAGCGGTCGATGTGCACGACACGTCCCACGAGGCTGCCGTCCGGCTGTGACGCGGCCCGGAAGGGCGGCAGGGCCACGACGCTCTCCACCGGCTCGCCGAGCTCCTCCAGGGGCACTCCCAGGGAGATGTGTGCCGCCACGGGCGCGAAAACGTCGCGGCCGTGGAAGGTGACGCTGACGGGATGCCGGAAGTAGCGCTCGTTGGTGAGGGCGACGGCGCGGACGTCCTCGGGCAGGGCAGCTGTCCCTGACGGCAGCGAGACCGCGGCCCGTGCATCGTCGGGCAGGGCGGCGGAGAGAACGCCGTTGTCGGGGCCGACGAAGAAGCCGGCCGCCGTCTGGAGGGCCAGCGCCCTGCGAGCTGTCCCCACCCCCGGGTCGACGACGGCGACGTGGATGGAGCCGGCGGGAAAGTGGGGCCAGGAGCAGGCGAGGAGGAAGGCGCCCTGCTCGATGCTATGGGGCCGCACTTCGTGGCTCACGTCGATGGTGACGGCGTCCGGGTTGAGGGAGAGGACGACGCCCTTCATCGCCGCCACGCAGGGATCGGCGAGGCCGAAGTCAGTCGTGAGGGTGATGACGGGCCGCGCGCCCATGGCCCGCTCTATTCGAGGACCTTTTCGGGCACCTTCACCGTCCAGGCGCTGACGGTAGCGAACCGGATGCTGGGGTCGAAGACGGGTCCGAGGCGCACGTTCTCGATGGAGGCGTCGACGAAGTAGTTGTACACAGGGTAGTAGAGGAGGAGGCTCGGCAGGTCTTCGTTGAATACCTCCTGGAACTCGTAATAGAGGGCCTGCCGGCGGCTGATGTCGATGGTCTTGCGGGCGTTCTCCAGGAGCTTGTCCGCCTCCTCGCTGACATAGCCGGACAGGTTGCGGCCGCCTTCGGAGATCTGGGAGCTGTGCCAGGCGGGGTAGGGGTCGGGGTCGTAGCCGGGGTCAAAGCCGAAGATGGCGGCCTGGTAGCGGTGCGGCAGCAGGTAGTTGCGTACCAGCTCCGTGGCGCCGAGGGAGACGACCGTAACCTGAATGCCGACGTGGCGGAGCTGGCGCCCTACGTCCTCGGCGAGGGCGCGGCGGAGGACGTCGGCGTCGGTGAGGAGCGAGATGCGGAGCTCCACGCCCTTGCGGACGCGGACGTTGTCGTCGTTCAGCTTCCAGCCCGCCTTCTCCAGCAGGGAGTGGGCCTTCTCGAGGTCGGGCTGGTACGGCTCGATGTCGGGGCTGCTGGCCCAGGTGCCGGGGGCGATGGGGGAGTCGGCGCGGACGGCGCGTCCGCTCAAGAGGCCCGAGATAAGGTCATCGCGGCGTACCGTGTAGGCGATGGCCTGGCGGACGTTCTTGTTGACCAGGGCTGGCGCTTCGTTGTTGAGGTAGAGGGCGGTGTAGGCGGTGCTGTTGGCGGAGTAGAGCCGCAGGTTGTCCACAGCGGCCAGGGAATCGAGGTCCTCCTGGCTAACGTTGGGCCCCAGGATTAGGCCGTTGACCTCCCCGCGGAAGAGGGCGGTCATCGCCGCCTGGTGGTCGGGGTAGAAGAAGAGCTCGATATCGAGGAGCTGCGGCAGCGCGCCGTAGTAGCTGTCGAAGCGGCGGAGGACGGCCCTCGTCTCGTCGATCTCGACGAGACGGAAGGGGCCGGTACCGACGGGGCTGAGGTTGAAGGTGCTGGAGGCAAGCTCTTCCGCCGTCGTGCCCTTGAGGACGTGCTGGGGCAGGATGCCGATGGTGGTGAAGGAGAGGAACGGCGCGAACGGTTGGGGCAGGCGGCACTCGACGGTGAGCTTGTTGGGGGCGACGCACTCCACCTGCTGCCAGAGCTGGGAGAGGGCGGGGTCGCCCGGGAAGTCCGGGTCGGCCAGGAGGGAGTAGGTGAAGATGACATCGTCGGCGGTGAAGGGGGAGCCCGTGTGCCAGGAGACGCCGGAGCGGAGGTGGAACGTGTAGACGCGGCCGTTCTTGCTGGTCTCCCAGCTTTCCGCCAGGTCCGGGAGGATCTCGCCGCTGAGGCCCAAGCGGGTGAGGCCGGAAAAGACCAGGGAGGAGACGTCGCGGTCGACCTGGTTGAGGGAGGCGAAGGCGGGGTTGATGCGGGCGGGGACGCCGATCACCGCTTCTACGTAGCGGCCGCCCTTCTCCTCCTTGCCGGAGTCCAAGGGGCGGGTGATGACGAACCAGAGGCCGGTGATGACGAGGATGCCGGCCAGCAGGACCACCAGGAGCGGCCACCCCGGCCGGGCACGCTGAGCGCGCATCAGCCTCTTCGCTGGTCGTTCATCATCAGAAGTTCAGCGTTTGGGGGGCCGGCGGGCCTCAGCGGGCGGCCGTCACGCTGAGGGCAGCGACGACGAGGAAGAGGACGGACAGGGCGATGGTCAGCTGGAAGAGCGTCTTCTCCAGGCCCCGACGGGTGCGGACGAAGGAGCCGCCGCGGAGGCCGCCCAGTCCTTCGCCCCGGATCTGAAGCAGGATCACCCCGATCAGGGCTACGGAGACGAATATCATCGCTACGTTGAGCAGGTTTGACAGGTCCACGAAGTTTACCCTTGTCTGTAGCCGTGCTAGTCGAGCGTGCCGACCAGCTTCGCCTCTTCCTCCACCGACAGCTGCTGTAGCTGGCGGCGGTCGTCGTAGATCTGGATGATGGTGCTGGCCAGCTTTGTGGAGTCGTGGTGGTAGCGGTTCTCCTCGCTGACGACGTCTGCAGCCACCAATCGTATCCCATTGGGGAGGCGGGCGTCCAGCTTCACCGGCTCCCCCCGGGCCGATTCGGGGAGGCTGCCGCCGATGTTGTTGTTGGCGACAACGCAGTCGATCGCGTGGCGTTCCATGTGCGCCTCGATGGCGGCCGCGTGCTCCCGGACGCCGTAGCCGTCGGTCTCGCCGGGCTGGGTGGCGACGTTGCACACGTACACCTTGACCGCCGGCGAAGCGAAGACGGCGCGCCGGATGCCTTCCACCAGCAGGTTGGGGAGGACGCTGGTGTACAGGCTGCCCGGCCCGAGGACGATCAGGTCCGCGTCCAGGATGGCGCGGACGGCCTCGGGGAAGGCGGGTGGGTTTGACGGCTGGAGGAACACTTCCTTGATTGAGCCCTTGGACTTGCTCTCGGTGATGCTGGACTCGCCCTCGATGGTCTCGGCGTCGCTGGTGCGGGCGCAGAGGGTGACGTTGGCGAGCGTGGAGGGGATGATCTGGCCCCGTACGGCGAGGACGCGACTGGTCTGGCGGATGGCGTCTTCGAAGTTGCCGACGACGCCGGACATGGCGACGATGAACAGGTTGCCGAAGGAGTGGCCGGCCAGGCCGGACCCGTCCGAGAAGCGGTACTGGAACAGCTTGGTCATCAACGGCTCAGCGTCGGCGAGGGCGGCGATGCAGTTGCGGACGTCGCCGGGGGGCAGGATGCCCAGCTCGCGGCGGAGGCGGCCGGAGCTGCCGCCATCGTCGGCTACGGTGACGATGGCGGTAAGGTTCGTCGTGTACTCTTTGAGGCCGCGGAGGACGATGGAGAGGCCGGTGCCGCCGCCGATGGCCACGATCTTCGGGCCGCGGCGCAGAAGGCGCTGGTTGTAGATGGTGCTGACGAGGCTACCGTTGCCGTTGCGGTGAGGCAGGACGGCGGAGAGCAGGGAGTGGCTGAGCTGCCAGATGGCGAACAGGGTGAGCGCCACGGCGATGCCCATGAACATGCCGCCGCGGGCCACCTGGGGGATGAACTGCAGGGTCAGGTAGTAGAAGATGCGGGGGAAGGTGTAGGAGACGTAGACCTCGCGGAGGATGTAGGCGATGCCGATGCCCATCACCGCCACCCCGAACATCAAGAGGAGAAGCCACCTCTTGATGTGCATCCCGGGGTAGAACCACTTGGCGAAGTCCGAATTGCGGAAGCGGTGCATTTCCATAATTAGAACGCTCGTATCCTTAAAACGTTATGATGCCGCGCCGCCCAATTTCCGCTCCAGCAACTCGCGGGCGGTGTTGGGGTCCGACCGGCCCCGCGTCTCGCGCATGACCTGGCCCACCAGGAACTTGATCGCTTCCTGCTTGCCGCCGCGGTAGTCCTCCACCGCCTTGGGGTTCGCCGCGACCACGCGGTCCACCGCCGAGGCGATCTCGTCGCCGGCGATGATCTGGGCCAGGCCGCGCTCCTCCACGACCTCGCGGGGGGCGCGGCCGCCGGCGAACGTCTCCAGGAAGACGGCCTTGGCGGCGGCGCCGGTGATTGTGCCCGCCTCGATGAGGTCGATGAGCTCGGACAGGTGCTGCGGCGTGACCTTGGCGTCTTCGATCTCCACGTTCTGGGCGTTGAGGAGAGCGGCGAAGTCGCCGTTGACCCAGTTGGCCACGGCCTTCGCCCGCTGCCGCTCCTCCGCCACAAGGGCCACCGCCGCCTCGAAGAAGTCGGCCCTGGCGCGGGACTCGGTGAGGAGGTTGACGTCGTAGGGCGAGAGGCCGTACCGGGCCTGGAAGCGCTCCCGCTTGGCCGCCGGCAGCTCCGGCATTCGCGAACGGATCTCTTCCACCCAGTCGCGGCTGATGGCCAGAGGGGGCAGGTCGGGCTCGGGGAAGTAGCGGTAGTCGTTGGCGTACTCCTTGCTGCGCTGGGGGACGGCCTCGCCCGTGCCCGGCCGCCAGCCCCTGGTCTCCTGGACGATTCGGCCGCCGGAGCGCAGGACGCCGACCTGGCGCTCGACCTCGAACTTGATGGCGTCGTAGACGTGGCGGAAGCTGTTGATGTTCTTCAGCTCCACCTTGGTGCCCAGCTCGCTGCTGCCGCGGGGGCGGACGCTGACGTTGGGCTCGCAGCGCATGTTCCCCTCTTCCATGTTCGCGCGGCTGGCCCCGATGTAGCGGAGGATGCGGCGCAGCTCGACGAGGTAGGCGCGGGCCTCCTCCGGCGTGCGTATGTCGGGCTCAGAGACGATCTCCATGAGGGGGACGCCGGAGCGGTTCACGTCGACGAGGCTGTAGCTCTCGCCGGCGGGGTTGGTGACGTGGTAGAGCTTGGCGACGTCCTCCTCCAGGTGGACGCGGGTGACGCCGATGCCCCGCTTGCCGCCGTCCACCTCCACCTCCAGCCGGCCGTTCCGGCAGAGGGGCTCGTCGTACTCCGATATCTGGTAGCCCTTCATGAGGTCCGGGTAGTGGTAGTTCTTGCGGTCGAAGCGGGCGTGCTCGGCGATCTGGCAGTCGAGGGCGAGGCCGGTCATGATGGTGAGCTCCACGGCCCGCTTGTTGATGACGGGGAGGACGCCGGGCATGCCCAGGCAGATGGGGCAGACATCGGTGTTGGGAGGCGAGTCGAGGGACGGCAGTGGGCAGGGGCAGAACATCTTGCTGCGGGTGAGGAGGTGAGCGTGCACCTCCATGCCGATGACGGTCTCGAACTCGAGGGCGGAGGCGGTGGTCATGGGGTCTGCGTCAGTATACCACGAGGCCAAGGGCCTTACGTGTCCAGCTTGGGGCGCCGCCGGCGGTTCACACGTAGCACCCTTCCGGGTAGCCCAGGGCCATGACCCGCTTGTGCACGCGGAACCCGAGGCTGCGGTAGAAGGACACGTTCTCGTCTTCGAGACAGGTGAGGAGGATGGCGGTGCGCCTCAGGTCCTCGATCAGCGCCCGCATCATCGCCGTGCCGATGCCGCGGCGCTGGAAGGCGGGAAGGACGACGACGCCGACGATGAGGGCCTCGCGCTCGCCGTCGGAGATGGCGCGGGCGGCGCCGACGAGGCGGCCGTCCAGGTAAGCGAGGACGGTGGCGAAGCTGGTCGCCCAGGTGCGGGCGAGCTGGGCGGGGTCTTCGGGGCCCAGGGTCTCGGCGTACACGTTGGCGACGGCCTGCCAGTCCACCCCTTCGAGGTCGCGCTTGAGTGTGACGTTCATGGTCTCACCTGCCCGGATGAGGTCAGCGACAGCAGTACGTAACGGCGCGTGTATGATAGCACCTCACCGCGCCGGGCTAGTCGAGGTTGAGGTGGAACACGAGCTCGGGTTCGCCGTGTTCGTCGAGACGGGAGCCGGCCCTCGCGGAAGCCCATCCTGGCGGCGAGGGCGAGCGACGGGGCGTTGTCGGGGGCGATGGAGAGGCGGAAGCGGCGGACGCCGTGCTCGCGGGCGGCCCACTCCATCAGGGCGAGGGCGGACTCGTAGGCGTAGCCGCGGCGGCGCTGCTCCGGCATGACGGTGTAGCCCAGATCCAGGCGGCCGTCGTCGGGCGGGCCGTGGAAGCCGCCGTGGCCGACCATGCGGCGGCTGCGGGGGAGGACCATGGCCCGGAGGAGCCAGGGCTGGACGGCGGGGTCGGCGCGCATCTGGTCGAGCCAGCGGCGGAGCCAGCGGTCGTCGCCGGCGAAGGGCCAGTGCGGGGGAAGGGAGAAGCCGCCGATGGCCTCGGCGTCGTCGCGGCGGCCGTCGAGGAGGGCCCCGATGAACGGCGGCGGGACGGAGGCGAGGTGGAGGCGGCGAGTGACAATGGGCGGGACGGGGGACGAGCCCCGATGATGCAGGCTCATCGGGGTCACTTCGTGAGGGCGGGGGTCGCGGGTCATTCGCGCAGGAGGCCCTGAAACTCGTCGACGGTGAGGCCGGCCTTACGGATCAGGGCGTGCAGCGTGCCGGGCTTGAGCCGGCGGTGATCGGGAACGGAGAGGCTGGCTGGGAAGTTCGGCCTGGTCATGATGATGTGACTGCCCCGCTGGCGTCTGACCCGGGAAACCTGCTCGTTCGAATGCGGCGACGGCCTGCCGGCCTGAGACGGCGGGGAGCCGCGGCATCAGACGGCGACCTCGGCCTCCACTTCCACCTCACGGGTCTCAATGGTCAGCGGCAACCCCTCTTCCGCGCGGTCTTGCAGGCAGGCCCTGACCTCCTCAGCGATGAGCTCAGGCGTTTCTTCAGGGAGGGGGATGGCTTCTTCTTTTCCGACGTGCAGACAGCCAAGGATGGCCTCGCGGATGTTGGCGAGGGCTTCGTCCAGGGAATCGCCCTGGCTGACGCAGCCGGGGATGGCGGGGCAGACCACTGAGTAGCCGCCGTCGGCCTCCGGCTCCAGGATGACGGTGAACTTCACAGCGCGTCTATGATAGCACGCTGCGGCCGTCGAGGAGGGCCTCGATGAGCGCCGGCGGCACGGAGACGAGCCGGAGGCGGCGGGTGGTGATGGGCGGGACGGGGGGCGACGGGTGGGGGTCAGGGGTCATGGGCGGCGAGAACCTAGAACCGAGAACCCAGAACCTGTCGGGTCTCGATGGTAAGGGGCAAGCCCTCCTCGGCGCGGTCCTTCAGGCAGGCGCCGAGCTCTTCACCGATAAGCTCCGGCGTCTTAGCCTTCAGCGGGCGGGTCCCACGGAGTTGAGTGAGTATCAGATATTCGCCTGCCAATGTCTGGGCGGAAGGTTTGAACATGGCCACAATAATTGCAGACGAGGACCCGCCAATCTCCAGGCTGACCTGTACGGATGAAATACTCATTCTCGGTGGTTTCACGATCACGTCCAATGAGCAGATAACTGCCCATGCCGCAATAGTAACAACGCGCCCAAACGGAAGGGCCGACAGGATTGTACTCGCCTACGATGAGACGCTTGCTAATGGCCACTTGGTTGCGAACGACTTCGAGGTGCCAGCGCTTCCCCGCGTCTAGAACAACCATCTGATCCAGCAATCGATTCACGTGTTCCAAGTACAGATTATTCGTCAACCGGACCAGATCAAACTCTGGATCTCGATGCTTTTCCCGGCTGAATGTCCTGCCGGCGGACACCAGCCAGTATAGAATCTTGCCCAGGCTATAGACGTCGCTTTGGGCGGACACCTGTTCAGCACGGCCGTCCTCCAGTTCGGGAGCAGTATAGTTTCTGGCCCCCACAGCCTCCTCTGTCAGGGTAATGCGCTCCCCTTCCTCGAGGAAGCAGAGGCCAAAATCACCTACGACCGCATCGCCGTGTCGATCTGCCCATAGGAAGATGTTGTCGGGCTTCAAGTCTCGGTGGATGACACGTTGGGAGTGGGCGTGCAGTACCCCGTCACAGATCTGGCCAAACAAGTCCAGTAGCCTCCCGTGGTCGCTGTAGTCAAAGGGTCTAGCTCTGTTTAGGCTCCCCCCTTTGCAGTAGACCGTGACGATGTAGGGCTGCCGACCATCAAGATCCCAGTCAATCACCTCAACGATATTGTTGTGCTTTAATTTCAACCCCGCTTCTACTTCGTTCCGGAAGCGGCCTATTCTGGCAGGGTCTTTCAGTCGTTTCAGCACATAGGTTTCATCGCCGTCTTCCTGGACTTTTCGCACAATGAAGGTGTGTGCCTGACCGCCTTCGGATAACGACTCGACTATCTTCCACTTCCCTCCGTATACGTCAGGCATCGGGCCTACTCCCACTCGATGGTCCCCGGCGGTTTGCTGGTTATATCGTACACGACGCGGTTGACGGCGGGGACTTCGTTCACGATGCGGCCGGCGATGCGGGCCAGGACATCGTAGGGCAGGCGGGCCCAGTCGGCGGTCATGGCGTCCTCGGCGGTAACGGCGCGCAGGGCCACCACGTGGCCGTAGGTGCGGAAGTCGCCCATCACCCCCACGGAGCGGCTGTCGGTGAGGATGGCGAACGCCTGCCACAGGTCGCGGTACAGCCCGGCCTGCTTTATCTCGTCCATCACGATCCAGTCGCAGGAGCGCAGCACCTCCAGCTTCTCGCGGGTCACCTCGCCGATGATGCGGATGGCGAGGCCGGGCCCGGGGAAGGGTTGGCGGAAGACCATCTCCTCAGGCAGGCCCAGGGCCAGGCCGACGCGGCGGACTTCGTCCTTGAACAGGTAGCGCAGCGGCTCCACCAGCTGGAAGGTCATCTCCCGGGGCAGGCCGCCCACGTTGTGGTGGGTCTTGATCTTGGCGGCGGCGCCGGAGCCTGCGGCCGACTCGATCACGTCCGGGTACGTGGTCCCCTGGGCGATGAAGTCGAACCGGCCCAGCTTGTCGGCCTCCTCCTCGAAGACGCGGATGAAGGTCTCGCCGACGATGGTGCGCTTCTCCTCGGGGTCGGTGACGCCGGCGAGGCGCTCCAAGAAGCGGTCGGAGGCGTCGACGAAGACGAGGGGGATGCGCAGGTGGCGGTGGAAGGTGTCCTGGACGCGCTGGCCGGCATCAGCGACCCCGAGGAGAAGCGCAAGCGCGTCGGCGAGACGTTCATCCACGTCTTCGAGGACGAGGCGCGCCGGCTCGGCCGCTTCGAGGTCATCTGCGAGGTCGATCACCCGGTCGCCGTGGGACATCCAGACGGGGAAGGACATCGGCAGGCCGGCGAAGAGCGGCGAGTCGGTGTCGCCGGTGCGGATTAGGGCGTGGCCGTACTCGCGCTGCTGGCTGGGGGCGACTCGCCCGCCGAGCTGGTGAGCCAGCAGCTGCATGCCGTAGCAGATGCCGAGTACGGGCAGGCCGGTCTCGAAGACGTAGGCCGGGGCCAGGGGGGCGTCGCGGTCGTAGACGGAGGCGGGGCCGCCGGAGAGGATGAAGTCGCGGGGGTTGAGGGCGCGGACGCGCTCCCAGGGCGCGTCCCAGGGCACGAGCTCGCAGTAGACGTTGCACTCGCGGACGCGTCTGGCGATGAGCATGCTATACTGGGAGCCGAAATCGAGAATGACGATAGTCTCCGGGCGCGGCGGGGCTTCGGGCGGCTTCTCGAGCGGCTGCTCGCCCTCACGCTCGCGGGCGATCTCGAGGTAAGTGGAGACCTCGAGGTCGTCGGAGGTGGGGACGCGCCGGCCGGAGGGTGGGGAGCGGGTCTCCTGCGAGGTGTCGGTCTCGTTCATGGGATGCGGGGTCGGCGGCTGCCTTGCCATAAGGCTAGCAGGCGCGGGCCCGTGGGGTCAAGTGCAAAAGCGCCTTAGCAGATGGACGCGGAGCACGAGACACGAGACAGGACTGTAGCCCGTGCCTCGGTTTTCGCCGCTATGGTTAGGGTAACCTCCGCTACTGACTCCGACTGTATCGGTCAGGCCGTGGCCGCGCTGAAGGCCGGCGGGCTGGTGTGCTATCCGACGGACACCGTGTACGGCATCGGCGCCCCGGCTACCGACGAGCCCGCCGTGCGGAGGCTGTTCGCCGTAAAGGGCAGGCCGGCGGAACAGCCGCTGCCCTTGCTCCTGGCGGACGAGGAAGAGGTGGGACGCGTCGCAGCGGAGGTGCCGCCGCTGGCGCGGGCGCTGATGCGCCGCTTCTGGCCGGGCGGCCTCACTATCGTCCTGCGGAAGGCGGACGGCTTCGAGAGCGTGGCGCTGGCCGGTGGCGATACTGTTGCGGTACGCGTGCCCGACCAGCCGCTCGTCCGCGAGATCATCCGTCGCTGCGGCGCGCCCGTCACCGGCACCAGCGCCAACCGCTCGGGGGAGAAGAGCCTGCTGACCGCCGGCGAGGTGCGTTCGCAACTCGGCGAAGGCGTCGACCTGATAATCGACGGCGGCCGCTGCCCGGGCGGGGTAGAGTCGACGGTGGTCGACATAAGCGGCCCGGACGTGAAAATATTGAGGGACGGAGCCGTACGGCGCGAGGAGCTTGAGGCGGCGTTGAGGGAGACGGCGAAGGCTTAGCGCAGAGCAGCCGGGAAGGAGGTCGCGAATGGCCCTGGGCAGGTCGATCCGCACGGTTGGACTGGGACTGGTGGTGGCGGGGGGAGTGGCTTCGGCGGCGGCGTACTACTTCCTGCGTCGGCCGGTGCCGAAGGGCCGGGGCCGGCTGCACCTCCAGGGGCTCACGGCCCCCGTTGAGGTGATCCGTGACCGCTGGGGGGTGCCCCACCTCTACGCTCAGAACCTGAGGGACCTCCTGTTCGCGTCCGGCTACGTGCAGGCGCAGGACCGGCTGTGGCAGATGGAGCTGCACCGGCGTCGCGCCTGCGGGACGCTGGCCGAGTTATTCGGTCCGAGGGTACTGGAGATCGACCGCATGATCCGCCGCGTCGGCCTGCGCCGGGCGGCCGAACGCGAGTGGGACGAGACGCGCGCCGAGAACCGGGCGTCGCTGGAGGCGTACTGCGAGGGCGTGAACGCCTACATCGAGGGCGGCCGCCTGCCGGTGGAGTTCACCGTCCTGCGCTACCGGCCCCAGCCCTGGCGGCCCGTCGACACTCTCGCTTTCGGGCGGCTGATGAGCTGGAGCCTGGCCGGCAACTGGGACGACGAGATCCTGCGGTCGTGGACGGTCGAGCGGTTCGGCGCCGAGACGATGGCAGAGCTGGAGCCGAAGTACCAGCCGGGTAAGCCGCTGGTCATCCCTCCGGGGACGGAAGCGCGCGGCTCCGGGCCCGACTTCCACGAGGACTACGAGTGGGCGGCCGAGCTGGTGATGGCGGCCCGCGCCATGAGCAACAACTGGGTGGTGGCCGGCGAGAAGTCGACCACGGGGAAGCCCCTGCTGGCCAACGACCCTCACCTGCCGCTGACGATGCCCTCCCTCTGGTACGAGATGCACGTGGAGTCGCCGGAAGTGAAGGCGGCCGGGGTTACGCTGCCGGGGACCCCGGGCGTGATCATCGGCCACAACGAGCGCATCGCCTGGGGCGTGACGGCGGCGATGGTGGACTGGGACGACCTCTACGTGGAGCGGGTGAACCCGGAGGAGCCCTCGCAGTACGAGCACAACGACGAGTGGGAGCACGGTGAGGTCATCCGCGAGGAGATAAAGGTGCGCGGGCGGCAGCAGCCGGTGGTGGAGGAGGTGCTGATCACCCGCCACGGGCCCGTGGTGAGCCCCTGCGTCAAGGGGGAGCACCGCACGCTGTCGCTGCGCTCGGCGACGCTGGAGCGGTCGCACAACGTCACGGGGATCCTGGAGCTGATGCAGGCGCGCAACTGGGATGAGTTCCGGGAGGCTCTGCGGCTGTGGCCGGCCTCGCCCCAGAACTTCGTGTACGCCGACGTGGACGGCAACATCGGCTACCAGCTGGCGGGGATGATCCCCGTGCGCGGGAAGGGCCACGGCGTGGTCCCCCTGCCCGGCTGGACCGACGAGTACGAGTGGTCGGGCTTCGTGCCCTTCGAGGAGATGCCGTCGGCGTACAACCCGCCGACGCAGTGGGCGGCGAGCGCCAACAACAAGATTGCCGACGACGACTACCCGTACGTGCTGGCGGCCAACTACGCCGACAGCCCCCGCATCGAGCGGATAACGCAGCTGCTGACGGAGAAGGAGAAGCTGTCGCCGGACGACTTCAAGCGAATGCAGGGCGACGTCTACTCGATACCCGGGCGCGAGCTGGCCCAGGCGCTGCTCCGGCTCAAGCCGCGAGACGAGTGGTCGCGGCGGGCGCAGACGTTCGTCAAGGCGTGGGACTACAACCTGGCGCCGGACAGCGTGGCGGCGAGCATCGTCCAGGCGTTCTTCGTCCACCTGACGCGGAAAGCCCTGGAGGAGAAGCTGGGCTCCTGGGCCGACTTCTACATGGGGCGGGGCATCCATCCTCTCCGCCCCAATGGCCACTTCTTCTACGAGGCCGCCTCCTGGCTGCTCGAGAAGATCCGGGAGCGCCCGGACTGGTTCGAAGGCAAAACCTGGGACGCGGCGGAGGAGGAGGCGCTGGCCTCGGCGGTGGCGGAACTGCGGGGGCTCCTGGGCGATGACATGTCGCGCTGGCAGTGGGGCCGCCTCCACACGCAGGCCTTCAACCACGCCCTGGGCGACATTCGCGGGCTCAACCGCGTGCTCAGCCGCGGGCCGGTGCCCGTGGGCGGCGACACGAACACGGTGTGGCAGACGGCGTTCACGCCGTACTACGGGTACGCCGTCAACAACTGGACCGCCTCCTGGCGCCAGATCATCGATCTGTCCGACTTCAACCAGAGCCTGGCCGTCATACCGGGAGGGCAGTCGGGCCACCCGGGGAGCCGTCACTACGCGGACATGATCGAGATGTGGCGGACGGTGGAGTACCACCCGATGCCCTGGGACCGGGCCGAAGTGGAGCGCCAGGCGGAAGGGCTGCTGGTGCTGGAGCCGGACGGCGACGGGGCGAGAACCTAGAACCCAGAACCGAGAACCTGGGGCGGAGAACCTACGGCCGGGCTCGGCTGCTGTCATTCTGAGCGAAGCGAAGAATCTCCCCTTGGGCGACAGGCGTGAGGTCATGGCGAAAGGGCCGGTCGGGCCGGACGAGGAGCCGGTCGTAGTCGTTCCCTACGACCCACGCTGGCCGCGGCGGTACGAGGAAGAGCGGGCGCGCATCCTGGGGGTGCTGGCCCACGTTCGCATCGACGTCGAGCATGTGGGCAGCACGGCCGTGCCCGGCCTCGGCGCGAAACCCGTCGTCGACATCCTGATCGGCCTGCGTGAGCTCGCCGACGGCGAGAGGTGGGTCAAGCCGCTGGAAGGGCTGGGCTACGAGTACAAGGGCGAGCTCGGCATCCCGGGTCGCCTCTATTTTCGGCGGCTGGTCAGGCGCAGGCGCGCGTACCAGGTCCACATGGTGGAGAAGGGCAGCGCCTTCTGGGAGCGCCACCTGCTGTTCCGCAACTACCTGCGAGATCACCCCGCTAGGGCCCGCAAGTACTACGAGCTGAAGGTGCGGCTGGCGGAGCAGTACGGGACGGACCGGGAAGGGTACACGGAGGCGAAGACCGACTTCATCCGTTCGGTGGAGGCCGAGGCCCGGGCTTGCCTCCAGCAGGCATGAGGAAGAAGACCGTCCGCGACATCGACGTGGGGGGGAAGCGCGTCCTTCTCCGCGCCGACTTCAACGTCCCCCTGGAGCCCGGCACCGGCCACGTTCTGGACGACACCCGCATCCGGGCCACGCTGCCCACCATCGAGTACCTGCGGGAGCAGGGGGCGAAGGTCATCGCCTCCTCCCACCTGGGTCGGCCCAGGGGCAGAGACGATTCGCTGAGCCTGCGGTCGGTGGCCCAGCGCCTTTCGGAGATACTCGGGGCGCCGGTGGAGACGGCGGGCTGCTGCGTGGGGCCGGAGGTGCAAGAGATGGCGTACTCTCTGGAGCCGGGGGGGCTGATGCTGCTCGAGAACCTGCGCTTCCATCCGGAGGAGGAGAAGAACGACCCGGAGTACGCCAAGGCGCTGGCCTCGCTGGCGGAGGTGTTCGTGAACGACGCATTCGGGGCGGCGCACCGGGCCCACGCCTCCACGGCCGGGGTCGCTGCCTACCTCCCGGCCGTGGCCGGGCTACTGATGGAGAAGGAGATCGACTACCTGGGCCGGGCGCTCAAGCCGGAGCGGCCCTACGCGGCGGTTATCGGGGGGGCGAAGATCAGCACCAAGATGGCGGTGCTGGAGAGCCTGCTGGAGCGGGCGGACAAGCTGCTGCTGGGCGGTGGCATGGCGAACACCTTCCTGAAGGCCGAAGGCTTCGGCGTGGGTGAGTCGCTGGTGGAGGACGACTACCTGGAGCAGGCGCGGCGGGCGATGGAGCGGGCCCAGGAGAAGAAGCTGACGCTACTTCTCCCCAGCGACGTCATCGTCGCCGACCGCTTTGCGGAGGACGCCTCGGCGAAGCGGGTATCCGTCAAGGACGTGCCGGAGGGCTGGCGGATCATGGACATCGGCGAGACAACGGTGGACGTGTTCGCGCGGGCGCTGGAGGGGTGCCGGACGGTGGTGTGGAACGGGCCGATGGGGGTGATCGAGTTCGGGCCGTTCGCCCACGGCTCGCACCGGCTGGCGGGGGTCATCGCCAACCTGAAGGGGGCGACCACGATCGTGGGCGGTGGCGCGACAGCGGCGGTCGTGGAGCAGCTGGGGATAGCGAGCAAGTTCTCGCACGTGTCCACGGGCGGGGGGGCGTCGCTGGAGTTCCTGGAGGGGCGGGAGCTGCCCGGCGTGGCGGCGCTGGCGGACGCCGACAACGGATACCCAATCCCATAAACCGATGAGCCGGGGACAGGGCCTGGCGTAGCTATCCTCAACGGCGTGAGGGCCTTGACGATCACTGCTAGCACGGCGGACCCCAAATGCCGCATAATCGTTCCCGCAATGGATTTCGACCTGGCCCGCCAGCTGGCCGTTGAGAACGATACGAAGATCGTGCTGCTGGTGGCGGACGGCATCGGGGGCCTGCCCCACCCCGAGACGGGCCGCACGGAGCTGGAGGCGGCCTACACACCAAACCTGGACCGACTCGCCGCGGACAGCCTCTGTGGCTTCACGGTCCCCGTGGCGCCGGGGGTGACGCCGGGCAGCGGCCCGGGCCACCTGGCCCTCTTCGGCTATGATCCGCTGAAGTACACGGTCGGGCGGGGGGCGCTGGAGGCGGCCGGGATCGACTTCGACCTGCGGCCCGGGGACGTGGCCGCCCGCGGCAACTTCTGCACGGTCGACGGCAGCGGCGTGGTCACGGACCGCCGCGCCGGCCGCATCAGCAGCGAGCGCTGTGGCGAGCTGTGCGAAGAGCTGCGCGCGGTGCGGCTCGATGGGGCCGAGGTGTTCGTGGAGCCGCTGCGCGAGCACCGCTTCCTGCTGGTGCTCAGGGGCAACGGACTCTCGGAGGCGGTGGCGGACACGGACCCCCAGCGGGAGGATCGGGCACCCCTCGCGGTGCGGGCCACGGCCCGCCAGGGCCAGGCGACGGCCAAGCTGGTCGGCAAGTTCGTGACGGAGGCGGAAAAGCGGCTGGCGGACAAGACGCCGGCCAATATGCTGCTCCTGCGTGGCTTCGCCCGGCGGCCCAACTGGCCGTCGATGCAGTCGGTCTTCAGGCTGAGGGCGGCGGCGGTCGCCCACTACCCGATGTACCGCGGCCTGGCCAGGCTCGTGGGGATGACGGCGCTGCCCGCGGGGCCCGCCATCGAGGACTCGCTGGCGGCGCTGCGGGAGGACTGGGGTGGCTTCGACTACTTCTTCGTCCACTACAAGGCCACGGACACGGCGGGCGAGGACGGCGACTTCGAGCGTAAGATGGAGGCGATCGAGCAGCTTGACCGGGCGGTACCGTCGCTGCTGGCGCTGGAGCCGGACGTGCTGATGGTGGCCGGCGACCACTCGACGCCGGCGGTGATGGCGGCGCACTCCTGGCACCCTGTGCCCTTCCTGATGCGGGCGAAGTGGTCGCGGGCGGACGAGTGCGGCGCCTTCAACGAGCGCGAGCTGCTGAAGGGCACGTTGGGGACGTTCCCGGCGGTGGAGGCGCTGCCCCTGGCGCTGGCCCACGCAGGGCGATTGCGGAAGTACGGGGCATAGGGATTGGGCGCAGATGAGCGCGGGTCATGTTGGCCATGCTCGTGGTTCGACCCTTCGACTTCGCTCAGGGCAGGCAGGCTCACCATGAGCGGGATAACCGGAGACACCTAGCGTGAGGACGCCGCTGATCGCCGGGAACTGGAAGGCGCACACGCGGGCGGACACGGCCCGCGCGCTCTGCCGGGCTCTGCGGGAGCTCATCGACGGCGTGGACGGGGTGGAGAAGGTGGTGTGCCCGCCGTTCGTGTACTTAACCACAGCGAAAAGCGTCCTCGACGGTTCGGCCATTCGCTTAGGGGCGCAGGACGTCCACTGGCAGGACGATGTCGCCGCCACGGGCGAGGTCGGCCCGGCGATGCTGGCGGAGCTGGTGGAGTACGTCATCATCGGCCACTCGGAGCGGCGGGCGAACTTCGGGGATACGGACGAGGTGGTGAACCGTAAGGTGAAGGCGGCGCTGGGGGCCGGGCTGCGGCCCATCATGTGCGTCGGCGAGACCCTGCGCGAGCGGGAGGCTGACCGCACGGAGGAGGTGCTGGTGCGCCAACTGCGCGGCGGCCTGAAGGAGGTCGACCTGCCGGACGGCTTCGTCATCGCCTACGAGCCGGTGTGGGCCATCGGCACCGGTATCGCCGCGACGGGAAACCAGGCCAACGAAGCGATCGGCCTCATCCGGCGAGAGGTGGCTGCGATGTGCGGGCCGGAAAAGGGGGAGTCGGTGCGCATCCTCTACGGCGGCAGCGTCGACCCCGGCAACATCGCTGAGTTCATGGCCCAGCCGGAGGTGGACTGCGCCCTGGTGGGCGGCGCCAGCCTGAACGCGGACAGCTTCAGCGCACGGGCAAGACGGCCCTGGCCATCGAACTGGCCCGCCGCTTCGACGGCGAGATCGTCGGGGCCGACTCGCGGCAGGTGTACCGCGGCATGGACGTCGGCACCGCGAAGCCGACGCCGGAGGAGCGGGCGGCGGCGCCGCACCACCTGATCGACGTGGTGGAGCCGGACGCGCCGTTCAGCCTGGGGCAGTGGCTGGACCTGGCGCAGGCGGCGCTGGCAGACGTCTGGTCGCGGGGAAAGCAGCCGCTGCTGGTAGGCGGGACGGGGCAGTACGTGTGGGCCCTGCTGGAGGGGTGGCGCGTGCCCCGGGTGCCGCCGCAGGCGGAGTTCCGGCGGCGGTTGGAGGAGCGGGCGACCCGTGAGGGCCCCGAGGCGCTGTACGAGAAACTGAAGGCCACTGACCCGGTCGCCGCGGCGAAGATCGACCGGCGGAACCTGCGGCGGGTCATACGAGCGCTGGAGGTGCTGGAGGCGACGGGTAAGCCGCTGTCCTACTGGCAAACGAAGGAGCCGCCGCCGTTCGAAACGCTGGTCATCGGGCTGCGGCTGCCGCGGGACGAGCTGTACCGGCGGATCGACGGGCGGGTGGCCCGCATGGTGGAGGACGGGCTGGGCGACGAGGTGCGGCGCCTGCTGGCGGCCGGGTACAGCCGGGACCTGCCGTCGATGTCGGGGATCGGGTACAAGGAGATGTGCCAGCACGTGGCCGGCGAGCTGGACTTGGCGACGGCGGTGGCGCGGATCAAAACGGAAACGCGCCGGCTGTCGCGGCACCAGAACAGCTGGTCCAAGCGGGGCGACCCCCGTGTCCGCTGGATTGAGGCGACGAAGGCGGCGGCGGAAGAGGCGGCGCGGCTGCTCGAGTCGGAGCTAGGGCTGCGAACGAATTCTGCGGAGGCGGCGGCGCGTGGACGCTGAGATCGAAGGGTACAGCGGCAAGATACGGTCGCTGCTGGACCGCATCCGCGCCAGCGTAGACGGCCTGACCGAGGCGCAGCTGAACCGGCGGCCCCCCCTGGACGGCGCGAACAGTCCCTACGTCATCGCGGCGCACACGCTTGGGAATGCGCGGGCCTGGGTGCTGGGCATCGCCTGCGGCCAGGCGGTGGAGCGGGACCGGCCGGCGGAGTTCGTGGCGTCCGGTCGGGCTGCGGATCTGTTGGCGGCGGCGCGGCAACTTTCGGGCGAGATTGAGGCGGCGTTGGCGGTGCTATCGCTCTCCGACTTGGAGCGACGGCTCGTGCCGGCGAAGTCGCTTTGGGGCGAAGGTGAGCCGCACGAGATATCGGTCCGCCAGGCGCTGCTTGAGGTGGTGGAGCACGCCTCCATCCACCTGGGCCAGCTCCACATAACGTGCGACCTGGCGCGGCGGGAGATCGCGGCATGAAGTTCGTCAAGATGCAGGGCACGGGGAACGACTTCGTGCTGGTGGAAGCGCGCGGCGACGAGCGCGACTGGTCGCGGCTGGCGGCGGCAGCGTGCGACCGCCACTTCGGCATCGGCGCGGACGGGCTGATCCTGGTGCTGCCGTCGCAGCAGGGGGACGTGCGGATGCGCATGTTCAACAGCGGCGTGACGGCAGCCTCACGGTGGAGACGATACCGGGCGTACTCACGGCGCAGATCCTCGACGGCGGGCGGCGGGTGCGGGTATCGATGGGGTCGCCGCGGTTCGAGGCTTCGGAGATACCGCTGGCGGCGGAGGTCGGCACGCGGGTGAAGGACTTCCTGCTGGAGTTGGAGGGACGGCGGCTGGCCGTCACCTGCCTCTCGCTGGGGAACCCGCACGCGGTGCACTTCACGGAGAAGCCGGTGGACCAGTTCCCGCTGGCGGACCTGGGCCCAAAGTTGGAGCGGCATCCCGTGTTCCCGCAGCGGGTCAACTTCAGCGTGGCGCGGGTGCTGGGCCGCGGGCGGATGGAGGCGCGGGTGTGGGAGCGGGGGGCGGGGGCGACCCTGGCCTGCGGCTCGGGGGCGTGCGCCGTGGTGGTGGCCGCGCGGCTGCACGACCTGGTGGACGAGAGGGTCGAGGTGCGGCTGCCAGGCGGTACGCTGACAATCGAGTGGGACGCAGACGCGCGTAGCGGCCGGGGCGAGGTGTACCTGACGGGCCCGGCGGAGTTCGTGTTCGAGGGTGAGTGGCCGGAGTAGCGCCAGGGCAGCCCCGTCCTCTAGCGGTTTCCCACGGATACGGTAGAATATTGCCGCTATGGAGCCGCGCATCCAGTACGCGAAGACCAGCGACGGGGTCAGCATAGCCTTCTGCATCATGGGGGAGGGGGCGCCGGTGGTGCTGATGGCAGGCTGGCCGTTCTGCCACCTTCAGGCCGAGTGGATGGTGCCCAGTTATCGCCTGTACCATGAGCGGCTCGCAGCGGGCGCGCGCGTTATCCGGTACGACCCGCGGGGCTGCGGGATGTCGCAGCGAGACGTCGCCGACCTGTCGGCGGAAGGGCGGGTGCGGGACCTGGAAGCAGTGCTTGGACACGCCCGGGTCGATGCTTTCGACATTGTTTCGTGGGGAGTGGGATCACAGGCGGCGGTGCTCTTGGCCTCACGTCAGCCGGAGCAGTTGCGGCACCTGGTACTCTGGGACACCGCACCGCGGTCGCCGGACCATTACCGGGTCCCGCAGATGGACGGGTTCATAGCACTCGCGAGCACAGACTGGGAGATGCTGACCGAGACTGCGGCGGCTGTGTACTTCGGATGGTCGCAGGGCGACGAGACGCGAAAGTTTGCCGCCTACTTGCGCGAGTGCGTCACGCAGGCTGACGCCCTACGGGCGTTTGAAGCTTCGGCCAATCGGGACCTGACGCCACTTCTGCCAAAGATAGCAGTCCCGACCCTGGTCCTGCGGCACCATGAGCAGTTTTTCCCCTCGATGGAGATGGCTGCCGAGCTTACATCGGCCATCCCGGGAGCGGCAATGGCGACGCTGGAGGGCCGCTGGATCACGACAGACCAGCGTGCCGAGGCCGCTGCCAGAGCGATGTCTGAGTTCATACACGAGGGCCATCACGAACAGCAAACAGGTGGCGTCGGAATGCAACTTCCTTCCGGCACGGCAATTATCCTCTTCGCCGACATCGTCGACTCCATCGCCCTCACGGAGCGCCTCGGCGACGCCGCCTTCCGCCAGAAGGCGCGGGAGCTGGATGGTTCGCTCCGCTCCCTCATCAGCGAGAACGGCGGGACACCGGTGGAGGGAAAGCTGCTGGGCGACGGCGTGCTGGCCGTCTTCACGTCCGCCCGTCAGGCCATCGACGTGGCGCTGCGCTGCGGGAAGGCGGGCAGCCACGGGGGGCTGCCCCTACACCTGGGCATTCACGCCGGCGACGTGATCCGCGAGGAGGGCAACGTCTACGGCGGCGCCGTGAACATCGCCTCGCGCATCAGCGGCCTCTCCGCGCCGGGGGAGGTGCTGGTCTCCGACACCGTACGGGGGCTGGCGCGCACGTCTGCGGGCGTGTCGTTCGAGGACCGAGGCGAGCAGACGCTCAAGGGCGTGTCGGAGCCGGTGCGGCTGTTCGCTGTGCGAGAGCGGGAGGACGGGTGATGGCGGATGCTCGCCCTTCGACGCTTCGACTTCGCTCAGGGCAGGCAAGCTCAGGACTAGCGGATAGAAGAAGGGACGTGATGGTCGACAACGTTGTAGCGGCGACCTTCAGGTCGCCAGGTGGAGCCGCCGACTTCAGTCGGCGGGGGTGGTAACAACCATGGAGCCGCAGATCCAGTACCTCAAGACCACGGACGGCGTGAGCATTGCGTACTACGCCATGGGCCAGGGAACGCCGCTCGTTTGCATGAACTTGCCCAACTCGCACCTTCAGATGGAATGGCAGATGAGCGACACGCGGCAGACCTACGAAGCGGCGGCGCGTTTAGGCACGCTCGTCCGCTACGACCATCGCGGGTTTGGGCTGTCTGATCGCGACGTGAGCGACTTCTCGATTGAGGCCCTGCTTCGCGACTTGCAGGCGGTAGTGGACAGGCTGGAGCTGAAGAGTTTCAACCTGTTGTCGTACCGCTTCTCGTCGCCGCTGGCGATCGCTTTCGCAGCAGGGCAGCCGGACCGCGTGTTGAAGCTCGTCCTCTGGCCCGGCTACGCCCGGCTGCCCGAGACTTACACGGAAGCGATCGGGAAGATGCTCGCGCTGGACGAATCGCAATGGGAGTTCACAACGGAGTCGCTCGTAAGGTTCGGCCAGGGCTGGTCGGACGAGATGTCCGGGGCGGCGGCTGCCACGCTTCGAGAAGCGATCACGCCACAGACGGCCAGCGAATGGTTCCGGCAGGCAAAGGAGTGGGAGGTCTCCGACATGGTGCGCGACCTGACTATGCCGACGCTTCTCATCTGTGAAAAGGGCGACAGATACCTTGGGACAGACGTTGCCCGCGAGCTTGCCAACACAATGGCTGACGCTCGCGTCACGATTCTGGACGGCGCCTCGCGCCCGGAGAGGATGGTGCAGGCGGTGACGGCCACAGTACCATTCCTTCTCGGCCGACAAGCCGGCCCTCAGCCGGACGCGCCTGACCTCCCCTCCGGCACCGCCGTCATCCTCTTCGCCGACATCGTCGACTCCACCGCCCTCACCGAGCGCCTGGGCGACGCCGCCTTCCGCCAGAAGGCGCGGGAGCTGGACCGTTCGCTCCGCTCCATCATCAGCGAGCGGTCCGGCACGCCGGTCGAGGGCAAGCTGCTGGGCGACGGCGTGCTGGCCGTCTTCACGTCCGCCCGTCAGGCCATCGAGGCGGCGCTGCGCTGCGCGGCGGCGGGCAGCCACGGGGGGCTGCCCCTACACCTGGGCCTCCACGCCGGCGACGTTATCCGCGAGGAGGGCAACGTCTACGGCGGCGCCGTGAACATCGCCTCGCGCATCAGCGGCCTCTCCGCGCCGGGGGAGGTGCTGGTCTCCGACACTGTACGGGGGCTGGCCCGCACGTCGGCGGGCGTGCGGTTCGAGGACCGCGGCGAGCAGCCGCTGAAGGGTGTCTCAGAGCCGGTGCGGGTGTGGGCGGTCTCCCCCTCTCCATCGCATGGAGAGGGGGCCGGGGGGTGAGGCCGATGGAGCCGCGCATCCGGTACGCGAAGACGGCGGACGGCGTTCGCATAGCCTGCTATGCGGAGGGCGAAGGCCTCCCGCTCGTGTATCTTCTCCCCTTATCTGGGCACTTACAGCTCGACTGGGACCTCTTCCGTGGCAACTATGAATCGTTTCCCAGGCGCGGTTACCGGCTGATCCGCTACGACTTCCGCGGCTCGGGGCTGTCCGATCATGCGGGCAACTACTCTGTCGAAGAGTTCACACTGGATCTGGAGGCGGTGCTGGCCCGATTCGGCGTCGAGGCCTGTGCCATATTCGCAAATGGGCCATCCAGTCCCTTTGCAATCGTGTTTTCGGCAACCCGACCGCAGCACGTGTCCCATCTCGTGCTCCACGAGCCTTTCGCTGCGTTCGATCAGATAGCAGGAGGGTCCCAGGTCCGAGCGTTGATGGCGCTATTGGACAGCGACTATGTGGTTTTCACCGAGACGATTGCCAGCGTCTTCTTCGGGTGGGCGGCTGGCGACGTGCCCCGCCGGTATGCTGCCCTCCTCCGCGAGTCGCAGACGCATGGTGAAGCGCGCCGGGCAGCGCAATCGATGGCCTCGCTGGACTCTCGCCCGTTCCTGAGCGACGTGCGGGCGCCTACTCTGATCTGCCACCATCGTGGCGCATCACTTGTGCCTATCGAGGTGCTACGGGATTTGTCGTCAGGCATTCCAAACGCGAGCTTAGTGGTGATGGAAGGCGAGACCGTCGCCGGCGACATCAACTCGCCGCAGATGCGGGAGGCTGTCGACGAGTTCCTCCTCGGCGCCGCTAGTGTACCTAGTGTTGTCCCGCCGCTTGCGTCTGCCACCGTGGACGCCGCCGCTACTGCTGGTGGAACGTTCCGCACGATCCTGTTCACGGATGTGGAGGGCTCGACGGCCATCACTCAGCGGCTCGGGGACGAGGGGGCGCGGGAGGTGCTGCGGGAGCACGAGCGGATTGTGCGAGAAGCGCTGAAGGCGCACGGGGGCGCCGAGGTGAAGACGATGGGGGACGGCTTCATGGCCTCGTTCGCCTCGGCGACGAAGGCGCTGGAGTGCGCCATCGCCATTCAGAAGGCGATCCAGGAGTGGAACCAGACCGCTCGTGGTGAGCCTGTCGAACCACGAGCGGAGGAGATACGGGTGCGCATCGGCCTGAACGCCGGGGAGCCGATCGCGGAAGCGGACGATTTATTCGGCACGGCGGTGAACATGGCCGCGCGGATTGCGGCGAAGGCGGAGGGCGGCGAGATACTGGTGTCGGACGTCGTGCGGCAGCTGCTGGCGGGCAAGGGGTTCGTCTTTGCGGACCGGGGGGAGATGCCGCTGAAGGGGTTCGAGGAGCCGGTGCGGCTGTTCGAGGTGAGATGGACGACCTGATCCGGGGGGCGATAGCGGTAGGCCGAGCGTTTGAGGCGCTGGGTAACGAGTGCTTTGAAGCGGAGGGCGCGACCTTCATCCGTAACCGCTCGCGGCCTGACCTTCGCGGCTCCAACTGCGTCACCGGCGTGACCGCCGGCACACCAAAGGAGATCGAACGCCTGCTGGCCCGCGTCGAGGCGGAGTTCGCCGCCTTTCCCCACCGGCAGTTCGAGGTGGACTGCCTCACGCCCCCTGCCCTTGAGCCGCGGCTGGTCGTGGAGGGGTACAAGCGCGAGGGGGGCGTCGTCCTGGTGCTGGAGGCCGAACTGAACACCGAGGCCAGACCCCACGATGTCCGGCTGGTGGAGAGCGACGCGGAGTGGGGGGCGTACGGCCGCCTGCTCCGGCTCGACTGGAAGGAAGTGATGGAGCGCCTCGGCCGCCGCTACCGGGACGAAGCCGTCGACCAGGCCATCGCGAGAACGCGGGACAGGGGGCTGCCGGCGCGGCACTGGCTCGCCTACTTGGACGGCGAGGCGCGCGCCTACTGCTCGTCGTTTGTGGGGCCGGGCGGCATGGGGATGGTGGAGGACCTGTTCACCCACCCGGACTGCCGGCACTGGGGGCTGGCGACGGCCCTGGTGCACCGCTGCGTCGCCGACTGCCGGGAGCGGGGCGCCGGGCCGGTGATCATCGGCGCCGACCCCGACGATACGCCGAAGCAGATGTACGCGGCGATGGGCTTCCGCCCGCTTATGGTGATACGCTCGTACTGGAAGGAAGTCGCACCCTCACCCTCGCCCTCTCCCTGGAGGGAGAGGGAGGCATGACGGATATCGGTTGGTAAGCGGGATAGCGTTGTGGTCAAGCTGATCTACTGTCTGCGCCGCCTGCCGGAGCTTTCGCGGGAGGAGTTCCAGCGGTACTGGCGGGAGACCCACGGCCCGCTGGTGCGTCGGCACGCGAAGACTCTGCGCATCCGTCGCTACGTGCAGGTGCACACGCTGGACACGTCGGTGAACGAGGCCCTTCGCCGGAGCCGCAACGGCGCCGAGCCTTACGACGGCGTGGCCGAGCTGTGGTGGGACAGCGAGGAGGAGTTCGCGGCGGCCACGGCGACGCCGGAGGGCCGCGAGGCGGTGCGGGAGCTGGTGGAGGACGAGCGCCGGTTCATCGACTTCGCGCGCTCTCCGCTCTGGGTGGCGCGGGAGTACCCGGTGATCGAGGGTTAGGGTGAAGTTCGCCAGGCGGATCGAGAAGCTGCCGCCGTATCTCTTCGCCGAGATCAGCCGCAAGATCGCCGAGAAGGAGCGCCAGGGGGTGCGGGTCATCTCCTTCGGCATCGGCGACCCCGACCTGCCGACGCCCGAGCACGTGATCGAGGCTCTGCGGGAGGCGGCGTGCGATCCCGCCAACCACCGCTACCCGGAGACGGAGGGTCTGCCGGAGCTGCGCCGGGCCATCGCCGGCTGGTACGAGCGGCGGTTCGGCGTGACGCTGGACCCCGACCGGGAGGTGCTGCCGCTCATCGGCTCGAAGGAGGGGATCGGGCACGTAGCCCTGTGCTTCATCGACCCGGGGGACGTGGCGCTCGTGCCGGACCCGGGCTACCCGGTGTACGCCATCGGCACGATGTTCGCCGGGGGCGAGGCGTACTACTTGCCGCTGCGGGAGGAGAACGACTTCCTGCCCGACCTGGAATCGGTGCCGGAGCGGGTGGCGCGGAAGGTGAAACTCCTCTGGATCAACTACCCGAACAACCCGACGGGCGCCGTCGCCGATATCGAGTTCTTCGAGCGAGTGGTGGCGTTCGCCCGCAAGTACGACGTCGCCGTCTGCCACGATGGCCCCTATACCGAGGTGGCCTACGACGGGTACCGGCCGCCCAGCTTCCTCCAGGCGGTGGGCGCCAGGGACGTGGGCATCGAGTTCCACTCGCTCTCGAAGGCGTACAACATGACCGGGTGGCGCATCGGGATGGCGGTGGGGAACGCGGCGATGGTCGACGCTCTGATGCGCGTGAAGTCGAACCTGGACTCGGGGGTGCCCCAGGCGATCCAGCGCATGGCCATCGCGGCGCTGGAGGGCCCGCAGGATGTCGTCGAGGAGCACAACCGCGTGTACCAGCGCCGGCGGGACCGGCTGGCGGCGGCGCTGGCTGCGATGGGGCTGCGGGTGCCGCCCTGCCGCGCCTCGCTCTACCTATGGGCGCGGGTGCCGGAGGGGACGACGAGCGTGGGGTTCGCGGCGCGGCTGCTGGAGGAGGCGGCGGTGGTGGTGACGCCGGGGATCGGCTACGGGCCCAGCGGCGAGGGGTACGTACGGCTGTCGTTGAGCCTTCCGGACGACGAGCTGGAGGAGGGGGTGCGGCGGTTGGAGGCGCTCGCCGGTGACTGGCGGAAGTAGCCGGCCTCGGAGTTCCTACGCCCTCGAGCTCACCGGTGCGATCTGGATGACCCGCGCGGGCACGGGCTCGCTTTTCCCCTTGAGCTGCAGGCTGACGGTTACAGCCTCAGGGTAGCGCTGGCCGACCGCTTCGTAGACGCGCTCCGACATCACTATCTGTCCACCCCTGGCCTCGGCCTGTAGGCGGGCAGCCGTGTTGACCACGTCGCCGAGGGCGGTGAAATCCTTCACTTCCCCCGAGCCGACGTTGCCGACCCACGCCAGACCGTGGTCGAGGCCGACGCCCAGCGGGAGCCAGGAGCCCTCGCGGGAAGGATAGCCGACGCCGTGGAGGAGGGCCTCCGCGGCGGACACCATCTTGTCGACATACTGCCGGCCAGCGAAGCCGGGGATGAAAAGGCCCATCACCTGGTCGCCTACCAGCTTGTCGATGACGGCGTCGCGGCTGGTGAGGGCGTCGATGGCGAGGGCGTAGAAGCGGTTCATGACGCGGGCGACCTCCTCGGGCGACTCGGGCTCGGCAATGGCGGTATAGCCGCGCACGTCGGCGAAGAGGACCCCGATATCGACCTCGGCGCCGCCGAGGGGAGCCTTCTCGAATCAGGTGTTGCAGAAGAGCGGGTTCTTGCGAGAGGGGGCGAACCCGACGAGCCCGAGAATCCTCCCGCCCACGCCGGCGAAGGGGTTGAAGCACATCTTGCAGCGGGGGTCGCTGGGGAGGTGGCGCATGACGCGGCGCATCAGCCGCGTGGCGCCCATGGCCTCGCCGCAGGCGAGGGCCCTGCGCAGTTCCTCTTCCTCTTTCGAGACCGGTGGCTTTTCCTCGGCGGCCATCGCTGTCCTCGCTAGCCGGGCTCCAGCAGAAGCCCGAGTGCTAACAGTCTACGCCCGCGCCAGCAGCGCGGCAACACTTGCCGCTATCACCGATCCTGTGAGCAGCAGGAGCGCGCGCTCGTCGGGGGTGATGAGGTAGCGGCGGTCGATCTCTTCCGTACGGCCTTCGTCGTAGGTGATCGTCCCCTCGACGGTGAGGGCGCGACGGCGGACGGTGCGGACGCGGCGGCTGAGGGTGCGCTGGGCCAGGCTGAGGGCGAAGACGGCCAGCGCCCCGACGGCGGCCGACGCTTCGAATCGCTCGGCGCTGGCCCAGCAGGCGGTCAGGAAGGGGAAGGCGCCCCACGATAGGGCGAACCAGAAGTCGGAGTGGAAGCGCCCTCGGAACCACTCGAGGTTGTACGCGGGCAGGATGAAGGCGCCGAAGGCGACGAACGGGAGCAACCAGAGGGAGGCGAGGACGGCGCCGGCGAGACCCAGGGCGAGGGCGCCGGCAAGGCCGAAAGCCGCGAGCGCGATGAGGACGGACGATGGGATGCGGGTGCGCAGAGGCCGGCCGTTGAACTCGTCCAGGGCGTGGGCGGAAACGCCGACGGCGAGGAAGAAGGCGAGGAGGGTCGCGCCCAGGCGGTCGTAGCGGAGGGTGGGGGCGAGGGCGGCGCCGAGCACGACGTAGCTGAGGTGCCACAGGGTGTACGGCGGATGGAGGAGGGTGACGTAGTCGCTCCAGCGATCGAGGGGCAGGGCGTAGAAGGCGGGGCGCTCGGTGGAGGCCTCGCCGGGGGGGCCGCTCCTGGCTGCGGTCCTCACGGCGACTTTCTCGCCCACATCACCAGCGCGCCGCCCAGGGAGAGCCGCTTCGCCTCTACGTCGGGAAAGCCGGTCTCGTGCCACAGCTCGAGGAGGCGGTCCTCGGGCCAGCGGCGGTAGAAGTGGCGGATGCTGGGGCCCAGGAAACCGCCGACGCGCCCCCAGGCGGGCGAGAGGAGGGCGCCCCCCAGCGGCAGGACGACGTCGGTATGGAGGCGCCATAAGGGGTAGGCGGGGCCGCGGGGGACGGCGAAGTCCAGCGAGGCCATCGTACCGCCCGGGCGGAGGACGCGGGCCAGCTCCCGCAGGATGGCGGGCACGTCCGACACGTAGCGCAGCAGGTAGGTGAAGACGACGGCGTCGAAGGAGGCGTCGGGGAAGGGGACGGCCTCGGCCGTGCACTCGACGAAGTCGGTGGGGTATTTGCCATTGCGGGAGGCTCCCAGCCGCGCCTGCGCCAGCATCGGCCGGGTGACGTCGGCGGCGACGACGCTCACGCCCGGCCGGCCGGCCAGCCGGAGGGCGACGGCGCCGGTGCCGGTGGCCATATCGAGGACGCGATATGCGTGTGCTCGCCCTTCGACTGGCTCAGGGCGAGCGGTGGGAAGGCGCTGTAGCAGGAAGCGGTGCCAGCGGCGGTACTGGAAGAAGCTGAAGAGCTGGGCGGGCGTATCGTAGCTAGCGGCGATGCCGGAGAAGAGGCTGCGGGCCGTTTCGCTGGGGTTCATGACGGGGCTCAGACCGGTTGTATTATAGGCGCTCTCGCCGGGCCCGTCCGCCGATGGTATATAATTTTACTGAACCTTTTCGAAATCGACACCTGCTTGTAGGGAGGACGGGGAGACCATCGCTCGACGGCTGCACAGCACCGGGGAGCCGCAGGAGAGGGCGTACCTCGTTGCCGCCGAGCTGAAGCGGCCCGGCGACGGCTGGAACACGCAGGGCTCGCTGGACGAGCTGGCCCTGCTGGCCGACACGGCGGGGGCGGTGGTGGTGGGGCGGACGGTACAAAGACTGGACCGCCCGAACCCGGCGTTGTACGTCGGCCGGGGGAAGGTGGAGGAGGTGGTCTCCCTGCGCCCGCAGGTGGGGTACGGCGTCGTCATCTTCGATGACGAGCTGTCGCCTTCGCAGCAGCGGAACCTGGAGAACGCCCTCAAGGTGAAGGTGCTGGACCGGACGGCGCTGATTCTGGACATCTTCGCCCAGCATGCCCACACCAAGGAGGGCCGTCTCCAGGTGGAACTGGCCCAGCACGAGTACCTCCTGCCGCGGCTGCGGGGACAGTGGTCGCACCTGGAGCGGCTGGAGGGCCGAATCGGGACGCGGGGGCCGGGCGAGACGCAGCTGGAGACCGACCGGCGGCTCATCGAGCGGAAGATCCAGCAGCTGAAGCGGGAGTTGGAGCACGTCCGCAAGCAGCGGGCTCTGTACCGGCGGCGGCGGGCGCGGCAGGGGATACCGGTCGTCTCCCTGGTGGGGTACACGAACGCCGGGAAGAGCACCCTCATGCGCGCCGTCTCGGGGGCGGAGGTGCTGGTCGAGGACAAGCTATTCGCCACCCTGGACCCGCTGACGCGGCGGGTGTCGCTGCCCGGCGGCGGTACGTTCCTGCTGACGGACACGGTCGGTTTCATCCAGAAGCTGCCCACCCAGCTGGTGGCCGCCTTCCGGGCGACGCTGGAGGAGCTATCGGAGGCGGATCTGCTGCTGCACGTGGTGGACCTGACCCACCCGCAGGCTGCGGAGCAGAGCCAGACGGTGGAGGACACGCTGGCCGAGCTGGCCCTCGGCGGGAAGCCGCGGATAACGGTGCTGAACAAGATCGACGCGCTGAGCGGGAAGGACGGCCGGCCGATCGCGGGGCTGGAGAGCCTGCGCGACTTCGAGCCGTCGCTGCGGCACTGGCGCCCGGACGCCGTGCTGGTCTCAGCGCTGAAGGGGTGGGGGGTGGCGCAGCTGCTCGAGCGCGTCGGGGCGGTGCTGGGGCAGGTGAAGGCCGAGCCAGCGGCGGGCCGGCGGGAGGCGGTCGCGGGGTAAGGGCGGCCATGTTCGGAACGGATGCCTGAGAACGCGGATGGCGACAGGAAGCGAGCCCGCTGATGGCGATGCGGTTCAGGCTTTCGTACACAGCGCTCATCTCGCGCTAGACCCTTTCGCCGACGTTTACCGCGCCTCTGCAGAGCATCGCGAGGGCCACAGGTGCGATGTGTACTGCACAGGCAGCGGGCGTCTTCTGGGCCTACTGGCTCAATCCTTGGGAGTCCGACGGGCTCTGGAGGTGGGGTGCGGGCTGGGTTACAGTGCCCTTTGGCTGGCGTGGGGCTCCGCCCCTGAAGGTCGGATCGAGACCGTGGAAGCGGACCCAGAGCACGCCCGGCTCGCCGAAGGCCATTTCCGCGCGCACCGTCTCGTCGAACGGATCCATATCCACGTCGGGCGGGCCCTGGACATCCTGCCCGACCTGGTCCCTCCCTTCGACCTGATCTTCCTTGACGCCGACTGGAGTGAATACTCCGCCTACCTCGATGAATGCTTGCGATTACTGCGGCCTGGAGGTCTGTTGGTCAGCTCTAACTTGTGGCCGGCCACCTATGCGCCAGGCTTGGGAGGGCTGGCGGAAGTGGCTGACTACCGTCGGCGGTTGCTGGAGCAGCCCCGTCTGCTCAGTGTCTTGATCCCACGTGGCCCGGGTTTGAGCTTGATGGTCGCCGATTGACGCAATAGTCCCTGCCGAACGACCTACGACGAGGCCTCCGTTTAGGCGGGGCAGGCTTAAGCCTGTCCTACGGGGGTATTTTTCCCGGGGTTAGGTATTGACACTCTTCAATTTAATACCGTACGATGTGCCTGTCATGAGGACTGCTACGCTGGGTTGCTGCGAGGTGACGCCGGAGGAGCGCGTCGCCGTCGCTGAGGCGAAAGACGAGGCGGGGCGCCTGGCCGACCTCTTCAAGGCGCTGTCGGACGGGACCCGGGTGCGCATCGTGCAGCGGCTGCTCCAGTCTCGGCAGCCGATCTGCGAGTGCCACCTGGTGGAGCTGTTCGACCTCTCCCAGCCGACGATCAACTACCACCTGAAGGTGCTGCGGGAGGCCGGCATCGTGGAGTCGGACAAGCGGGGGGTGTGGAGCTATTACTGGGTCAGCCCCCGGGCGATGCTGGAGCTGGTGAGGTCGCTGACGGAGCTGGGCTAATTTTTTCGGCCGTAAGAAATCGAAAAGATTCTATGGAACCCCAAAGGAGGTCAGCCGTGGAGAACGAGCAGGCGATCAAAGAGGCGGTGCGGCAGCGCTACGCGGAAAGGGCCCGCCGCGGCGCCGAGGACGTCCGCAGCTGCTGCGAGCAGCAGGACGACCTCGGCGCCATAAGCTGCAACCTGTACGAAGACGAGGGGCGGTATCGACGTTATCCTCTCGGCGCGGAAGGTGGGCCCGGCGGGGAAGGCGTACGGCCTGGACATGACGGACGAGATGCTGGACCTGGCCCGTCGCAACGCCCGTGAGGCGGGCGTCGCCAACGCCGAGTTCCTCAAGGGCGAGATGGAGGCGATGCCCCTGCCGGACGGTTCCGCGGACGTGATGATCAGCAACTGCGTCGTGAACCTGTCGCCGGACAAGGACGCCGTGTTCCGCGAGGCGTACCGCGTGCTGAGGCCGGGCGGCCGCATCGCCATCGCCGACATCGTGGTGCGGGGGCAGATGCCGCGGCTGCTACAGCGGAGCCTGGAGCTTTGGGCCGGTTGCCTGGCGGGCGCGCTCCAGGAGGACGAATACCGGTCGAAGCTGGCGGCAGCGGGCTTCGGCGAGATCGATATCGAGGTCACGCGGGAGTATACCGCGTCCGACGCGGAGGGAGCGGGGCTCGGCGGCCTGCTCCAGCGCTACGGAAAGAGGGGCGAGGAGACACTGGGCTTCGTCAGCGCCATGGTGAGGGCGAGGAAGCCTGTCCTGAGCCGAAGCCCTGAGCGAAGCGAAGGGGCAGTCGAAGGGCCGGTCAACGGATAGGGAAGGACGGTCTGAGGCGAGAGGAGGTGCAGCCATGTGCTGCCACGTGAATAAGAAGCGCCGCGGCCGGTAGCGGCGGCGCGCGGGAGGCCCCCGCACCCAGCGCGGGGGCCTTCGCTTTTTAGCTCCGGCCGGGCGTTGCGGCCGCCTCCCCGGCGGCCGCCCACCGGTCGGCCCAGCGCTGGATAGCTTCGACCACGCCCTGAAGCTCAAGACCCTTGGCGCTGAGGACATACTCGATGCGGACCGGCGTCTCGGGAAAGACGCGCTTCTCCACGACGCCTGCCCGTTCAAGCTCCTTCAGCCGCTCCGAGAGCAGGCGGTCGCTGATGGCGCCGATGTAATCGCTGATCTCGGTAAAGCGGCGGGAGCCGCCCAGGAGGGCGCGGATGATGAGAGGGGTCCAGCGCTTGCCCAGGGTCTGGACGGCGTTCTCGTATTTCGGGCAGAAGTGCGCGAGGTCGATGGTGGATGGCTTCTTCGCTGCCATGGCGTCATTATTCTAACTTATCGTAAGGGGCTTGACAAGTGGGAGCGGCTATACTAACATAAGGCTAGCCACTAATCTTTTGTAAGGAGGTCGCAAAATGGTCAGCAGTACCAAGACGACGACGAGCATCTGGAGCGTCGACCCCGCTCACTCCATCGCGGAGTTCGCCGTCAAGCACATGATGGTCTCGACGGTGAAGGGCCGTTTCCGCTCCCTGGGCGGGACGCTCGAGCTCGACGAGGTGAAGCCGGAGAATTCCTCCGTGACCGCCACCATGGACGTGGCCAGCGTAGACACGGGTGAGGAGCAGCGGGACGCCCACCTGCGCTCGGACGACTTCTTCAACACCGAGCGGTTCCCGGAGATGACGTTCCGCAGCAAGCGCGTCGAGCGGGTCGACGACAGGCGCTGGAAGGTGATCGGAGACCTCACTATCCGGGACGTCACCAAAGAGGTGGCGCTCGACACCGAATACGAAGGGCAGATCGTTGACCCGTGGGGCAACCAGCGGGCCGGGTTCAGCGCAGAGACAGTGCTGAGCCGCAAAGAGTTCGGGGTCAAGTGGAACGGTCTCATCGAGACCGGCGGTGTCGTGGTAGGCGACAGCGTGCGCGTCACCCTGCACATCGAGGCGATCCGCCAGGACTCACGGCAAGTCCGTTAGAATAGAACAGGACGCTATGGAAGACCCTGCGCCCGCCGGAGTGAAAGCTGCGCCCATCGTGCTGCGGCGGGACCGCGACATCTACGCCACCGACGGCGGCTGGTTCCAGGCCCGCTGGCACTTCAGCTTCGACCACTACCACGATCCCGACAACATGGGCGTCGGCACCCTGCGCGTCTTCAACCACGACACCCTTGTCGCTGGGGCCGTCTGGCCGATGCACCCGCACCGGGACGTCGAAGGGATCACCTACGTGGTCGCCGGCCACTTCGAGCATGCCGACAGCCTGGACAACGACGGCGTCCTGGAGCGCGGGGGCGTCCAGCGGATGACCCTGGGGTCCGGCGCCTGGCACTCCGAGCGGAACCACTCGAAGACGGAGCCGGTCCAGTTCATCCAGATGTGGATCCTCCCCGACCGCCGCGGGCTCCCGCCCGGCGTCGAGCAGAAACAGTTCACGCTTGAGGACCGGCAAGACCGCCTGCTCCAGATCCTGAAGCCGGAGGGCGCCGACGGGCCGGGCGTAACGGTTCACGAGGAGGTCTGGATGTACGCCTCGCGGCTGGAGGCGGCGGCGGCCGTGGAGCACGAGTTTGGGGAGGGGCGCGGCGGCTACTTCTACCTGATCGAGGGCGCGCTCCGGCTGAACGGCGAGCGGTTGACCACGGGAGACGCAGCCAAGATAACGGGGGCCGGCCTCCTGCGCCTGGAGACGGAGGTGCCCAGCGAGCTGCTGCTGGTGGACACGCCGCTGTAGGCGATGGCAACGGAAGCGGTGTAAGGTCGTGGATATCCGGGTAGGCTACCGGCTTTGGCTGGCACCGGTTGTGCTTGGCGCAGCCGTCGGCCTCGCGGCTTGCGGTGCAGCCGGCGAGACCACTGCACCCCCGGCTCGCGCCGAGCGAGGCCTGGCCGTTTCGTTAGCGGTGGAGTCGCCGGTGGAGGTGGGGGAGACGGTGAGCCTGAGGCTGATGGTGAAGAACGTCAGCGGGAAGCCGCTGGAGGTGGGGCTCGGAGGCCGCCCAGACACTGGACCCCGGCGAAGAGCTGGCGTTTGACGGGAAGTGGCACCAGGTGGAGAACTCGGGGAGGCACGTGCGCCCGGGCGGCTACTCAGTGACAGGGGTGTTCAAGGTGAGGCTGGGGGTGAACACGCCGCAGGAAGAGAAGATCGAGCTAACTGCCATTCAACCGGTCGATATTACCGACTAACGGTACGGTACCGCAGTGAGGGCCGGCCTGAAGGTCGGCCCTCACATTTGCCGGCGTGGGCTAGCCCCCTTGGCCCGCTCCTGCTCGATGAGGTCGCGGCGCAGGATCTTCCCCGAAAGCGTCTTCGGTATCGCCTCCACGAACTCCAGCTCCCGCACCTTCTTGTAGGGCGCTACCCGCTCCTCCACGAAGCGCATCAGCTCCTTCGCGTCCGCCTGCTGGCCCGGCCGTAGGACGATGAACGCCTTCGGCACCTCGGTCGCCTCGGCGGTGTCGGGCTTGGGGATCACGGCGGCGTCCAGGACGGCGGGGTGCTCCATCAGCAGGGCCTCCAGCTCGGCGGGAGCCACCTGGTAGCCTTTGTACTTGATCAGCTCCTTCTTGCGGTCGATGACGTAGACGTAGCCGTCCTCGTCGAACTGGGCGATGTCGCCGGTGCGGAGCCAGCCGTCGGGGGTGATAGTGTCGGCGGTCTCCTGGGGGTTCTGCCAGTAGCCCTGCATGATCTGGGGGCCGCTGATGAGGAGCTCGCCCGGCTCGCCGGGGCCGAGCTCGCGGCCGTCGGTCACATCGACGACCTTTTCGCGGGTGTCGGAGATGGGCGGGCCGACGGAGGTGATCTTGACACGGTTGTAGGGGTTGGCGTTGGCGACGGCGCTGGTCTCGGTCAGGCCGTAGCCCTGGAGGATGGTGCAGCCGTAGGCCTGCTGGGCGCGGTTCGCCACTTCCAGCGGCAGGGGGGCGGCGCCGCTGAGGATGAAGCTGAGGGTAGAGGTGTCGAACTTCTCGGGTTCGGGGAAGTTGGCCAGCGCCAGCAGCGCCGGCGGCACGACGAACAGGTTCGTCACCTTGTAGCGCCGGATGAGGTCGAGGCAGGCCTGGGTGTCGAAGCGCGGCATGAGCACCTGGGTGACGCCAGCGCTGAACCCGGAGTTCATGAGGACGGTCAGACCGTAGATGTGGAAGAAGGGGAGGAAGTCCAGGTAGGTGGAGTAGGCGTTGGTCAGGCCGGCGCTGGCCAACTGGCGGATGTTCGACACCAGGTTGAAGTGGCTGATCATCACTCCCTTGGGCAGGCCGGTCGTGCCGCTGGAGTAGGGGAGGGCGACCAGGTCCTTCTCCGGGTCGGTCCCCGGGTCCTTCGGCTCCGGGGGCGACTCTTTCGCCAGCTCCCAGACGTCCTCGATGGCCCAGATGTGGCGAAGGCCGGGGATCTGCTCGCGCAGGTTCTGCACCGGCCCCTCGAAGAAGCGCATGACGAAGATGGCGGAGGCGCCGCAGTCCTCCAGCTGGTGGATGATCTCGCGCTCCTTGTACAGGGGGTTGAGGGTGGTGACCACGGCCCCGGCGTGGACGATGCCCTGGAAGGCGACGACGTACTCGGGGTTGTTGGCGGAGAGGATGGCGATGCGGTCTCCCTTGCCGATGCCCTGATCCTGGAGGAAGTGGCCCAGCCGTTTCCCCGCCTCCCACACCTGGCCGAAGGTGTACTGGGTGCCGTCCATGTTGATCAGGCACGGCTTATCGTGGAAGCGATCGGCGGGGCGCTTCAGGAACTCGGGCAGGGTCATGGGGACGTAGGGCTCCAGGCTGGGCCAGGGGCTCTGGATGATCATTCGCGGCCTCCTTTCGAGTCGTCTTCCAGCTTCCGGGCGATCTCGGCGACGCGGCGGCCGAGGGCGCGGGCCTGCTCGCGGTCGGCGTCGCTGACCTGGCCGTGGGCGGTGGCGCCGTAGTAGGAGCCGGCGACGCGCATGGTCTCCGACCAGGGCAGGCCGACCACTATCATACCGTGAGCGAACAAGAGGTGGAGAAGCTGGAGGAGGGTGGCCTCCGTGCCGGCGGAGCGCGACCAGCCGCCGGTGAAGGCGGCCCCCACCTTGCCCGCCAACTCCCCCGTCTCCCACAAGTCGCCTGAGTAGTCCATCCAGTCCTTCAGCTTGCCCGTCATCCCGCTCCAGTTGGGCGAGCCCAGGATGAGGGCGTCGCACTGCTTTAGCTCCTCGTGCCGCGCCTCGTCCCCAGACGGGCCTGTACCGGGCAGGCGGCGGTACAGGAGCTCGACGCCGGGCACCGCCCGCACCCCTTCGGCGACGGCCTCGGCGAGGCGCTCGGTAAGGCCGCCGCGGGAGTCGAAGATCAGGAGGACGGTCGTCACGGCGGTATGGATTGTAGCAGAGGGCCGCCGACTCCCCAAGCCCTCGCTCCTGGGGTCTATCGAACGTTGATGCTATAATCGGGCCGAAGCTCGTCCTGAGCTTGTCGAAGGATGAAATCGGACCAGATTCGCGAATCATTTCTCCGCTTCTTTGAAGGGCACGGCCATAAGCGCCTGCCCGGCGCGCCCCTTGTCCCGCCCGGCGACCCAACGCTGCTCTTCACCAGCGCCGGGATGGTGCAGTTCAAGCCGTACTTCATGGGCGAGGCGAAGCCAGCCCAGCCGCGGGTGACGACGGTCCAGAAGTGCTTCCGCACCACGGACATCGACGCCGTGGGGGACACGTCCCACCTGACGTTCTTCGAGATGCTGGGCAACTTCTCCTTCGGCGACTACTTCAAGGCGGAGGCCATCGACTTCGCCTGGGAGTACGTGACGGGGAAGAAGTGGCTGGGGCTGGACCCCTCGCGGCTGTGGGTCACTGTGTACCTGGACGACGACGAGGCGGCGGAGCTGTGGCGGAAGATTGGCCTGCCCCGCGAGCGCATCCTGCGCTACGGCGAGGAGCACAACTACTGGTTCGCCGGGCCGGTGGGCCCCTGCGGGCCCGACTCCGAGATCTTCTACGACTTCGGGGAGCAGTACGGCTGCGGCCCCGCCTGCGAGCCCGCCCACGGCGGCTGCGCCCGCTTCGTCGAGATGTGGAACCTGGTGTTCATGACCTACTACCAACAGCCGGACGGCTCGCGGACGCCGCTGCCGGCCAAGAACATCGATACGGGGGCGGGGGTGGAGCGTCTGGCGGCGGTGATGGCGTTCGAGGGGGGCTGGAAAAACAAGCGCGCCCCCAGCGTCTACGACACCGACCTGTTCCAGCCGATCATCCGGCGCATCGAGGAGCTATCGGGGAGGCGCTACGGCAAGGATCCGGAGGTCGATCGTGCTATGCGCATCGTGGCGGAGCACGCGCGGGCGGTAACGTTCCTCATCGGGGACGAACGGACGCCGGTGGTGCCGTCCAACGAGGAACGGGGCTACGCCGTGCGCCGGGTGCTGCGGCGGGCGGTCTACTTCGGGCGGCGCTACCTGGGACTGGAGGAGCCGTTCCTGGCCGATATCGTCAGCTCCGCCATCGAAACGATGCAGCCCGCGTACCCGGAGCTGGAGACGCAGCGCGATTTCGTGATGGGTATTATCGGCCCGGAGGAACAACGGTTCGAGGAGAATCTGAGGCGCGGATTGAGTTTGGAGTATGGACTGCTGGCCCTGAGACAAGAGATTGAGCAGGCGTTGATTGAACCTATTGAGCAGACCGAGCAGCGGGCCACGAGCCCGGACGACGAGGCAATAAAGCTCCTGGGCCGCCTAGGATATGTCCCATTTGATTCTGCTAAAAGCCGCCTCAATAAAATGGCAGTAACGGTTTTCGTGGGTCACAGGCCTCCCGAAGACTCGCCTGCCGAGAGGTGGGGGAGAGTCACCGAAGGACTAGCGATCGTTGTCGTCGGCTTCATGTCAGAAAAAATCGATCAGTTCAAGGACTGGCTCAGAGATTGGATAAGTAGCATACAACGCGGTAAGGAAAGTTTTCGACGTGAAGTTCTGCACGAGAAGCTCCAAGAACTAGGAAGTTCGGCCCGCCAGATATCAGGCCTTGAAGCGTTCATGCTGTACGACACGTATGGCTTCGCTATCGAACTGATCCGCGAGATCGCCGCAGAGCGTGGCTTTTCGGTGGACGACGAGGGGTTCGAGCGGCTGATGGCGGAGCAGCGGGAGCGGGCCCGGGCCGCCGCCAGGGGCGGCGAAGTCGCGGCGGGGACCTACGCCTCGCTGGGGGACATCGAGACGCCGTTCGTGGGGTACGAGGGGCTGAGCGCGGAGACGGCGGTCGTGGCCGTCCTCCCCGCTCGTGGTGAGCCTGTCGAACCACGAGCGGGGACTGAGGCCGCTCGTCCTGAGCCTGCCCGCCCTGAGCCTAGTCGAAGGGTCGAAGGGCGAGCCGGGGTTGACGCCGCCGAGGCGCCAGCGGAGGTCGAGGTCGTGCTGGCGCAGACCACGCTCTACCCCGAGAGCGGCGGCCAGGTGGGCGACAGAGGCGAGATCGTGGGGCGGAACGGCGTCGTGCTGGTGGAGGACACCCTGCGCGCCGCCGAGCGGATCATCATCCACCGCGGCAGGGTCACGGAAGGGCGCATCGCTGTTGGCGACGCTGTCGTCGCCCGGGTGGACGGCGAGCACCGGCAGGACACGATGCGCAACCACACGGGGACGCACCTGCTGCACGCCGCGCTGCGCCAGGTGCTGGGGACGCACGTGCGGCAGTCGGGGTCGCTGGTGGCGCCGGACCGCCTGCGCTTCGACTTCACCCACCCGGAGGCCCTGAGCGAAGAGCAGCTGGCAGCGGTAGAGCAGGTCGTGAACGAGAAGGTCCGCCAGAACCTGCCGGTGGACGTCCGCATCACCACCTTCGAGGAGGCGATGAAGGAGGGCGTGCTCGCCTTCTTCGGCGAGAAGTACGGCGACGAGGTGCGGGTGGTGGAGGTGGACTCCGTAGCCCCGAGGTTCAGCGCCGAGCTGTGCGGGGGCACCCACTGCCAGCGCACCGGCGACATCGGTCTTTTGGTCATCGTGGACGAGTCTTCCATCGGGGCGGGGATGCGCCGCATCGAGGCCCTGACCGGCAGGGGGGCGGTGGAGCACGTGCGGGCCCAGCAGGCCGCCCTCGACGAGATCGCGCGGAAGCTGGCCGCGCCCCGGCAGGGGGCGGCCGCGAAGGTGGAGTCGCTCATCGCCGAGGTGGACGCGGAGCGGAAGAAGGTGGAGCGACTGGAGCGGGCGCTGGCGCAAGCGTCGGCGGGGAAGCCGGAGCGGCGGGTGAAGCAGGTGGACGTGGGCGGCGTCAGCGTCCTGACCGAGGAGGTGGAGGCCACCAGCGAGCAGGCCCTCCGCTTCATCGGCGACAGGCTGAAGGGCGAGATCGGGCCGACGGCGGCCGCTGTCATCGGCGCCGTGATCGACGAGCGGCTCGGGTTCCTGGTGGTGGTGTCGAAGGGCGCCATCGAGAAGGGTGTGACGGCGGACGCGCTGGTGCGGGAGGTGGCGAAGGTGGCCGGCGGCGGCGGCGGCGGCCGTCCCGACATGGCCACCGGGGGCGGCCGGGACCCGGCGAAGCTCTCGAAGGCGCTGGAGAAGGCGCCCAAGGTGGTCGAGAAGCTGCTGCGAAGATGAGAGGTAATGCGCATACTGGCGATTGACGTCGGGGAGCGTCGCATAGGGGTAGCGGCGGCCGACGACCGGATGCGGGTGGCGGTGCCCATCGGCGCCATCGAAAGCTCGGACCCCATCACGGAGATCATGGGCCTGGTGGAGCAGGAGGGGGCCCACAGGCTGGTCGTGGGGCTGCCGCTTTCGCTCAGCGGGGGGCTGGGGCCGCAGGCGAAGCGGGTCCAGTCTTTCGTGGAGGCGCTGGGGCACGTCCTCCCGATTCCCGTGGAGACGTGGGACGAGCGGCTGACGACGGTGGAGGCGGAGCGGCGGCTGGGGCGCGCCTTGCCTGCCGGCAGGCAGGGTCGCCGGCGCAAGGGACAGCGGGACGCCCTGGCGGCGGCGATAATCCTCCAGGCGTACCTGGACTCGCTTCCCAAGCCGTCGGACAGGTGATGCGCCTCCTCACAATCGCGGCCGTGGTGGTGGCCCTGGGCCTGACCGGCGCCGCCGCCTGGCAGATGTGGGAAAGCCCGAACGTCATCGAGGAGCCGAGCCCCTCGGCGGCGCCACCCGAGACCGGGGAGCCGATCGTCGTCTCCATCAACCCGGGCGAGAGCGCTCAGGCCATCGGGGACCGGCTGGAGGAGATGGGCGTGATCGACAGCTCCGTCCAGTTCCGGGTGCTGGTCGCCCTGCTGGGGTACGACCAGATGATGCAGGCCGGGGACTACGAGTTCGACCCCGGGACCCCAACGCTCGAGGCGGTGCGGCGCATTCGGCACGGGCTGGTCTCCTCGCTGGTGCTGGCGGTGCCGGAGGGGTGGCGGCTTGGCGAGATCGCGGAGGCGGCGGAGGCCGAGGGGATCGCTGGCGCCGAGGAGATCCGGCTGGCGGCGGTCGCGGGCTTCTACCAGTTCGACGTCCTGTCGGAGCTGGCCCCCAGCGCCAGCCTCGAGGGGTATCTCTTCCCGGCGACCTACTTCTTCCGCCGCAGCGACACCGCCGCCGACGTGGTGCGGGCGATGGTGAAGACGACGGAGGAGACGTTCACGCCCGAGCTACGGCAGGAGGCGGCGAACGCCGGGCTCTCGGTGCACACGGTGCTGACGCTGGCCTCCATCGTGGAGCGGGAGGCCAAAAAGCCGGCGGAGCGGCCGGTCATCGCCCAGGTCTTCCTGAAGCGGCTGCGGCTGGGGATGGCGCTGGAGGCCGACCCCACCGTACAGTACGCGGTAGCGGAGGACCCGAGCAGCGTGGCCAAGTACGGCTGGTGGAAGAAGGAGCTGACCCTCCAGGACCTGGCGGCGGACTCGCCGTATAACACGTACCGCAACAGCGGCCTGCCGCCGGGACCCATCGCCAGCCCGGGGCTGGACTCGATCCTGGCCGTCATCCGGCCGGCGGACACGAATTACCTGTTCTTCGTGGCGAAGCCGAACGGGAGTCACGCCTTCGCGGAGACCTACGACGAGCACCAGGCCAACGTGGACAAGTACCAGCGCTAGTGGGCCACACCGCAGCCTTCAGCTGCGGTAATGAAGGCAACAGATGAAGTACGTCGGCGTTATCGGTTACCCGCTGGAGCACTCGCTTTCGCCGGTGTTCCAGCAGGCGGCCCTGGGCGCCGCCGGCCTCGAGGCGCGGTACGAGGTGTGGGAGACGCAGCCGGAGCGGCTGGCGGACGTCGTCGCCTCTCTGCGGCAGCGGGACCGCCTGGGGGCCAACGTGACCGTGCCCCACAAGGAGGCCGTCATCCCCCTTATCGACGAGCTGGACGAAGTGGCGGAGCAGGCGGGGGCGGTGAACACCATCGTGAACCGGGAGGGGTGGCTGGTGGGGTATAACACGGACGTGACCGGCTTCCTGGCGGCGCTAAAGCAGGAGGGTGGCTTCGAGGTGAAGGGGACGCGGGCGCTGGTGCTGGGCGCCGGCGGCGCGGCGCGGGCCGTCGTGCTGGCGCTGGCGGGGTCGGGTGCGGCGGCGGTGACGGTGATCAACCGCACCTTCCCGCGGGCGAGCAGGCTCGTCGACGACCTGCGGCCGCTGGCGGTGGGCACCAGCCTCCACGTCCTGCCGCACATCTACGCTTCGTTCGCGGCGGCCCTGATGGGGTGCCGCCTTTTGATAAACTGTACGCCGGTAGGGATGACCGGCAGCGGCACCGAGAAGGAAACGCCGCTGCCCGCCGAGGTGATCCCGCCGGGGGCGCTGGTGTTCGATCTCGTGTACAACCCACCGGAGACGAGGCTTCTGGCGGCTGCGCGGAAGCGGGGGGCGCGGGCCGTAGGCGGCCTTTCGATGCTCGTCTACCAGGGCGCTGACTCTTTCCGGCTGTGGACCGGGCTGGAGCCGCCTGTCGACGTCATGTTCCGGGCGGCGAAGGCGGCGCTGAAGCCGGCCGGCGCGAAGGGCGGTGGCTAGCGGTGCAGTGGGCCATCCTGGCGATCGTCGTCCTGTTCGTCATCTTCTCGTGGGTCATTATTCAGGGGACGCGGGCGGCCATCGCCTACCGGAAGGCGGCGTCGGCCGGAGACGTCGACGTGATCCGGCAGGTGCTGGAGGAGAGCGTCAGCGCCTGGTGTTCGATCAAGCGCCCGAAGGAGGTCGCGCCTGACGTGTGGCGCGGCGTCCAGAGTATGCAGCTGCTCGACGTGGGCCCGGACTACGCGCGGGTGGGCCTGACGGCGGAAAGCGAATACAAGCTGGTCGAGGGCCGCTGGGTCGAGGTGGCGAGCCCGCTCGAGGCGGGGATGGCTATCACCGCTAGGGCCGCCGACATGCTCCTCTACGAGCTACCCCACGTGAAGCTCGGTAGTGCCCAGATCGACGTGTACACGACGTTCCGCGACACCAGCGGTGAATCGAGCCGGTCCTGCATCCTCAGCACCATCGCCGGCCGGGAGTCGGCGCGGGAAGTGGACTGGGACGGTTGGTCGGCCCGCGACATCGTGGAGGCGCTGGGCGGTCGCTACCGCCTGGGCGACGCGGGCCAGGCGCTGCCCATCGACCCCGACGAGGTAACGGTCTCGGCCGGGGAGCGGGCGGAGGCGACTGGGTGACGGCGCTCCGCTTCCTCACCGCCGGCGAGTCGCACGGCAAGGGGCTCTCCGTTGTCATCGAGGGAGTGCCGGCCGGCCTCCCCCTGAGCGAGGAGTACATCGCCGTCGACCTGCGGCGGCGCCAAGGGGGGTACGGCCGCAGCAAGCGCCAGGAGATAGAGCAGGACCGGGCGGAACTGACCGGCGGCGTCCGCCACGGCCTGACCCTGGGCGGGCCCATCGCCATGTTCATCCGCAACCGCGACTGGGAGAACTGGCAGGACGTGATGCAGCCGGAGCCGGCGGAGCGGGAGGTGAACAAGGTGACCCGCCTTCGCCCGGGCCACGCCGACCTGCCGGGCACAATGAAGTACGGCTTCGACGACGTGCGCAACGTGCTGGAACGGGCCTCGGCGCGGGAGACGGCGGCGCGGGTGGCCGCAGGGGCCGTGTGCCGCCGCTTCTTGGAGGAGTTCGGGATCGAGGTGCACAGCCACACCGTCTCCATCGGCGACGTGCAGGCGCAGGCCGACGCCGAGCCCGGCTGGGCGGCGGTGGAGGAGTCGTCGGTGCGCTGCGCCGACCCGCAGGCCGGGGAGCGGATGGTACGGGCCATCGACGCTGCCCGTGAGGCGGGCGACACCCTGGGCGGCGTGTTCGAGGTGCGGGCCGGCGGCGTGCCGATCGGCCTGGGCTCGCACGTGCACTGGGACCGCAAGCTGGACGGCCGGCTGGCCCAGGCGGTGATGAGCATCCACGCGGTCAAGGGCGTTGAGATCGGTGGCGGCTTCGCCCTGACGGCGGCGCCCGGCTCGGAGGCGCACGACGTCATCCTGCCGCCGGAGCGGTGGGACGGCCGCCCCTGGCGGCGGGCCACCAACCGCGCCGGCGGCCTGGAGGGCGGTATGACCAACGGCGAGCCGGTCGTGGTCCGCGGCGCCCTGAAGCCGATATCGACGCTGTCGAAGCCGCTGCCTTCGGTGGACCTGCGCACTGCCGAGGAGGTGCGCGCCCACTACGAGCGCTCGGACGTGTGCACGGTGCCGGCGGCGGGTGTCATCGGCGAGGCGATGGTGTGCATCGTGCTGGCCGAGGCGATGCTGGAGAAGTTCGGCGGCGATAGCCTGGATGAGACGAAGCGCAACTACGAGGCGTACGTGCGGACGATAGGGCCGCGAGCCGGGTCAGCGGCCGACGGCGAGTGACATGGTTCAGAAGGCCAGGCTGTGGACGGGCCGGGCTGAAGCCCGGCCTTCGGAGGGATAGGGAATACGAATGCCGGAGCGACCGCAGCGCATCGTCCTCACCGGCTTTTCCGGCAGCGGCAAGAGCGTCGTCGCGCCCCTCGTCGCCGGGCCGCTGGGCTGGCGCGCCGTCGGCACCGACCCCCTCGTCGAGAAGGCGGCGGGCAAGAGCATCCCGGAGATCTTCCGGGATGACGGCGAGGAGCGCTTCCGCGACCTCGAATCGGAGGTGGTGGCCGAGGTCTGCCGCGAGGAGAGGGTGGTCATCGCTCTCGGCGGTGGCGCCCTCCTGCGGCCGGAGAACCGCCGTATCTGCGCCAAGGGGAGCTTCGTCGTCTGCCTGGAGGCGAGGCCGGAGACGCTGTTCCGCCGCCTGGACGCCCGTGCGTTGAAAGAGGCGCTTGACCGACCGCTGCTCGCGATCAGCGACCCGCTGGCCCGCATCCGGGAGCTGAAGGCGGCGCGCCAGCACCTCTACGCCCTGTGCGACTGGACCGTCCAGACCGACGCGCTGACGCGGGAGCAGGTGGCAGAGGAGGTGCTGCGCGCCTGGCGTGAACTGGGCGGGAAGGTGAGCGCCGACCCCAACCGTTTCGAGGAGATAACCGCCCCATACGCCGCCGCGCCAAGCGGCACGCTGCACGCCATCCCTCCCGGCGCGGCTTCGGTGGTCCGCACGGAGAGCGGCGAATACCCCGTGTTCGTGTCGTGGGGGGCGCTGCCAGAGCTGGGGACGCGGCTGCGGGAGGCGAAGCTGACCGGTCGCGCCTTGGTCATCAGCGACGACGCTGTCTTCGCCCGCTACGGCGGGCCGGTGGAGCAGGCCATCCGCTCCGCTGATATCGCGGTGGCGTCGCACGTCGTCCCGGCGGGCGAGGGGAGCAAGACGCTGGAGACGGCGGCGGCTATCTACGACTGGCTGGTGGGGCAGCGGGCGGAACGGGGCCAGGCCGTCGTGGCGCTGGGCGGGGGCATGATCACCGACCTGGGCGGCTACGTGGCGGCTACTTTCGCCCGGGGGCTGCCGCTGGTGCAGGCGCCGACGAGCCTGCTGGCGATGGTCGACGCGGCCATCGGCGGCAAGGTGGCCGTAAACCACCGCGAGGCGAAGAACCTTATCGGCGCGTTCTACCAGCCCCGCCTGGTGCTGGCCGACGTCTCCACGCTGAAGAGCCTGCCGCCGCGGGAGCGGGCGGCGGGCTGGGCGGAGGTGATCAAGCACGCCTTCATCGCCGACGAGGAGCTTCTCGCGCTGCTGGAGACGCGGGCCGACGGCGTCCTCGCCCTGGAGCCGGAGGTGACGACCGAGGTGATCCGCCGCAGCATCGCCGTCAAGGCTTCCGTGGTGAGCGAGGACGAGCGGGAGGAGACGGGGCGGCGCATGGTCCTGAACTACGGCCACACCGTCGGGCACGCGCTGGAGGCGGCCACCGAGTACGGGCGCTTCCTGCACGGCGAAGCGGTGGCCATCGGCATGACGGCGGCGGCGGAGATCGGCCGCGGCCTGCGACTGGTCGACGAAGGGCTTGTGGAGCGGCAGAGGCGGCTCCTGGCGCGCTTCGGTTTACCTGTCACCGCCGGCGAAGTCGACCGCGACCGGGTGCGGGCGGCGATGTCGCTGGACAAGAAGGTACGTGGAGGCGCCGTGCGCTGGGTCCTGCTGGACGGAGTGGGCCGGCCGGTGCTCCGAGACGACGTGCCGGCGCGGCTGGTGGAGCAGGCGCTGGCAGCGGTGCTGACCTGACGGACAGGCTTCAGCCTGTGCTACCGTTCCCTAGCAGCATGAGCAGCGCGAGTGACCGCTCGATTGCCTCCCTGCGGGCCCTCGTGCGCGGCCGGGTGCAGGCGGTGGGCTTCCGCGACTACGTGTACCGGCGGGCGCGCTTCCTGGGGCTTACGGGCTACGTGCGGAATATGCCGGACAGCCGTTCACTGGAGGTAGTGGCTGAAGGGAGCCGTGAGGGTCTGGAGCAGCTGCTCGCGTACCTGCGGGAAGGACCGCGGTCGGCCCGCGTGGACGCGGTGGACGTGGAGTGGGGGGAGGGGGAGGGGCGGTTCGGCGACTTCGGCGTGGCGTCCTAGCCCGGGCGCCTGATCCTGATCTCGATCACGCGGGCCTCGGCGCCGCCCCGGAGGGGGCTGATCAGCCCCGAGATCGTGGAGGCGATCATCTGGCGCAGGAAGGGGTTCATCCCCACCCGTTTGCCGTCGAAGGTCATCTCAACTTCGGGGGCCTGGCCTGCTTCCTGGGTCATCTCTAACCTCCGGTCATGGGAGCGCGGTCCAGCAGGAGACGCATGGGGAAATCGACCAGCCGGCGGGCGGCCGAATCGCAGAGGAAGTGGGGATGGCTGTCCGGGCTGCCGCCCAGGATGTGGAGCGAGACGCCGGCCTGGTCGCCGACGGCGCGGACGCGGTGGAAGCCCTCGGCGGGCGGCAGGAGGTGGGTGACGCCGCCGGGAGGAAGGCGGAGCACGTCGGTCTTGGTCAGCTCGCACGACTGGCCCACGGCCACTGCGGCGGGGCCGTCGGGGCGGACGTACTTCGTCTCTTCGTCCACGCCGGCCAGGGTGCCGATGACGCCCCAGGAGCCGTGGTAGTGGACGCCGCTGCTGGTGCCGGGCGGGAAGACCACGGAGATGATGAAGAAGGAGCCGTCTGCGGCGGAGTGGAGGAGGTGGCCGCAGGCCCGGCCGTCGCAGGGCTCGCGGTGCTCCGGCCGGAGGCCCTCGCAGCGCGGCATCCAGCGGGCCAGGAGCGGCTTGATCGCCTCCACCCGGGCGAGGTCGTCCGAAGCCCGGCGAACGATCAGGGCGACGTCCTGGGTCAGGGCCTCGATGTCGTATGGGAGGCTCATGATACGCTGCCGGCCTCGCCTGCCGGCCTCGTCTGCGATCCACGGGTCACGGAGGTCGCCCATTGAAGGTAGGGTCGCCGCGGTCGAACCAGATATTGGCGAACCAGTGGTTGTTTCCGTACCAGGGGAACAGCACTAAGTTCTTCACGTTGGCCACAGGATGAAGGGTACCACAGGCCCGGCGTAGTCAAGGCGGGCCAGGGCGCCAGGTTTCTCTCCCTTCTCGCCCAAGATGTAGCGCTGAATCTCGAACCCCAGGTGACGGCGGCTACCCAAATCGAACTCGCGGCGTTGAGCTTCAAGGAGACCGTCTAACTCCTTGTCTCTCACCCGAAAGCTGTTCTTGGACCCGGCGGGAGTGGAAGTAGGGGTAGACCCAGTCGTCGAGGTCGATCCAGCCGTTGTCGAAACCCCAGGTGAAGGTCATCTCATCGCAGCCCCGCAGCCAGCCCTCTGCGATCCGCGGATAGGAGACAGCCGTACTCGGCTTCTGCTCCACGTCGCCTCCCAGGACTCTCCTCAGCGCAGCTAACAGCTGGGGGGCGAAGGCGGCGATGGAGGCTGGCAGATCGGCGAAGGTAATGGCCAGGGGCGGACTGCCGGCCGCCTCGTACAGCCGACGTGCCTCCCGCAGATCCCCGTCTCGCTCCGGCCCCTGTCGGTAGCCGGGTAGAGTGGTGAGCTCCTGCTGGGGGAGGGCCCACAGTGCCATGACAAATCCCACTGGGGGCTGCATAAGACCTGAGCCCCGGAAGACGGTGTCGATGACCTCCTGGCGGTCAGTGGCCAGATGGACGGCTCTCCGCACCCGATAATCGTTGTAGGGGGTGCAGGCGTTGCCTGCTTCATCGGCCAGCTTGAAGCGAGAGTTCAGCCAGCCGGAGCTGCCTAGCTGGATGAACTGCAGTTCGGGCATCTCGTCCTTCAGGGTCTTGGGAAGCGCAGGCGCGTCAAGGGGGCTGAAGCCGTCGATCTCCTTCCTGCAAAATAGCGGCTCCGCTTGCTCGGCCAGCACGATGAATAGGGACTTTAGGCCGTCGCTGTACGGCCGACCCAGATCCTTCCTGCCCCAGCCAAACCAGTTGGGGTTCCGGATGGCGGTGAACTCCTGCAGGGCCTTGAGCTCGCCCCAGATGAAGGGTCCGGTGCCCACCATCTTGTCCTGGGTATCCATCGTGTCGTGTTCGGGGTCGACCAGCTCCTTGGCAATGATAAAGGCGTTGGTGTCTGCCAGGTAATGAACGAAGGGGGCGGTGGGCTCCTTGGTCGTGACCTTCAGGGTAAACTTGTCTATCAGCTCGATCTTATCGATGCTGGCGTACTGGCTGGCTCGGTAGTAGAGCGGACGGCGAGGGCTTTCCGGGTTCATCTGGCGTTCAAAGCTGAACTTGACATCCTCGGCGGTGAGCTGGCGCCCGGCCACGTCGTTCACCTCGGGGCGCCTCTCTCTGGCCGCCACGGCCATCAAGCGCCGACGTACTTCGGGGGTGTCGTGAAAGAACACGTCCTTGCGGATCGTGATGATGTACGTAAGCTTGTCGACGACCTCGGGCATGGCCTCGGCCAGATCTGGCTCGGAGATCTGGGCGATGTGACTAACGTACTTGAGGACCTTGCTGAAAACGGACGATTGAGCGGAGTAGAGGGGGCCGAACTGGGTCTGGTGAGGGTCCAAGGTGTCGAACACCAAGGCTTCAGCGCCAGGGTAGCGGGCAATGCCGCCGGTCATCCCGGAAGGTGCGGGGATGAACTTCCGGCGGCCGTCGATGGGTTGAAAGTCGGAGGGGAAAAGTCTGGCGACGATGTCTTCGACCTCGCCGCTTGCCGGTGTCCCTAGCCGGGTTCCAAGAGATGGCGGTCGTTGTGGCTCAGACGGTCGCTCCCCGCAGCCCAGGAGGGAAGCCGCAGCCAGGCCGGTGCCACTCAGGGCGGCATCCCTAATGAGACGGCGCCGGGTAAGTTTCTTCAGCCAGAATTTCGTCCAGTAGTCATACTCCGACATTGGGCGTCACCCGTCTCCAATGATCTCGTGGCCTCCTGCCGGTGGGCTCCAAGCGACTCTCGTGTGGCGCTTTCTTTGGGCCTCCGACTTCAGCGCCTGTGCTCGCTCGAGCAGGGCCTTCATAGCCAGCTCCCGGGCGGTTTCCATGGCTGCCTCCAAGAGCTCAAGCGCCTTCCGACGGTCAGCCGCGCGGCCACGTGCCAAGAGCATTCGACCGTAGTCGTGTTGGGTCCAGGCGACCCAGGGCCGGGCCCCCATCCTCGCGTTCATCTCGAGGGCACGCTCGAAGTGCTGTTCCGCCTCCTCCCATCGCGACGTAATGGCGGCCAGGAGACCGAGATAACGCGAGGCCGGCCCAAGACAAATGGCTTCGTTGAGAGCAACGTTGAGCCGGGCAGAGGGCAGCAACACAGCGTAGAGCTCGGCAGCCCGCTCGACATCGCCTAGGAAGCTGCACGTCTCGGCAAGGATAGCCATCTGGGTGAGCCGGGCCGCGTCGCGAGGCAGCCCGGCGAAGGCATTCTCAGCCGCAAGGTCGAAATGACGCCGCGTCTCCGCCTCACGGCCCAGCTCGCTGTATATCCAGGCCAGCGCGCCGCGAAACCCGGGGTGAGTTGAGGGCTGCGTTGTTAGGCTCTCGTAGATCGGCTGCAGCTCCCCAAGCCTTCCTTGTTCCCGACGCAGTCCGAGGATCTGGACCGCGAACTGCGCGGCGGCGTCCCCGATTTGCGCCCGCTGCCCCTCGGCCAGCGCCTCCTGAGCCAGCCGCTCCGCATCTTGGAACCGCCCGTCCAGCATGGCACGTGTCGCCGACATGATTTTGGTCTGGCACAGGAACGTAGGAAGTCGGAGTTCCCCCGCAAGCCGCGTACAGGCTTCGATCTGGTGGTCGACGCCCGCGATGTCTCCCAACTGCAGCAGGTCTATAAGACACGAAAAGTGACTCCAGTAGGCGCCTTCCCTGTTACCGGCCTCCTCAGACAGCCGCACCATCTCTGTAGCGTCGGCGAGCCGGTCCTCGACGTTTTCCATCCCGCGCTGATTATTGTGCCTCACGCCCAGGGCCATGCCCAGAGCATCCGGGTCGCCGACCCGGCGAGCAATGTCGACCGCTTCTTGGCTAAGCGCTAACCTTCGTTCGGGCGGCTCTGAGAATTCCGTCGCGAACGCTAGGCCCGTCAGCAGCGTTGATCGAAGAACACTCTCGCCCTCCTTCAGCGTGCCCAGAGCTTCTTGGAGCAGGCCGATCAAGAGTTCGTCCACTTCACCGAGCTCGAAGCGGCGCGCACCGCGGCCCCCGAGGCCCAGGGCGGCGTGGGCGAGGCGTTCGGGCTCCCCCAGGTTTCTAGCGATGTCCGCCGCCTGCCGGAAGGTCTGCCTGGCGCCAGCTTTGTCGGCCGTCCGTATCTGGGCGTCGCCCAGGGCCAGCAGCAGCTCGCAGCGCTCGGCCACGTCGGCTTTCCTCTTGAGGTCGAGGGCCTGGAGGGCCATCTGGTAGAGGCGGGCCGCCTCCTCGTAGGCGACCTGGGAGAGAGCCCGCTCTGCGGCCCTAACCGCATAGCCGATGGCTTTATCCGCGTCGCCGCTGGAGCCGGCCTGGCAGAAGTGGTGGGCCAGCTCCGCCAGGTGGGCCGGCTCCAGGTCGGCGCTGTAGAGGACCTCCAGCGCCTCGGCCGCCCGGAGGTGTAACTGACGGCGCCGGGGGGCGCTCAGCCCCTGGTAGAGCGTTTCCTGGATCAGGGGGTGGGCGAAGGCGAAGTACTGGCCCTCCTCCCGCAGGAGGTGGGCTGCCAGGGCTTCCTCCAGCAGGTCCAGGAGCGAGTCTTCGTCCCGGCCGGTCACGGCGGCGACCTTGGGGAGGGAGATCTCGCGTCCCAACACGGAGGAGTGGGCCAGCACGCGGTTCGCTTCCTTGCCCAGGCGGGCCAGGCGTTTGGCAATCACCTGGCGCACGCCTTCGGGAATGGCCCAGTCGCCCACGGGCGCCTCTGGGTCAGCGAGGTCGCGGCCCTGCTCCTGAAGGTGCCGCACCAGCTCCTCGGTGAAGAAGGGGTTGCCCTCAGAGGCGGCGAAGAGGGCGTCGAGGACGCGGGGGGCGGGGGGCTGGCCCAGGAGGGCCTCCACCAGGGCGGCGGCGTCCTGAAGGCCAAAGGGGCGGAGGGCGATAGACGCGCCGACGCGCTGGCGGCTCAGCTCGCTCAACAGGCCGGCCAAGGGGTGCTGCTCGGTGACCTCCACGTCGCGGTAGGCGCCCACGGCGAGGAGGGGGGCCTGGGGGAGGCGAGGGGCAAAGTGGCGCAGCAGAAGGAGGGAGGCGGCATCGGCCCAATGGAGGTCGTCCAGGAAGAGGAGGAGGGGCTGGCGGGTGGCGATGGTGAGGAGAACTTCGGTGACAGCCTCGAACAGGCGGTAGCGTTCCGCTTCAGGGCTGAGGGGAGGCGGCTCCGGGAGGTCGGGGATAAGCTGGTGAAGCCGCGGCAGCAGCTTGGCGAGATAGGCGGCGCTGCCGTCCAGGTCTTCCCGCAGCTCGTCGGCGGTGCGAGTACGCAGGTACTGGCTGAGGGGTTCGGTGAAGGGCAGGTACGGTGGCATCCCCTCGGTCTCGTAGGCACGGCCGGTAAGCACCTGGAGGCCGCGGTCGGCGGCGTAGATGGCAAGCTCCGACAGGAGGCGGGTCTTGCCCACGCCGGGCTCCCCGGCCACCAGCACCAGGCCGCCCTGGCCACGGACGGCCGCTTCCAGCTGCTGGCGGAGCTGGGCGGCCTCCTCCTGCCGGCCGACGAAACGAGTGAGCGTTGGCCTGCCTGCGCGCTCGTCCGGCCAGCGCACCTCGAACAGGCGCTGGGGTTCGGCGAATCCCTTGAGGGAGCGCTCGCCTCGGTCGAGGAACTGGAGGCCGGGGTTGTCGCGGGCGAGGAGGCGAGTCACCTCGGACACGAAGACCTGCCCGCCCTCCGCCTCCACCTGGATGCGGGCGGCGAGGTTCACGTCGCTGCCAAAGAGATCGCCCCCTTCGGCGACGGGCTCGCCCGTATGCAGACCGATGCGCACCTGGAGTTCGAGGTAGCGTCCTTCCGCCTGCTGGCCCGCGATGGCCCGCTGCACCTGAACGGCGCACTCGACGCCCTGGCGGGCGGAAGCGAAGGACACCATGAAGCCGTCGCCGGTACCCTTAACCACGCTCCCGCCGAAGGGCTCAAACTCGCGGCGGAGGATGCGGTCATGGGCGCGGCGTAGAGCCTGGGCCGTCTCCTCGCCCAAGCGGTCGCCCAGGGCGGTGGAGCCCACGAGGTCGGTGAACATGATGGTCACGGTGCCGGCCGGAGAAGTCATGTATACTCAGAAATTATACTCCGCGCAAATTGCTCCGAGGCCGCCAGCGGGGCCGTTCAAACACCTATGAGTCCGATTAGCCCCTCTGCGACAGCGAGTTCGTCGCCTGGCCCCACTCTTCGCCGTGGCTCCAGTCCAGCATGATGACGTCGATCTCCTCCCCGGGCTCGACGACGTCGACGTCGGCGGGGATGACGGTGAGGGCGTTGGCCTGGACCATGGAGGTAAGGATGCCCGAACCCTGGGGGCCGGTAAGGGAAACGTAGTAGCGGCCGTCGCGCACCGTCACGACGCAGCGGGCGTAGAAGACGCGGGGATCGTTGCGGTTGACGATGCGCTCCTCGGCGACGGCGCGGAGTCGCGGTCGCTCCCAGTCGTTCTTGCCCATCATCTTGAGGATGGCCGGCCGGCCGAACAGCTCAAAAGCGACCATCGAGCTGACGGGGTTGCCGGGAAGGCCGATGTGGGGGATGCGCCGCTCCCCTCCTCCTGAGGCGGACCCGCCTCTGGCGGGGCTATAGAAGCAGCCGAAGGCCAGGGGCTTGCCCGGCTTCATCGCCACAGTCCAGAAGGCGACCTCGCCTTCACGGGCCAGGACGTCCTTCACCACGTCGTAGTCACCGCGGGAGACGCCGGCGGAGGTGATAAGCATGTCGGCGTCGAGGCCGCGGCGGATCCTCTCGGTGAGGGACGCGACGGTGTCGCTGGCGATGCCGAGGAGGCGGGGGATCCCTCCGAAGCGCGCGATGAGGGTGGCGACGCTGTAGGCGTTGCTATCGTAGATCTTGCCGGGGGGCTTCGGCTGGCCCACCTCGACCAGTTCGTCGCCCGTGGAGAGCACGGCGACGACCGGCCGGCGGATGACCCTCACCTTATCCCGGCCCAGGGAGGCGAGGGCGCCTATCTCCTGGGGCCGGAGGACGGTACCGGCCGGCACCACCGTCTGGCCCTCGCGGACGTCTTCGCCGGCGCGGCGGATGTTGGCGCCGGGCTTCGCCTGCTTGAAGACGCGGACGGTCGCCTCGGTGCGGTGGCTGCCGCTGGGGGCCTTCTCGAACGGCTCGTCGGTCTCCTCGAAGGGGACGATGGCGTCGGCGCCGCGGGGGATGGGGGCGCCGGTCATGATGCGGACGGCGGTGCCGGGTTCCACCGCGCCGTCGTAGATGTAGCCGGCGGCGACCTCGCCAGTCACCCGGAGCTCGACGGGCTTATCGGGGCCAGCGCCGGCGGTGTCCCGGGAGCGGACGGCGTAGCCGTCCATGGCGGTGTTATCCAGGGGCGGGATGTTGAAGGCGGCGACGGCGTCCCCGGCGAGGACCTGGCCCAGGGTGTCAAGGAGGGGCTTCTCCTCCGGCTCCAGGACGTCGACGTAGCTGAGGATGCGTTCGAGGGCTTCTTCTACGCTGATCACGGGCGACCCCGGAAGGAAATGGCGTCCGCCTCCGGCGGACACCATTTTAGCACCGCTTGGATACGGAGGCAGCTTCTCGGTTAGCCCAGCTTGACCACGAGGCAGGTGGTGGTGCGCTGGACGCCGTCGACCTGCTGGATGCCGTCGGTGATGGCCCGCCCCAGCTTGTCCAAGTCTTCCGACTCCAGCAGGGCGATGACGTCGAAGGGGCCGGTGACGGCGTCGACGGAGATGACGCGGGCGTCCTTGAAGTTGAGCTTCTGCACTCCCTCACCCACGGACTTCGCCTTCCCAACGGCCGCCTCGATAAGCACGTAGGCTCGCATTTCCCCCTCCTTGGTTCGTACTGCCTAACTGCGCAAATCATACCGCGACTCCCGAGGCTGTCAAGGGAAGGGACGGTTTCCGGTTGGACGCCGGTCTCATTGACCGTAGTGAGCCGCCGTCAGGTATAATAGGCCCGCCCCGTGGGAGAGCGTTGGTTAATGCCGTCCCTGCTTGAGGAACTGAAGGAGATAGAGGTCGCCGCGCGCTCGCAGCTGGCGGAGGCCCGGGATGACGCCGCCCTGGAAGAGTGGCGGATCGCCTATCTGGGGAGGCGCGGCCGGCTCACGCTGGTCCTGCGGGCGCTGGCCTCGCTGCCCCTGGAGGAGCGCCGGAAGGTAGGGGCGGAGGCCAACCGGCTGAAGGAGGCGCTGGGGGCGGCGCTGGCCCAGCGCCAGGCCCAGCTGGAGGAGGCGCGGCTAACCGCCGTCATGGAACGGGGCCGGCTGGACGTGACCCTGCCGGGCCGCCCCCGCGCCCAGGGCCGCCTGCACCCGGTCACCCAGACCCTCCGCGACGTCCTCCACTGCTTCGAGAGCATGGGGTTCCAGGTGGTGGAAGGCCCCGAGGTGGAGTGGGACCGCTACAACTTCGAGGCCCTGCGTATCCCCCGCGACCACCCTGCCCGCGACATGTGGGCCACGCTCTGGGTTGACTACGAGAAGGACGGCGAGCGGTCGATGCTCCTGCGCACGCACACCTCGCCGAACCAGGTGCGGTACATGGAGGGGCACCAGCCGCCCATCCGCATCGTGGTGCCGGGGAGGGTCTATCGCTTCGAGGCGACGGACCCCATCCACGACTGGATGCACACGCAGGTGGAGGGGCTGGCCGTGGACGAGGGGATATCGATGGCGGACCTGAAGGGCACGCTGGCCGAGTTCGTGCGGCGCATCTTCGGCGCCGACCGGAAGATGTTCTTCCACTGCGACTACTTCCCCTTCACCGAACCGAGCATGGGCCTCCTCATCGACTGCGTCGTCTGCAACGGCGAGGGCCGGCTGCGGGACGGCCAGGGCTGCTCGACCTGCAAAGAGACCGGCTGGATCGAGGTCCTCGGCTCGGGGATGGTGCACCCGGAGATACTGGCCAACGTGGGCTACGATGCCGAGCGGTACACCGGCTTCGCCTGGGGCATGGGCATCGAGCGGATCGCCATGCTCCGCTACGGCGTGGAGGACGTGCGCCTCTTCTACCAGAACGACCTGCGCCTGCTGGAGCAGTTCTAGAGCCGATGCGCGTACCGGTCAAGTGGCTCTCCGAGTACGTTGACATAGCCCTTCCCCTCCCTGAGCTGGCCCGGCGCCTGACCATGGCGGGCCTTGAGGTAGGGGAGATCATCACCTCCGGCGGCGACTGGGAGGGCGTCTCCATCGCGCAGGTGGTGGAGGTGGCGAAGCACCCCAAGGCCGACCGCCTCGTCCTGGCGACGGTAGAGCTGGGAGGCGGCGAGCGGCAGACGGTGGTCTGCGGCGCCCCCAACGTGGCCGCGGGGCAGAAGGTGGCGTTCGCGCGGGAGGGCGTCACCGTCATCGACGGGCGGACGGGCAAGCCCACGGCGCTGCGGCGCGCCGTCATCCGCGGCGTTGAGTCGGTGGGGATGATCTGCTCGGAGAAGGAGCTGGGCCTGTCCGACTACCACGAAGGCATAGTGGTCCTGCCCGAGGACGCGGCCGTCGGGGCGCCCCTGGCGTCCTACCTGGGAGACAGCGTTCTCGACTTCGACCTGAGACCGAACCGCCCGGACGCCCTGAGCGTCGTCGGCGTCGCGCGGGAGGTGGGGGCGCTGACGGGGCAGCCGGTGCGGGAGCCGTCGATCGAGTACGCGGAGGCGGGGCCGCCCATCAAGGGTCGGGTGACGGTGGAGGTCCCCGCCCGCGATCTCTGCCCCCGCTACTGCGCTGCCCTGATCGAGGGGATTAGGACCGGCCCTTCGCCGGTCTGGATGCAGGAGCGCCTCACGGCGGCGGGGCTGCGGCTCATCAACAACGTGGTCGACATAACCAACTACGTGATGCTGGAGATGGGCCAGCCCCTGCATGCCTTCGACTTCAAGAAGCTGCGGGGCGGGAAGATCGTCGTGCGGCGGGGGCGGCCGGGCGAGCGGCTGGCGCTGCTGGACGGCTCGCAGAAGGAACTGCCGCCTGATGTCCTCGTGATCGCCGATGCGGAGGTGGCGGTGGCGGTGGCGGGGGTGATGGGCGGCGCCGACTCGGAGGTGGACGACAAGACAACGACGGTGCTGCTGGAGTCGGCGAACTTCAACGCGGCCAGCATCCGGCGGACGTCGCAGGCCCTGAAGGTGCGCACGGACGCTTCCAACCGCTTCGAGAAGGGGCTGAGCCGGGAGCTGCCGAAGCTGGCGGCCTGCCGCGCGGTGAAGCTCATGGTGGAGCTGTGCGGGGCCAAGGCCGCCCAGGGCATCGTGGACGTGTACCCGGGGCGGGAGAAGGAGGTGCGTATTACCGTCACGCAGGAGCGCCTGCGCCGGGTGCTGGGGGTCGACCTGCCCGTGAGCCGGGTGCGCCAGGTGCTGGGCTCGCTGGGGTTCTCCTGCCGGCACGTGCCGCCGGACCGCTACGTGGTGCGCGTCCCCCACTGGCGCACCGACGTCCGCATCCCCGACGACGTGGCCGAGGAGGTGGCCCGCATCGTCGGGTACGATGAGCTGCCGATGACCCAGCTCCGGGGCGAGGTCCCGGCCGCCGAACGGCAGCCGCGGCGGGAGCTGCGCGAGCGGGCGCGGGACGTCCTGGCCGCGGCCGGGATGCAGGAGGTCGTCACTTACTCGCTCACCGACCGGGAAACGCTGGCGAAGGTGCTCGACCCCGAGGACATGGCGATCTACCCGCCCCTGCGCATCGCCAACCCCATGAGCCGCGAGCAGGAGTACCTGCGCACGACGCTGCGGGCGGACCTGCTGGAGACGCTGGCCTCCGGCCTGCGCGTCGAGCCTGGGGTAGTCGCCCTGTTCGAGACGTCACGGGTCTACCTCCCCCGGGAGGACGACCTGCCGCAGGAGGTGGAGTCGGTCTGCGGCGTCCTGAGCGGGGTGAAGCCGGACCGCTGGGGCCAGCCCCAGGGCGAGGCCGTCGGCTTCTTCGACGCCAAGGGGATCATCGAGCGGCTGCTGGCCGGTCTGGAGGTGAACGCGACCTTCGAGGAGGGGCACGACTTCGCGTATCTCCCCGGGCACACGGCGGCGGTGACCGTGGGCGACGGGCGGGCCGGGCTCGTGGGGCAGGTGCACCCCAGGGTGGCGGCCGGCTTTGACATTGACCAGGACGTGTTCATGTTCGAGCTGAACCTGGAGGCGCTGCTGCCCCACGTGCCGGACCTGCCGCGCTACCAGCCGGTAGCCCGCTTCCCCTCGGTGGAGCAGGACCTGGCGGTCACCGTGGACGAGTCGCTGCCGGCGGCGCGGGTACAGGAAGCGATCGAGGGCTCGCCGTTGGTCCGGCGGGCCCGGCTGTTCGACGTCTACACCGGCCCGCCGGTGCCGCCGGGGAAGAAGTCGCTGGCCTTCTCCGTCTCCTTCCAGTCGCCCGGCCACACGCTGACGGACGCGGAGGTGGAGGAGGAGCGCCGGCGCATCGTCCAGCGGCTGGAGCGGGAGCTGGGCGCCACGCTGCGGGGGTAAGCGGCTGCTAGCGGGCCCAAACGAGCGAAAGGTTTCCGACGGGTTCAGCCGCCTAGTGCGCCCTTCGCCGTCTCCGCCAGGCGGGTGAAGGCGGCGGCGTCGCGGACGGCGAGGTCGGCCAGCGACTTGCGGTCCAGGGCGACGCCGGCCCGGCCCAGGCCCGTCATGAAGCGGCTGTACGAAAGCCCGTTGAGGCGGGCCGCCGCGTTGATGCTACGGTGGCGTCTTCGCTTGGTAGTTCCGCTCTTGACCCTGACCAACGAGCATCCTCCTCAGGAGTAGGGGAGAAGCTTGCGGACGCGCCGGGCCTGGCCGGTCGGGAGGGGGAGCTTGGCGTCCAGGAGCCGCAGGGTGCCGGGCCGTTTCTTGCGGCGGAGGTGGTTGAAGTGGGCCTTGCGGCGCAGGATCTTGCCCGTGCCGCTGACGTAGAACCTCCGCTTGGCCCCGGAGTGGGTCTTAAGCTTGTACTTCTTCAGCTTGGACAGGGGCCTTCTCCTCCTCCGCTTCGGCCGGCTCGGGCGCTCCCGCCTCCGGCTTGGGCGAAGGCTTCTTGTTGCTGGGGGTGAAGATCATGCTCAGGAAGCGCCCTTCCAGGTTCGGCACCTTCTCCACCACGGCTATATCCTGGAGCCCTTCCTGCACCTTCCGGAGCAGGACCTGGCCCAGCTCAGGCCGGCTCATCTCCCGGCCGCGGAACATCACCGAAACCTTTACCTTGTCGCCTCCCGCCAGCAGCCGCTCGGCGGTGCGCACCTTCCGCTCCATGTCGTGCTGGCCGATGCGCGGGCGCATGCGCACTTCGTGGACGACGCTGGCGCGCTGGTGCTTGCGGGTGTCGCGGTCCTTCTTCGCCTGCTGGTACTTCCATTTGCCGTAGTCCAGCACGCGACAAACGGGAGGGTCGCTGTGGGGGTCGACCTCTACGAGATCAAACCCGGATTCGCGGGCGGTGCCGAGGGCCTGGGCAAGGGGTACGATACCCAGGTGCTCGCCGTTTTCGCCTATGAGCCGGACCTCGCGTGCGCGGATCCGTTCGTTTACGCGGAGCTCCCGTTGGATAGTGGCGACCCCTTAAGAAGTTTTTCCCCGCACGGTTTGCGAAAACTATACCACAATCGTGCGAGGCCTACAATCAGGCCAGGAGCAGCAGGCCCGTCCCGGGCTCCACCCGCTGGCCCTTGGTGAGTCGGCACGCCGGCCGCGTAGCCCGTTGCTCACTTTTATGGCTTCGACCACTAACAAGACGTCTCCCTCCCGCACGCTGTTACCGGGAGCGACGAGGACATTGCGGGTCGAAAGTAGGTCATGGCGGGCGATGCGAAGCGATCTCGCGAGATTGCTTCGGGGCTGCGCCCCTCGCAATGACCTGCAAGCCGCGAGCCTATAGCCTTCAGCGCTTCTCCGCGACTTCCTCCCGCATCCGGCTGACCACGTTGGCCAGGGGCATCGGGCCCAGGTCCTCGCCGGTCCGAAGGCGGACGGAGGCCGTACCGGCGCCGGCCTCTTTGTCGCCCACGATGAGCATGTACGGCACCTTCTGGAGCTGGGCGCCCCGCACCTTGGCCTGCATCCGCTCTGACCGCTCGTCCACCTCGACGCGGAGGCCGGCCTCCGCCAGCTGCGCCGCCACCGAGCGGGCGTACTCGTTGTGGCGGTCGGCGATGGGGATGACCAGGGCCTGGACGGGGGCGAGCCAGAGGGGGAACGCCCCGGCGTAGTGCTCGATGAGCACGCCCAGGAAGCGCTCCAGGGAGCCCAGCAGGGCCCGGTGCACCATGTAGGGCTGGCGCTCCCGGCCGTCCTCGCCGATGTACTTCACGTCGAACCGCTCCGGCATGTTGAAGTCGAACTGGACGGTCGTGCACTGCCACTCGCGGCCCAGGGTGTCGAGCAGCTTGACGTCGATCTTAGGGCCGTAGAAGACGGCGCCCCCCTCGTCGACGTCGTAGGGCAGTCCGCTCTCGTCGATGACCTCCCGCAGGACGCCGGTGGCCATGTCCCAGTCCTCCAGGGAACCGGCGTACTTGGCGCTGGCGTCCCGGGTCGAGAGGTAGACGTGGAAGTCCTTGAAGCCGAAGGCGTTCAGGAAGAACGTCATGAAGCGGACGCAGCTGGCGATCTCCTCCTTTACCTGGTCCGGCCGACAGAAGATGTGGGCGTCGTCCTGGGTGAAGCCGCGGACGCGCAGCAGGCCGTGGAGCACGCCGGACCGTTCGTAGCGGTAGACGGTGCCCAGCTCGGCCATGCGGATGGGGAGGTCGCGATAGCTGCGGAGGCCACTCTTGTAGATCTGGATGTGGAAGGGGCAGTTCATGGGCTTGAGGTAGTAGTCCTGGCCGTCCACGTCCATGGGCGAGTACATGCTCTCCGTGTAGAAGTCCAGGTGGCCGCTGGTGCTCCACAGGGTCGCTTTGCCGATGTGGGGCGAGTAGACCACGTCGTAGCCGTGGCGGTAGTGCTCCTGGCGCCAGAAGTCCTCGATGATGGTGCGGACACGGCCTCCCTTGGGGTGCCAGTAGACGAGCCCCGGCCCGAACTCCTCGTGGAAGCTGAAGAGATCGAGCTCGCGGCCCAGGCGGCGGTGGTCGCGGCGCTGGGCCTCCTCGAGCTGGTGGAGGTGCGCCTCGAGCTCCTCCGCCGTGTCGAAGAGGGCGCCGTAGATGCGCTGGAGCATGGGGTTGCGCTCGTGGCCACGCCAGTACGCCCCGGCCACGTTGAGCAGCCGGAAGGCGGCCACCTGGCCGGTGCGCTCCACGTGCGGCCCCTGGCACAGGTCGACGAAGTCACCGTGCCGGTAGAGGGTTACCTCCTTGTCCGGTATCTCCTCGATCAGCTCGAGCTTGTAGGCTTGACCGGCGAAGAGCTTGCGCGCTTCGTCCTTCGATATCTCCTCCTGGACGAAGGGGACGTCCGAGGCGATGCGCTGGCGCATCTTCTCCTCGATGACCGGCATGTCCTCCGTGGAGAGAGGGCGGGGAAGGTCGAAGTCGTAGTAGAAGCCGGTGTCTATGGGCGGGCCGATGCCCAGCTTGGCGTCCGGGAACATGGACACCACCGCCTCGGCCATGACGTGGGCGGCCGAGTGGCGCATCCGCGCCAGCCGCTCTTCCTTGGACAGCGATTCCAGCTTCGGCTTCATCAGCGATCCCTCCTGTCCGCGGTGTACTTGTTGAGGGCCCAGCGCTGGACGGCGAACAGGCCGGCGGCCACCAGCGCGAGCACGACCATAGCGCCCACCAGGCCCCAGCGCTCCTCGCCGGCGGCGAGCACCGCGAAGAGCACCGCCAGCGCCAGCATGGCGAGCGGCGCCGCCGCCAGCCACAGCCGCAGCAGCCGGGTGCCCGGGCCCGTCAGTTGCCGGGCCGTGTCCCCTGTCTCGTGTCTCGTGTTCCTCATCCTTAAACCGAACGCCTCCCGTCCCACAGGACGGGAGGCGCCTCCTTCCGTGGTTCCACCCACTTTCCCCCGACTCACCGTCGGGGCTCATTGGGCCGCTAACGGGTGCCTCCGGGCCGGGCTACTTCCCGCCGCCGAGGCTGAAGGCCTCGGCCTACGCCCAGGCGGTAGCAGGTTTCGCGCGGCCGGCTCGCAGGTGGTGGTAGCGGCGGTATCGGCGGCGGGGGCTTTCAGCCTGGGCTCCCCTTCTCTGTCGGCGTGCCGCCGCTATCTTGTCCTGGTCGTCGCCTGTTTGCTTGTGCTTGGTGGTGGGCGGTACTGGACTCGAACCAGTGACCTCAGCGATGTCAACGCTGCGCTCTAACCAACTGAGCTAACCGCCCCGCGCTGTGAATGGTAGCAGCAGGCGTGAGGCCCGGTCAAGGCTGATGGCAGCCGCCTTGATTGAAGGCGAGCCTTGGCCAAATGATATAGGTGGCTGGTGCGGTTGTTTGCCATTGCCCCCTGAGGTTGTTATACTTTCGGCACTTGGGGCCGCTAGCTCAACTGGTAGAGCAGCTGACTCTTAATCAGCCGGTTCCGGGTTCGAGTCCCGGGCGGCCCTCCAACAGCTGAGAAATTACGGGGGAGGTCGGGTAAAAGCCCTGCCTTCCATAGAAAGCGGGGAAGTGTCGGAACTGGTAGACGAGCGTGATTTAGGATCACGTGCCGAGAGGCGTGGGGGTTCGAATCCCCCCTTCCCCACCACTCGCGCGACGACGGACGCATGCCGGGAGCGCCTTCAGCACCGTGGCCCCATAAGAATTGGCGGCTGGAGGCCCAAGGAGGCCTAGTTGGCAGAACCCCTGCTCAGGGTCAAGGACCTAAAGACCTACTTCTACACTGAAGAAGGCATAGTCAAGGCGGTTGACGGCGTCTCCTACGACGTGCAGCCCGGCGAGATCCTGGGCCTGGTTGGCGAGAGCGGCTGTGGCAAGACGGTAAGCGCTCTCTCCATCCTCCGGCTGATCCCCAACCCGCCCGGCAAGGTCGTCAGCGGCGAGGTCCTCTTCGAAGGGGAGGACCTGCTGAAGCTGGATGACGAGGGGATTCGCCACATCCGTGGCAACAAGATCGCCATGATCTTCCAGGAGCCGATGACCTCCCTCAATCCGGTTCTTACCATCGGCCGCCAGCTGACGGAGACGCTGGAGCTGCACCTGAGGATGGACCGGCAGAGCGCCATCCAGCGGGCCATCGAGCTACTGGAGATGGTGGGGATCCCCGAAGCGCGCAGCCGCATCAACGACTACCCTCACCAGTTCTCGGGCGGCATGCGGCAGAGGGTGATGATCGCCATGGCTTTGTCCTGCAACCCGAAGCTCCTCCTGGCCGACGAGCCCACGACGGCCCTGGACGTGACGATCCAGGCCCAGATCCTGGAGCTGATGACCGGCCTTACCCGCGAGCTGGGCACGGCGGTCATCGTCATCACCCACAACCTGGGCGTGGTGGCCCGCTACGCCGACCGCGTAAACGTGATGTACGCCGGCAAGGTGGTAGAGACAGCGCAGGCGATAGAGCTGTACCACCACCCCCTTCACCCGTATACGCTGGGCCTGCTCAAGTCGGTGCCGCGGCTGGACCAGGCGCGCAAGGAGCGGCTGGACCCCATCGAGGGGTTCCCGCCGGATCTGGTGCACGTGCCGCCGGGCTGCCCTTTCCGTCCCCGCTGTAAGTTCGCGGTGGAGCGCTGCGCGGAGGAGAACCCGCCCCTCATGATGGTGGGCGAGGGCCACTATAGCGCCTGCTGGGAGTGGGAGCGGGTGGACAAGGCAGCGAAGCCGGCCGCCTCGACGAGCTAGAGTGGTGCTGAGCTAACGATGACAGTACAGGAGCTGACGGAGAAAGGCGGGCCGGAGAGCGGCAATAACATCCTGCTGCGGGTGCAGGACCTGGCGATGTACTTCCCGGTGACGTCCGGGATCATCTTCCAGCGTAAGGTCGCCGACATCAAGGCCGTCGACGGCGTGAACCTGGAGATCCGCCGCGGCGAGACGCTGGGCCTGGTGGGGGAGAGCGGCTGCGGCAAGACTACGCTGGGCCGTGTCGTCCTGATGCTCTACAAGCCCACGAACGGCCGCATCGTCTTCGAGGAGCAGGACCTGACGAAGATGGGCGCCGGAGACATCCGCCGCATGCGCCGCCGCATGCAGATGATCTTCCAGGACCCCTACGCCTCGCTGAACCCCCGCATGACCGTCGGCAGCATCATCGCAGAGCCGCTGGTGATCCACGGTCTGGCCAAGAGCCGCAAGGAGCGGCGGGAGCGGGTGCAGGAGCTGATGCGGATCGTGGGGCTGAACCCCTACTACGCCAACCGCTACCCCCACGAGTTCAGCGGCGGTCAGCGCCAGCGCATCGGCATCGCCAGGGCGCTGGCAGTGGAGCCGGCCTTCATCGTCTGCGACGAGCCGGTCTCCGCCCTGGACGTCTCGATCCAGGCGCAGATCATCAACCTGCTGGAGGAGCTCCAGGGAGAGTTTGGCCTCACCTACCTGTTCATCGCCCACGACCTGTCGGTGGTACGGCACATCAGCGACCGGGTGGCCGTGATGTACCTGGGCAAGCTGATGGAGCTGACCGACCGCTGGGAGCTGTACGAGAAGCCGTTGCACCCGTACACGAAGTCGCTGCTCTCTGCTGTGCCGATCCCCGACCCGGCCGTCGAGACGCAACGGGAGCGCATCATCCTCCACGGCGACGTCCCCAGCCCGATGCATCCGCCGGCGGGTTGCGTGTTCCACACGCGTTGTCCCATCGCCATCGACGAGTGCCGGGCGCGCGTCCCCGAGTGGCGGAACGTGGGGACGGAGGCGAAGCCGCACTGGGTGGCCTGTCACCGCGTTGTGGGCGGCCAGCTGGACGGCTGGGCCGGCGCTAGGCCGGACAGAGGGTAGGCGAATCTCTTAGCGCCGCGCTGTCATCGGCTGGCGGCCGCGGGAAGCGCACCACTCCTCGTACGAGGGGACCGGTTCGTCCACGACCCAGAGGAAGTAGTAGGCGCCCATGTCGCCCAGGAAGCGGAAGCGCTTTCGCAGGTCTTTTACGGTGGCCTCGAAGTCGTCGTGGGAGCGCAGGTAACCGCGAAAGGAGCCGTGCTGCCGCTCCAGCGCCAGCAACTCCCGCGCGTTCTCCACGATTGCCTCGATCTTGCGGCGGTTACGGATGACGCGGCGGTCCTGGGTCAGGGCGTCCAGCTCGTCAGGGGTGAAATCGGCGATGGCCTGGGCGTCGAACCCTCGGAACGCCTCGCGGATGCCGGGCCACTTGGCGTTCACGACCCGCCAGGACATGCCGGTCTGGAGGACCGCCTTGCTCATTACCTCCAGGTAGTCGGCGAGGCCTTTGGGCTGGATCTTGGCCGGGGCTTCCATGGGGGACCTCCTCCCTTGCGCCTGATGTCACAGGGGGGTTAGAAAGGAAGGCCCTTCAGCCCCTGAACCCCCTTGAGGGCGGCGATCTCCCCGGTGTGCGTGGCGACGTGGTTGGCGCAGATGCCGGTCACCCAGGCGACCGTCTGCTGGCCGGCGAAGCCCGTCTCGATCTTGCGCTCCAGGTCGCCGCCGGAGAGGCCGGCGACATAGGCGTCGGTAGCGGCGTAGACGGCTTTGGCGTAGTCGCGGAAGGGAGCCGGTTCCATCTTGGCGCTTCGGCCCCACTCGGGGTTGAATGCGGGGTCGGTGGGAAACGGGACGCTGAGCTTACCGGCCCAGCCCTGGGACTGGTAGAGCGGCGGCTTTCCCTGGAGCATGCCCTGGACTATCGCGTCCTCCCCGAAGACGGCGTGGGCGTAGATGGAGCCGATGGAGGTGATGGTTGCCCCCGCCAGGTTCTTATCGAGGGTCTCCTTGGAGCAGTCTGCGATAGTCTGCTCCAGAATGTCGTGGGCGACGGTTAGCTGCTCACGCAGGGCTGCTTGGACGTCCATGGTCTTGTTCTCCTTCCGGGTTGATTAGGAGAATCTTAAGCCGTCAGAGCTCATGCTGGCAAGCTCGGCGGTCTTCTTTCGTGGTATCTGCCCCCGTGCTACGATACCTTCGATATGGAGCAGTCCCGTATCCGTAACTTCTGCATCATCGCCCATATCGACCACGGCAAGTCCACCCTGGCCGACCGCATGCTGGAGCTGACCGGCACCATCCCGCCCCGCGAGATGGCGGAGCAGGTGCTGGACCAGATGGACCTGGAGCGGGAGCGCGGCATCACCATCAAGGCCACCGCCGTCCGCATGACCTACCGCGCGGACGACGGCCGGGCATACGAGCTGAACCTGATCGATACCCCCGGGCACGTCGACTTCACGTACGAGGTGTCGCGGGCCCTGGCGGCGTGCGAGGGCGCCATGCTGGTGGTGGATGCCTCGCAGGGGATACAGGCGCAGACGCTGGCCAACGTCTACATGGCCCTGGAGCATGACCTCGCCATCGTCCCCGTCATCAACAAGATCGACCTGCCGAACGCCGAGCCGGAGCGGGTGGCGGACGAGATGACGGAGGTGATCGGCTTTCCGCGGGAGGAGATGATATTCGCCTCCGCGAAGGAGGGTGTCGGGACGACGGAGGTGCTCGAAGCGGTGGTGCGACGGGTGCCGGCGCCCGGGGGAGACCCTGACGCCCCCCTTCGCGCCCTCATCTTCGACTCCAAGTACGATCCCTATAAGGGGGTCATCGCCTACGTGCGGGTGGTGGACGGCGAGCTGCGGGCCGGGCAGCGATTGCGCTTGATGGCGACGGGCCGCGCCCTGGAGCCGCTGGAGGTGGGATTCTTCCGTCCCACATTCGCGCCGGGGGAGCGGCTGGGCACGGGCGAGGTGGGCTACGTCGCCTCGGGGCTCAAGACCGTCCGCGAGTGCCGCGTCGGCGACACGATCACGGTCGAAGGGGCGAAAACGACGCCCCTGCCCGGGTACCTCCCGGCCAAGCCCATGGTCTTCGCCGGCCTCTACCCCGCCAACGCCGACGACTACGAGCTGCTGCGGGACGCCCTGGAGAAGCTCCAGCTTAACGACGCTGCGCTCCACTACGAGCCGGAGTCGTCGCTGGCGCTGGGGCCGGGCTTCCGCTGCGGCTTCCTCGGTCTGCTGCACATGGACATCGTGCAGGAGCGGCTGGAGCGGGAGTACGGCCTCGACCTGCTGGCGACGTCGCCCAGCGTGGAGTACCGCGTGCTCAAGACGGACGGTGCCGAGATGGCGGTGGACAGCCCGGCCGAACTGCCTTCGCCCCAGGAGACGGCCGAGATCCGCGAGCCGTGGATGAACGTCTCCATCATCGCCCCCGACCGCTACATCGGGGCGACGATGGACCTGGTGACGGGCCGTCGGGGCGAGTTCGTGAAGATGGACTATCTGGATCACGGGCCCTCGGTCCGGGAAGGCGAGCGGCGGGTGACCCTGGAGTACCGGCTGCCCCTCTCCGAGATGCTGGTCGATTTCTACGACCAGCTGAAGTCGCGCAGCCAGGGCTACGCCAGCATGGACTACAGCTTCGACGACTACCGGCCGGCGCGGCTGGTGAAGGTGGAGGTGCTGGTGAACCAGCATCCGGTGGACGCCCTCAGCGTCATCGTGCCCGCGGAGAAGGCGCTGGCCTACGGCCGGGCCGCCGTGGAGCGGCTGCGACGGCTCATCCCCCGCCAGTTGTTCGAGGTGCCGCTACAGGCGGCCATCGGCGGGCGGGTGATCGCCCGGGAGACGGTGCGGGCGATGCGGAAGAACGTGCTGGCCAAGTGCTACGGCGGCGACGTGACCCGGAAGCGGAAGCTGCTGGAGAAGCAGCGCGAGGGGAAGAAGCGGATGAAGCGGGTGGGCAACGTGGACATCCCGCAGGAGGCGTTCATGGCGCTGCTGCGGCTGGAGAAGTAGCCGGGACGCCGGCCTTGGCGAAGGGCTTTCGCGGGATCAGCGCCGGCGTGGCGACGGCCCGCACGGTCAAGAGGTCGGCGGAGTGGTACCGCATCCTCGATGAGTGGGGGGCGAAGGACAAGGGCCACACGCTGACGGCGAAGCACCTGCGCCAGGAGCACGGCCTTCGCCCTGGTGGGCCCAGCGCCTGGCCATCCGCTACGAGCGGGAGCGCGGGCTGCGGCGGTAGGCCGAGTCGCGGGGCTAGCCTGCCGAGAGGCCCTGGAAGAAGGGCTCGTCCAGGCGGCGGACGAACAGCGGCTCGCTGGTAACTCCCAAACCGTGCTCCATCATGATCTCCAGCAGTCGCGCGCCGTTAACCAGGAGGATGCGGACGCCGCCGCCGCTCTCGGCGATCTCGACGGCGCCGGGGCTGAAATCGGTCGTGGTGATGTAGATGCCGCGCTCGTACTTCCCCTGGATGTGGCCGCGGAACTCGGCCATGAGGGGCCCGCCCACGTTGTGAGAGGCGAACCGCTTGGCCTGGAAGGCGGCCTTCAAGTCCAGCTGCGCTAGGTAGCATTCGCCGTCCAGTCCCCCGTCGCCGGATAGACCCGTCACCCAGACGCGACTGAAGCCGAGGGCCTCCAGGACGCGAGCCACCAGACGCTCGAACTCCGCCGGCGAGACGGCCTTGATTCGCTCCAAAAGCCGCTCCCGCACGGTCCTCTCCTGGCTGTCGGCGAGGTCGGCGAGACCGGCGGGCGCCCAAGCCGGCGAGGGCTCGGCCATGGCCGCCGGGCGGCTCACGGCCTTCGGCTTCCCCAGCTTGGCGAGCCCCTTCTCGGTGATCGCCCAGACGCCGCCCTCGGTGCTGTCCAGCTCCCCCTTCTGCGAGAGGTCCTGCTGCGCCCACTGGCGGTTCCGTCGCCAGGCCTCGTCCTCCGGGGCCAGGTTGAAGCGGGCGGCCACCCGCTGGTACAGCTCCACCGGTCGGGCCCTGCCGCCCACCTTGGCGAGCTCTTCGAGAATAGCAAGCTCAAGCTCCTTGCGTCTGGGGAGGGTCATGGCCCTGACCTCCGTGGGCGGCAACCAAAAGAACTGCTGGGGCAACGGTATAACCCGTCTATCGCCCTGTCAAGCGGACGAAATGCGCCCCTCCAACCGATTACGGATGTCTGGTAACCCAGCAGCCGCGTGACCACTGTCGACCACGACGGCTGGGCTGTCATGCCCGGCCTTCATTCTAGCTGGAGAATCGGCCGGCCAAAGTGCGCCGTCAAGCCTCTTCACAACCGGGCCGTGCATGAATTAACATAACTTCGTTCAAGCCAGTGATGACGGTTGATGAATCCAAGCGGCGGGATTTTTCGAAATAGTAGGTGAAGGGCTAGCCCTAAGGCTCTGGAAGGGGGTTACAGTGAACAAGCTCCGTAAAGGGCTTTCACGGCGAAGTTTCCTCACCCGGTCGGTTGCCGGGTTGACCGCTCTTGGCGCGTTAATGGCTGCGCCCATCTGGGCGCTGCGGGCGGCGGAGGGGGGCGCGACCGCCACGCGATCCGACGAGCCTGGTGGTGGGCTTTCGGCCCCGCTTGTAGCCTACGTCCGGGATGCGGCGAGGGGCGAGGTGGTGTTCATGGTGGGCACCAAGGAAGTGGTGCGGAAGGACCCCGGCCTGGTCTCGCACCTAGTTCGCTGCTGTGAGGTGTAGGCGATGTCATCGCACCGCGAAGCACCGGCGATCTCCCAGGACCCCGTAGCGGACAACACCGACCTGTACGCCTTCGTCGACCCCAACGATAGCAGTAAGGTTACGATCCTGGCGAACTACATCCCTCTTGAGGAACCGGCGGGCGGTCCAAACTTCCACCAGTTCGGCGACGACGTCCTGTACGAGATCATGATCGACAACGACGGGGACGCCGTCGAGGACATCACCTATCAGTTCCGGTTCACCACGCAGATCGGCAACCCCAACACCTTCCTGTACAACGTCAATCAGATCAATTCGCTTGCCGACTCTGACTGGAACATGCGCCAGACCTATTCCGTGACCAAGGTCCTCGGCCCTCGGCGAACCGGGAAGGCGACGGTCCTGGCTAGCGGCCTTGCCAGTCCGCCTGACCGCATCGGTCCGCTATCAACCCCTAACTACGACACAAATCTCGTTCCGCCGGCAATACATTCTCTTACCAGTGGCGAGAAGGTTTTTGCCGGTCAGCGCGAAGAAGGTTTCTTCGTGGACTTGGGCGCCGTCTTTGAGCTCGGCACCCTGCGGCCATTCCAAAACTTCCATCTCATCGGCGAGCCTGCAGCCGCGGGCGTCGATGCGACGAAGGGCTTTAACGTTCACACCATCGCCCTCCAAGTGCCGAAGACGGACCTGACGCGGGACGGCTCAACCCCAACCAACCCGTTGGATGCGAAATCAGTGATAGGGGTCTGGGCTTCGGCCAGTCGCCAGAGGGCGACGGTGCGGGACGCGGCGGGAGGTCTTGTCCACCATGCCGGGCCGTGGGTCCAGGTCTCAAGACTGGGCAATCCCCTGATCAATGAGGTCATCATACCGCTGGGCAAGAAGGATCTATGGAACTCATTGCAGCCGAGGGACGACGCCCAGTTCCTCCAGTACTATGAAAACCCCGAACTGGCGGCCCTGCTGCCAGGACTTTACCCGGGCGTTTTCACGAACCTGGACGCACTGAATACAAGTGGAGCCGCACGAGCCGAGCTGGTCGCGATACTTCTCACCGGTATACCTGCCGGGATACCCGGCCTGCCGGCAACCTTCCAGACCTTCACGGGCCCGGTTCAGGCGGATATGCTGCGTCTCAACATGGCGATACCGGCTTCCGGCACCCCCAACCCGCTGGGTCTTTTGGGCGGACCTCCTGCTGATGTTGCCGCATTCCCCAACGGCCGCCGCCACTTCGATAATGTCGTTGCCATAGAATTACGGGTGGTCGCTGGCACGCTGTACCCCCTCATAGACGGCACCTTTACCCCGGACGGGGCGGCGGGACTGCTGACCGACGGCACAGCTAACGACGTGGCTTACCTGTCGACGTTCCCCTACCTGGGTACACCTCACGAGGGGTATGAGCACTTCCACGACTGAGACGGGAACGCGTCGCTCTTCAGGTTGACGATAGCCGCGCCCGCCGCTATCTTGAGCGGAAGTGCTGCCCACCACGCCAATCGATTACGATAGCTGGGCTGAGAAGTACGACAGCACGCGAGGGGCCAGCCCCTCGGTGCTGCGCCCCGTGCTGGAGGCGCTGGGCCTGCCGGGTAGCCGGCTCCTCCTGGACATCGGCGGGGGGACCGGCAACTACGCCCTGGCCTTCCGGGAGGCCGGCTTCACGGTGGCCCTCGTCGACCACTCCCCGGGGATAGCGCGGCGGGCGGCCGGGAAGCTGGGCGCTGGCGCCGTGGCTGTCGGCGACGCCCAGCGCCTGCCCTTCCGAGACGGGGCCGCGGACTGCGCCGTCGCCATCAACGTGCTCCGCCACCTGCCGCAGTGGCCGCTGCTCCTGCGCGAAGGGCGCCGCATCGTCCACGAGGGACCATTCGTCATCAAGGACCTGACCCACGAGAGCGTACGGGCGAGCTGGGTGCAGGAGTACTTCCCCAGCGCCCTCCAGCGCCGCTCCCAGTTCCAGCCGGAGCAGATCGTGGCGGCGATGGAGGAGGCGGGCTTCTCGCGGGTGGAGACGCGGCGCTTCGTCTACGAGGACGACGCCGACGGCAGCTTCCAGGCGATGATGCGCTTCCCGGAGGCGCTCCTGGATGAAGCGCGGGCGATGAACACCGGCTTCATCCAGCGCCTGCCGCGGGAGGAGCGCGAGGCGGGGCTGGCCGCCATCCGCCGCGATCACCGCTCGGGTAGGCTGCGGGAGGTCATCGCCCGCTACGAGCCACTGATGCGGGAGTACGGAGACAGCGTGCTGTTCGTAGGCTACCCTTAGCGCCAATCGCTCATGGTTCGACCCTTCGGCTTCGCTCAGGGCAGGCCAGGCTCGCCATGAGCGGGCAGGAGGCGGCCGCGGAGGCCGCTCACCCTGAGCCTGTCGAAGGGTAAGCTGTGCTGTGCTAGCCCTCGAGGTGCTCCAAGAAGTCGACGAGAACGTTCGCGAACTCGTCGGGCACCTCGAGCTGGGGCGAGTGGCCGACGCGCTGGAACACCTGGAGCGAGCAACCCGGGATGCGGCGCCACCCCTCGATGCTGCGGTCCGGAGGCACCAGCTCGTCGCGGTCGCCGACGACCATGAGGGACGGCACGGTCATGTCGCCGAGCCGTTCGCCTAGGCGAAGGCCGGCCATCGAGTCGAGGGAGTCGCGCAGGTGGCCTTCGCTCACGCCCAGCCCCTTGTCGCAGATCGCCTCGATCAGGGGCGCGGCGACCGGGCGGTGGACGCAGCGGTCCCGGTAGAAGGACAGGGCGGTCTCCCGTTCCTCCTTGAAGGTGGCGAGGAACCGCTCCCTCAACTGCTCCGCCTCCTGCGACGACATTCCGGGAGGCGGGGTCATGCCGTCGGCGGGGACCGGGTTCACCAGCACCAGGGCCCGCAGCCTCTCCGGGTAGGCCAGGGTGAACTGGTAGCCGATGGCTCCCCCCATCGAGTGGCCGACGTAGGCGAAGCGCTCCAGCCCGACGGCGCGGGAGAAGGCGAGCACGTCTTCGGCGTACTGCTCCAGCGTGTAGCCGTCCTCCGGCTTATCGCTGTCGCCGGCGCCGCGCAGGTCGAGGGCGAAGGAGCGGTAGCGGTCGGGCAGGCGGGGCATCGTCTCCTGCCACCAGAGCCAGCAGCCGGTGTAGCCGTGAACGAAGACGACGGCGTCCGGCCCGCGGCCGGACGCTTCGTAGTGCATGTTGAGTCCGTTAACTTGGACGTTTGGCATGACGGTTAGATCATCACCAGGTCTTCGCCGCCGTCCACCTGGATGACGTTGCCCGTCAGCCAGGCGGAGTCGTCGCGGGTGACGGAGGCGATCGCCCGGGCGACGTCCTGCGGGGTAGTGATGCGCCCGCCCGGGTTGTGCTCGCGGCCGTACTCCAGCATGCGCTCGTGGCCGGGGATCTTGCGCAGGGCGGGCGTGTCGGTAACGCCGGCCTGGATTGCGTTGACGGCGATCCCCCGCGCCGAAAGCTCCACGGCGAGGTGGCGCACGTGGTACTCCAGGGCGGCCTTGGCGCACCCCGTGGGGCCATACGAGGGGAAGATGCGGTGGGAGCCGGCGCTGGTCATGGCGAACACCTTGCTCCCCGGCCCCAGCAAGTCGCGGTAGATCATGTCCTGCACCCAGTAGACCAGGCTGTGGGCCATCACGTCCAGGGTCATCTCCATCTGGGCGCGGGTCACCGCCTCGCTGTGGTCGGGGGGCGCGTAGGGCCGGAGGCTGCCGAAGGCCAGCGAGTGCATCAGCACCTTTACGTGCTCGCCCCGCGGCAGCTTCTCGCGGACGGTCTCGAGGACCTTCGCCCGCTTGGCGTCGTCGGCGGCGTTGGTGTTGAAGAAGACGGCCTCGCACCCCAGGTCCTGGATCTGGTCGATGACCCTCTGGGGCTGGGGAAGGGTGGCCCGCAGGTCCAGGTGCACGCCGAAGATGTTCATCCCCTGGCGGGCCAGCTCCAGGGCGGTGCCGCCGCCGTGGCCGCTGGAGGCGCCCAGGATGAGGGCCCACTTGCCTTTGAAGCTATCGTTCACGGCTCCTCCTCCTCGCGTCCGGGAATGGCGGTCTCTTTGCGCATCCAGTGAGGCGGCGTCTCCCCGGAAGGCTGCAGGGCCGCCTCGATGCACTCGGCCAGCGTCTGAGCGAGAGGCATACGGTCTCTGCCCATGTCCAGATCGCCCAGGGGCGGGATGAAGACGATGGTACCGCCGCCCGCGGTCACTTCCACGCCGACGGCAGCGCCCCCGGGGCTGCGGGCGAAGACGCGCATCGCCTCAACAGCGCCGGGCGCCTGTTCGTCGAAGTGGGCGCGGAAGGCGAGGCGGCTGCCGTACAGCCCGACGTAGTGGGCGAAGGGGTGAGAGGGGTCGGACGCCTCGGCGCCGCGGTGGCCGAAGCCGGGCAAGAGCCAGGGCTCGGCATAGGAGAGGCCGCTGGGGGCGGGGAGCCAGGAGTAGCGTCGGCAGTCGGGGAAGCCGTCGACGCCGGGGTGGGGCGCGTCCGAGTAGGCGAAGCAGGCCAGGAGGCCGCCGCGGCCCAGAAAGCGCTCCGTCTCGAGTCGGCGCACCCGGAGGAGGTCGGTCAGTCCCATCGCCGAGGTACCGCCGGGGCCGTTCACCACCGGCAGGCTATCGTGGGTGCGGTGCTCGGCCCGTCCTTCCATCACGTCCTCGATGACGCGGGAGACGGCGGCCGCCTCCACGATCATCGCCTCGTAGTCGAAGAAGGAGGGAGCGCTGAGGAAGGAGAAGTTGTCGAAGCTGACGTGGGGGAGCGGCAGGCCGATGACCAGGGTGCGCATGCGCTCAGGCCTGCCTTTCGCCGGCGGGCTGGGTCAGCGCCTGGACGTACGCCTTCAGCTCGGCCGCGAGGTCGGGGCGGCGCAGCGCCAGGGCGAGCGACGCCTTGATCAGGCCGATGGGCCGGCCGGTGTCGAAGCGCTCGCCCTGGTACTGACAGGCGTATATCTTGTGGCCGGCCTTCAGCATGAGACCGAGGCTATCGGTCAGCTGGATCTCGCCGTTGGCCCCGGGCGGCGTGCGGGCGAGGATGGGGAATATCTCAGGCTTGAGCACGTAGCGGCCGACGGTGGTCAGGTCTGAAGGGGCCTCTTCCAGCCGGGGCTTCTCGACGATACCGAGGACGTTGTATACGCGCTCCTCCACCGGCTCCGGGGTGATGACGCCGTAGTGGACGACCTCCTCTCGCGGCAGCTGCTGGACGGCGAGGACGCTGTGGCCGTACCGCTCGTACACCTGGATGAGCTGGCCGATGGCGGGGACGTCGCTCTCGATGATGTCGTCGGGGAAGAAGAGGGCGAAGGGCTCGTCGCCGACGAGGGGCCTCGCCTGGAGGACGGCGTGGCCGATGCCGAGCCGCTCCTTTTGGCGGACGAAAGAGATGTGGGCAAGGTCGGCGAGGTGCTTGACCTCCCGCAGGCGGTCGTTCTCGCCCTTGGCCGCGAGCAGCCGCTCCAGCTCCGGGTCGCGGTCGAAGTGGTCCTCGACGGCGCGCTTGTTGCTGGCCGTGACCATGATGATCTGTTCGAGCCCGGCCGCCACCGCCTCCTCGACGACGTACTGGATGACGGGTCTGTCCACCAGGGGGAGCATCTCCTTGGGCTGGGCCTTGGTGGCGGGGAGGAAGCGGGTACCGTGACCGGCGGCCAGTATGACAGCCTTTCGGACGGGCGCGGTCAGGGCGGCTCCTTTCCGGGTGCTGGCGCGGGAAGTTGTCTCTGCCGGCGGCAGGCAGGGCCATTCTACAATAGGGCCGCTGGCCCAGCAAGCCGCAGTCAATCTGAGGCGACTATAGGCGTCTTCAGGCAGCAATGGACGCGTGCTGGCGGAAAAGCCGTCCTACGTTCTTCTATATCCTCTTTGCGCCTGTGTTAAACGCGGGTTGACAGGGCAGGCGGCGGGTGTGCTAGCATACGCGAGGTCGTGCTAGACGGGGAGCTAGCGGTGCCCTGTACCCGCAATCCGCTATAGCGGGGTTGAATTCCCGCTCGAGGTCATGGCACCGCAGGGACTGCCCTTGATAAGTAGCGATGATAATCGGGCCCTGCGCGGCGGGGCGCTACGAATCCCGTCAGGTCCGGAAGGAAGCAGCGGTAAGTGGTCAGCCTCGGGCGCCGCAGGCAAACCTGATTGGAGCTGGCTGTCAAGAGTAAGCCTACGGGCCAGGATCGACAGCGGGTGCACGACCGCTCCAATCTAAATAGGGTTCGCCGGGCGCGCCCTGGGCCAAAAGAGGTGATGTTGCCGGAAGGCAAACGCCGGGCGCGTTCTTACAATCCGAAACTCGCCGGCATGACCCTCCATCTCCACCGGCCCCTGCGAAGGCTCCCCTCGCGGGGCCGTCTCCACGCCGCTATCGTCGTCTCCCTCGCGGCTACGCTCGCTATCGCTCTCTTCTGGCAGCCCCTGGCTCGGTCATCAGCCGATGATACCGCGGACAACGCGGGCCTCCCGGTGTTGGCCCTGGCCGAGGGCCTTTCCTATGCTGTGCGCGCCCACGCCGAGGCCGTGGCCGGCGCTCTGGCGGAGGCCGGTCTCGACTCCGGCCCGGAGGGGCTTGTCCTCCGCGACGGCCAGGAGATGGGACCCCACTCTGCGTACATCCTGAAGCCACTCTACGCGGCGGCGGGCCGGGTAGCCGCCCTCGGCGCCTTCTCGTCTGGGGACATGCCCATCGTCCTGCGGCTGGAGAGGGCGGTGCCGGTAACGGTGCAGGAGGAGGGCCTGGCCATCCCCCTTTACTCCAGCCAGAAGACGGTGGGCGAGGCGCTGGCGGCGCACGGGATCCGCGTCCGCTCCTACGATCGCGTATACCCTCCGCCGGACACGCCGCTCAGCGCCGGGCTCCAGATCCTCGTCCGGCACGCGCGCGCCGTGGAGCTGACCGTCGGCGGCCAGACCAGCACGACCTATACCCAGGCCCATACGGTGGGTGAGCTGCTGGCGGAACGCGGCATCGAGATGGGACCGCGGGACGAGCTTGGGCCGCCGGCCGCGACCGCCATCGAGGACGGGCTCAGCGTGAACCTGGTGCTGGTGCGGGTCAGGCGGGAGGTGGAGGAGGAGTGGATCGCGCGGTCGACCATCTATCAGGACGACCCGAACCTGCAGTCCGGCACGAGCTACGTCCTGGACTGGGGCAGCGATGGCCTCCTGCGGCGGGAGTACCATGTGCTCTATCGGAACGACCGTCCCCTGAGCTGGACGCTGATCGCGGAGACGTACCAGGCGCCGCAGGACCAGATCGTGGTGCGGGCGACGTATGTGCCGGTGAACACGACGACGGTGGCGGACTGCGGCTCCTTCAGCTATACGAGCTCCCTCACCGTGTACGCGACCTGGTACGACCCGGCCAGCGCCGGCGGCTACATAACGGCGACAGGCATACCGGTAGACTACGGCGTTGTGGCGGTGGACCCGTCGGTGATACCGCTGGGGACGCGCATGTGCATCCCCGGCTACGGGATCGGCGTGGCGGCGGACACCGGCGGGGCGATCGTCGGCAGCATCATCGACCTCGGCTACCCCGACGGGGTCATCCCCGCCTGGACGACCCGCTACGTCCAGATCTACATCCTCGATTAAGGTCGCACGACGCGGCCTGCGGTATGATGCCGGTGGATGAGCACAACCTACCTCCGGCGTCCCCGCAAGGCGCTGGGCCAGCACTGGCTCGTCGATAGCCGTTACCTTTCGCGAATCGTCTCCGCCGCCGATATCGGGCCCGACGAGACGGTGATCGAAGTCGGCGCTGGTAACGGCGCCCTTACGGCGCCGCTGGCGCGGCAGGCGGCCCGACTGGTCGCCGTGGAGATCGACGAGCGGCTGGCGCAGCGGCTCCAGGAGCGGTTCGTCTCTCAGCCCCACGTCACCGTCGTCTCCGCCGATGTCCTGAACCTCACGGCGCAAGATCTGCTGGCCCGAGGCGGCGCGGCGCCGCCGTACGTGGTGGTGGGGAACCTGCCCTTCTTCATCGGGACGGCAGTGGTGCGCCACTTCCTGCGCTCGGAGCCGCCGCCGCCGCGCCTCGTGGTGACGGTGCAGGCGGAAGTGGCGGAGAGCATGGCCGCCGAGCGGGGGCGGATGACGTACCTCAGCGTCGAGGTGCAGCTCTTCGCCCGGGCGCGGCTGGCCTTCTTCATCCCGCCGCGGGCGTTCCGGCCGCCGCCCAAGGTGCGGTCGGCGGTCGTGCGGCTGGACGTACTACCCTCGCCGGCGGTAGCGGTGGACGACCCCGACACGTTCCTGCGGTTCGTGCAGGCGGGATTCGCGGCGCCGCGCAAGCAGCTGCGCAACTCGCTGGCGATCGGCCTGGGTGAGGAGGCCGGGGCGGTCGAATCGGTGCTGGCCGGAGCCGGGATCGAAAGGAGCCGGCGGCCGCAGACGTTGAGCCTGGAGGAGTGGGCCGCCCTGTACCGCTCGTATCGACAAACGGCGGAGGGCCTTCGACAATAGGCTCGATGCGCGTCTACGCCCCGGCCAAGATCAACTGGACGCTGGAGGTCCTGGGCCGCCGCGACGACGGCTACCACGAGGTCCGCAGCGTCATGCAGACTATCGACCTTTGCGACGTCCTCGATTTCGCCCCCGCCGAGGCGCTGTCCCTCCAGGGCGGAGGTGAGTACGAGCCGGGGGAGGACGACCTCATTCTGAAGGCGGCAGGAGCGCTGGGGCTCGAGGGGCAGGGCGCGGCCATCCGCTTGGGCAAGAAGATACCGCTGGCCAGCGGACTGGGCGGGGGCAGTTCGGACGCGGCGGCTACCCTGAGGGGGCTGGGCCATGCGCGGGGTCTAACTTTATCGCAAAACCAGCTGGCGGAGGTGGCTGCAGGCCTCGGATCAGACGTCCCCTTCTTCACCCACGGCGGCACCGCCTTGGTGGAGGGCCGCGGCGAGAGGGTGACGCCTCTGCCGGACGCTCCCCCCGCCTGGCTGGTGCTGGCGGTGCCGCCCCTGACGGTGACCGGGAAGACGGCCACCATGTACCGTAACCTCTCGCCGTCCGCCTTCAGCGATGGCTCCTTCACCCGGCGGTTCGTCCAGCGACTCGAGGAGGGGGCCATCGACGAGCAGTCCATGCGCAACGCCTTCGAGGGCGTGGCTTACGCGCTGTTCCCGGATCTCGCCCGCTACCGGGCCGCCCTGCTGGACGCGGCCGGCGCAGGCGCCCGGCCGGTCCATCTGGCAGGGTCGGGGCCGGCGCTGTTCGTCCTGGCCCGCGAAGAGCAAGAGGCGAGACGTATTCACCAGGACCTGCGCCTCCCGGGCGGCGAATCGTTCGTGTGCCGCACGCTCACCGCCGCCGAAGCGCTGCGCGTCGAAGAGTAGCCATGGCGGAAGTCTTCTCCGGCTTCATCACCGGGTACGCCGTGTCCCTGGTGTTCACCGGCTTCGCGGCGGTGATGGTGGTCGGTGCCCGCACTCGCGTCCCCTATCTGGCGAAGGCGATCGCCCCCAACATAAGTGCGGTCATGCTGGCCGTGCCGATATCCATCGTCGCCTTTCTGGGCTGGACCGTGGTGGGGATGGTCCTGGGCCTGGTCTACCGCGGGGCGCTCGACCACCTGCCCGGAGCGGGGCTGGGCAGCCCGAACTGGCCGTACACCCTGGGCGTGTTGCTCTTCGGGCTGGCGGTGCTTGCTGTCGTGTACTATGCCTGGCAGCGGCTGGGCTGGGAATTGCTGCTCCTGACGTCGTTGTTCGTGGGGGCGTTCGGCTGGGGCATGCCGTACATGGCTAAGGCGGCGCTGTGATCTGCCAACGGATATGCGAACGGATTAACGGATAGCCCGATCATCCGTTGATCCGTTGTCCCATCCGTTGGCAGGCCCTCGGTTGAGCCTCCACTTGGCCCGGGTTAAGATGGGGGGCAGGTTAACGTTCACGGAAAGGTTTAGCGATTCGCGAATGCCCGGGACCATCGTCGACATGCACGTGCACACGGTGCGCGGCGCCGCCGACAGCTCCCTCACCCCGGAGCAACTGATCGAGGAGGCGCGGCGCATCGGGCTTACCGGCGTGAACATCAGCGAGCACGACCGCGCCTGGGACGACCACCAGATCGAGGAGTTCCGCGAGCAGTCTGGCCTCTTCGTCAGCCGGGGCATGGAGGTGTCGACGGACGTGGGGCACATAATCGTGGTGGGGCTGACGCGCTACGTGCCGGGCATCCGCAAGATCAGCGAGCTGCGCAAGGCGGTGGACGAGGTGGGCGGGTTCATGATCGCCGCGCACCCGTTCCGCCACTTCTTCGACCCCGTCCACTTCCGCCGCGACGGCCGGCCGCCGTTTGACCTCACCCCAAAGCAAGCGGCCGAGCTGCCCGTCTTCCAGCTGGTGGACGAGCTGGAGGTCGCCAACGGCGGCTGCACGCCCCGCGAGAACGCGTTCGCCCTGGAGGTGGCGCGGGTGCTGGGCAGGCGCGGCATCGGCGCCAGCGACTGCCACTCGACGCAGGGGGTGGGCTGCTTCGTCACCGTGTTCGAGGAGGAACTGGAGTCGCCCGGTACGGGCCCGTCTGGGCAGGAGCAGATGCTGGCCTTGCTGCGGGCAGGGCGGTACTACGCCGGGGCCGGGCTGAACGTGAGGCAACTGCAGCCCTTCGCGGAGACGGTGGCCTTCCTTAAGTAGGGCGGTGCTACAATAGCCTCGCCTTGTCCGACGCCTTCGTCGCCCTGGACCTCGAGACCACCGGCTTCGACCCCCAGAACGACGCCATCATCGAGATCGGCGCCGTCAGGTTCAACCACGAGGGCGTCGTCGATCGGTTCGTCAGCTTCGTCAACCCCCACCGCGCCATACCTGAGGCGGTGCGTGCCCTCACCGGCATCAGCGACGAGGACGTGGGCGGGGCCCCCATCCTGGAGGTGATCGCCTCCGACCTGGAGACGTTCCTGGGCGATTGCCCCCTGGTGGGCCACAACATCACCGGCTTCGACCTGCCCTTTCTCGACGCGAAGGGGGTCCGCCACGGCGACCTCGTCTTCGATACGGCGGAGCTGGCGACGATGCTCCTGCCCGGCCAGCCCGAGTACAACCTGCGCTTCCTGGCCGCCCTGTTCGAGGTGCCGCTGACGTCCCCCCACCGCGCCCTGCCGGACGCGACGGCGGCGATGGGCGTGTTCCAGGCCCTGCGCCGGCGGGCGGCCTCCCTGACCTCCGGGCTGCTGGCGCAGGTGGACGCCTGGCTGTCCGCCACCCGGTGGCCCGGTCGCCTCTTCTTCCGCGAGGCCCTGGACGAGGCACGGGCCGCCGGCGGGGTGCCCGACCTCGCCGCGGGGGCGGCGCGGCCGGAGGCGCTGCCCAACTTCGAGGAGCGGCCGGAGCAGAAGGCGATGGTCGCCGCCGTGACCGAGGCGCTGAACGAGGGAGAGCGGCTCATCGTGGAGGCGGGGACGGGGACGGGAAAGTCGCTGGCCTACCTGATCCCGGCCGCGCTGTACGCTCTCGCCAACGGGCGGCGGGTCGTCCTCTCGACCAACACCATCAACCTCCAGGAGCAGCTCCAGGGGAAGGACATACCGGCGCTGCGGGCCCTGCTCGACGCCGGCGAGACCGACGGCGGGCCCCTGCGGACCGCGGTCCTGAAGGGGCGTCGCAACTACCTCTGCCTGCGGCGGCTCGCCGCCATGCAGCCGGGCGCCGCCGCCGTCAGCGACGACGAGGCCAAGATGATCGCCCGCCTCCTTATCTGGCTGACCGAGACCGATACCGGGGACCGGGCCGAGCTGCGGCTGTACGACCGCGAGGAGGCGATCTGGCGCCGCTTCAGCGCCGAGGAATCGCAGTGCACCGCCGACAACTGCCCGTTCGTCCAGGATGGCACCTGCTTCCTCCTGCGGGCACGCCGGCGGGCGGAGGCGGCGCACATCGTGGTAGTGAACCACGCCCTCCTGCTATCGGACGTGACCAGCGGCGGCCACATCATCCCTCCGTACGAGGACCTGGTGATCGACGAGGCGCACCACCTGGAGGACGAGGCCACGCGCCAGCTGGGGTTCTCCGCCCGCGAGGGCGACGTGGAGGAGCTGCTGGAACGTTGCCAGCGCCTGGCCCAGGAGGCGCGGACCAGCGCCCGGCGGATCGCGGCGCCGCTGGGGCCGGGCGGGGAGCTGGTGGGGATGGCCGCGGCGCTGGTGCAGTCGGTCGAGCGGGCGCGGCCCCGCCTGCGGGAGCTGGCGGAGGCGGCCCGCTCCTTCCTGCGCCAGCACGCCCCCGACCCGGCCGAGTACGACTACCGCCTCCTCATCAACCGCTCCATGCGGGTGCAGCCAGACTGGCCGGGGGTGGAGGTCGCCTGGGACAACCTGCGCCTGCCCCTCACCCAGGTCGCCGACCTGCTCGGCCGCCTCCAGGAGAGCCTGGCCGGTGCGGACGTGCCGCTCGTAAACCAGGAGCTGCTGACCGCCGAGACGGCTGGTCTGCAGGCGGCCGTCAAAGGCCTGGTCGAAGGCGTCGCGGCGGCGGTGGAGGAGGACGACCCCCAGCGCATCGTCTGGTTCGAGGAGGACCGCCAGCGGGGGAACCTGAGCGTGTCGTGGGCGCCGCTGGAGGTGGGCGAGCTCCTGCAGGCGCGGCTCTACGAGGGGAAGAACAGCGTCGTCTTCACGGGGGCGACGCTGGCCACGGGCCCG